>CAJQPY010000004.1 GCA_905480335.1 uncultured Ilumatobacter sp. | reverse complement strand
ACCCCGTCGTCTGGGTTTTCACCCGAAGCTCGCACGGCGCTCCATCGTCGTCAGGTGCCCGACGAAACGCGGGTGATAGTCCAGCGTTCGATCGCATCGAGCGCCGTCGGGTCGGCGAGCGAATCCCGTGACGCCGTCTCGTCCGCAGCCGCGCCAAGCAGCATGCGTTTCACCGGCACTTCCAGCTTCTTACCCGAGAGAGTCCGTGGGATGACATCAACTTGGTCGATTAGGTCAGGTACGTGGCGCGGCGACAGCTCGGTGCGCAGGCGATCCCGGATATCATCGGTCAACGCAGTGTCAAGCGTCGCTCCGGCCACGAGCGCAACCAGCAGGATCAGCTCGCCAGGACCACCGCCAGCATCCTCGAGATGCACGACGAGGCTGTCCGCTACCTGCGGCATCGACTCGACAACCGTGTAGAAATCGCTCGTGCCGAGGCGCACTCCGCCACGGTTGAGGGTCGCATCAGAGCGACCGGTGATGACGCATCCACCGCTGCCAGTAAACGTGATCCAGTCACCGTGCGTCCAGACGCCCGGAAATTCCTCGAAGTAGGCCGCCCGGTATCGCGATCCATCGTCGTCGCCCCAGAACCCAGTCGGCATCGACGGCATCGGCTGCGTGATGACAAGTTCGCCTGTCTCACTGGCGTCACACCGACTCCCATCGGACCGGAACGCCTGTACGTCACACCCGAGCATCGGCGTCGAGATCTCGCCGATTCGAACGGGGAGCGTTGGCGCTGGTCCGACGAAGCCAGTGCACACGTCGGTGCCGCCGCTCAACGACCCGATCTGGACGCGTTCGCCCACTGCGTCGACAATCCACCGGAAGCCTTCCGGCGGGAGCGGTGCCCCGGTCGACCCAAGGTGCCGCAACCCAGCAAGGTCGTGGTCGTCGACAGGACGCAGACCTGCCTTGCGGCATGCCATCACGAACGGGGCACTCACCCCGAGCACATCGACGTGTTCTCTTGCGGCGAGCGACCACAATGTCGACAGGTCAGGCGAACCCGGATCGCCGTCGAAGAGCACCGCTGTCGCACCGACCAGTGCTGCCGACGTGAGGAAGTTCCACATCATCCAACCGGTAGTCGTAAACCAGCAGAAGCGATCGCCAGGGCCGAGGTCGTAGTGCAGCGCCAGCGCCTTGACGTGTTCGACCGTGATACCGCCATGACAGTGCACGATCGGCTTCGGAAGACCCGTGGTCCCCGACGAAAAAAGAACATAGAGCGGGTGGTCGAACGCAACCGGTTCGAACGTCATGGCTTCGCTCGCGACGGACGGTTCGTGATCGAGCAGCGCCAACCAACCGTCCTCCCCGTTCGGGTCGAGATAAGGAAGCCGCACGACGTGCTCAAGCGTTGGCAACCCCGCAACAATCTCGGCGACATGTCGGGAGCGGTCGACATCCTTGTCGCCATAGCGATAACCGTCGACGGTCAGCAACACCTTCGGCCGGACCTGCGACCACCGATCGGTCACGGCCCGCACGCCGAACTCGGGGGCACATGACGACCAGATAGCTCCAAGACTTGAAGTCGCGAGGAACGCAATCGTCGTCTCGGCAATGTTGGGCAGGTAGGCGACAACACAATCGCCGGTGCCGACGCCCAACTTGACCAGTCCGAGGCGACAACGAGCAACCCGATCGGCGAGCTCGGCCCACGACAATTCGAGACGATCCCGCGTCTGGCTGACCGAAACGATCGCAGTTGCGGCTGGCGTGCGCGTCGCCTGACGGAGCGCGAGCTCGGCATGATTGAGCCGTCCACCCGGGAACCAAACTGCACCGGGCATGGCGTCGACCCTGAGCGCTCGCGACGGTGCAACGCTCCAGGGGATCTCGGCCCAATCCGACAACGCTCCCCAGAACGCTTCGGGCGCGTCGAGCGACCAGCGCAGCAGGGCGTCGTAATCATCAAAGGACCAGGGCATCGGACCATCCACGAATCGGGCGAAATCTGCGAGACGGCTGTGATCCCACGCGTCAGGCGCAGGCTCCCAGATCACTGGTGCTTCGGAGATGGTCGACACTCACCAATGGTGCCAGAATCGCAACGTGACCGGACGACCTCGCCCCTCAATTGCTGCGCTGCCCGCCTATCGGCCTGGCCGATCAGCTGCCGCCGCCGAGGCCGACCACGGTGTCATCGACGCCGTCAAGCTGGCATCGAACGAGGCCCCGTTCAGCCCGCTTCCGTCGGTGGCAGAAGCGATCAGTGCGGGCATCGGACAGGTCAACCTGTACCCCGATCACGGAGCCGCCGCACTGCGGTCGGAGCTTGCCGCGCACCTGAATGTCGCAAGCAACCAGGTGACGGTAGGCGCTGGTTCGGCAGGGATCCTGCAGCAAATCCTGCTCGCCTACGTCGCTCCCGGCGATGCCGTGGCGATGTGTTGGCCGTCGTTTGAGGCATATCCAATCTTCGCTCGCCTCGTCGAAGCCGAGGAGATTCGGGTTCCGCTGCACGATGAGACCTTTGATCTCCCTGCGCTCGCTGCAGCGATCACCCACCAGACGAAAGTTGCGTTCGTCACTAATCCAAACAACCCGACCGGAACGGTGGTCCCGACTGCGGAGATCGAGATGCTGCTCGATGCCGTTCCCGACACCTGCATTGTGGTGCTCGACGAGGCGTACGCCGAGTTCGTCGATGACCCGCGAGTCACTGACTCGACTCCCCTCCTCGCAGACCATCCGAACCTGGTGATCACCCGAACCTTCAGCAAGGCACACGGGTTGGCCGGGTTGCGCGTCGGCTACGCCTACGGCTCACCCGAGGTCATCGAGATGATCGATCGAACACTGGCACCTTTCGCTGTGAACGACCTTGCGCAACGATCGGCACGAGCAAGCCTTGCGGCAGTCGACGAGATGCAAAGCCGGGTCGCCAATGTCGTCGTCGAGCGGGACCGGGTCACCGAAACGCTTCGCGCCGCTGGATGGACCACACCGAATCCGCAGGGCAACTTCGTCTGGCTGCCGGTTGGCGCACTGGCGGCTGATCTCGGCGTTGCACTCGAACAGCGCGGCGTGGTCGCCCGTGCCTTCCCTGAAGTCGGCGTGAGGGTCACCATTTCGACCGAGACGGCGAACGATCGCTTTCTCGAGGCGATCCTCCACGCCGCAACTGATCTCGGTGTCGTACCTCGCTGAGGGCGCGACATCGATGCCACCAGGGCGACTACTCACCCGGACAACATCACGACGTCGAGAGCACCATCCGATGGTCGCGGAGCCGCTCATAGACATCGATTGCCTCAGCGGCAACGTCGACGAGCGCTCCGGCGAGTTCTGGCGGGGCGTCTAGCGTCGGATCGCTGAAACCGGTGGAGGCTTCTACAGATGCATACCAGTGCGACGCCCACACCCCGTCGGTCTCACGCGCTCCCGCAGGCCACTGCAGCATCGCTGCATCGAAGGGCACCTCCAGCCTCCGGCAGATCTCGACCTGATATCCACGCGGGTCATGAAGGAAATCAGACGAATCGATGACCAGTTCACAGTGTTCAAGCAACTCGACCTGTTGCGGGATCCCGATGTCGTCGAGGGTGACGCAGGAGCGCACCTTCGAGTAGCTCGCCAGAACCCGCCGCGGATCACGCAGGAGCAGACAGTTGCGGAACTCGCCCAGCCACTGCCGATCGACATGTGGGAGCAGGTGGTGCGCCATGTGCTTCTGGTAGCTGATCTCATGATCGCGCGGCGTTGCGAGGCAGGCAGCGATCGCCGTGTCAAAGTCACTCGGTCCAGCGGCGATGATCGCGTCTCGGGCCGGATGATCAAGCCCGGTCGACGCGAGATATGCGGCGTAGAGCGGTTCATCGAGCACCTCGGTATCGGGCCGGTTCTCCCAGCTCCGCATCATCGCCGTCGACAAGTTCCGGGGTCCTGACCACATCGCCAGACGGGTCATCCACACTCCTCGTCGAGCAATTCGATGTACCGCTGCTGGAGCGCTGCGACCATCGGCCCTCGTTTGCCCGTGCCGATCGTTCGGCCGTCAATCTCGGTGACCGGAGCGATCCCGGCGAACGTCCCAGTCACGAACGCCTCGGTCGCCCCGTAACACTCCGTCAGACTGAAGTTCTTCTCCCGTGCGGTAATTCCGTCGTTGTCGCACAGCCGCAACACATTGCGTCGGGTGATCCCGGGCATGCAGTAGTCGCCGGTCGATGTCCAGACCTCGGGTGGCCCGGCTGGGCCGTCGGGGTGACGCACGATGAAGAAGTGCGTCGAGTTGCACGTCGCAACGAACCCCTGCGGATCAAGCATCAGTCCCTCGTCAGCGCCGGCCTGCGCCGCCTGGATGCAAGCCGAGATGCAGTTGAGTTTGGAGTGCGAGTTCCACTTCGGATCCTGCACGTCGGGACGACCACGGCGAGTCGACACGGTGTACAGCCGCACCCCTTGAATGAGAGTTTCGGCTCGGGCCGTCTTGTACTCCGGGATGATGACGATGGTCGCCGGCGTGATTGTGAAGCGGGGATCCTGGTACGGCGTCGATTTAACACCGCGTGTCACCATCAGACGAATGTGGACACCGTCTGCTGTCTCCATCCCGTTGGCTGCCAGCGTTGCGTGAAGCATTGTGGTCAATTCGTCGGGAGTACGACCGATGTCCATGTCGATTCCCTTCGCCCCCTCATACAGCCGGCGGAGATGTTCGTCGATGAAAGCCAGCCGACCGTGGTGTACACGGATGCCCTCCCAGACGCCGTCGCCGAGCATGAAGCCGCTGTCAAAAACCGATACGACGGCTTGCTCGCGCGGCAGTAGGTCATCGTTGATCCCAATGATGATCGACGTGTTACGAGGGTCGATGTCATAGTCGTGGGTGCCGTGCGTCATCAGCAGACATCACGCAGGTTGGCGGCAGCTGATTCTGGCGTGAGGTCGCGCTGCAGGTTCGCGAGTAACTCGTAGCTGGCCGGGATCTTGGCGATGTCGGCCGAGCGCAACAGCGGCGGGTAATAGTGAGCGTGCAGCTGGAAGCCCGCAGCACCCGAACGCGGTGCACCGTGCCACCCCGAGCAGTAAGGGAACGACGTATTGAATAGCCGGTCGTACGCTCCGAGCATCGTCTGGAGTACCTCGGCGAGTGCCTGGTCATCCGCAGTGTCTAATTCGGTCAATGTTGCGACGCGCCGCCGCGGTATCACGATCATCTCGTATGGCCAGTATGCCCAGTACGGCACGACTGCAATCCATCGTTCGTTGATCGCAACCGTCCGCTCGCCCGATGCCGCCTCATGTTTCGCGTAGTCGATCAGCAGCTGCGTGCCGCGACTGGCCAGATAAGAGGCCTGCGACTTGATCTCTGAGGCGGCTTCGTTGGGAACGAACATCGAGGACCAAATCTGACCGTGCGGATGAGCGTTCGACGCACCGGAGATCGCGCCCCGGGTTTCAAACAACTGGACCCATTCCCACGTCTCGTTGAGATCGGCGAACTGATCGTGCCAGAGGTTGATCACGACGCCGATCTCGTCAGGCGTCATCTTCGCCAAAGTCAGGTCGTGCCGTGGTGAGAAACAAATCACGCGGCATTCCCCGTCGGCGGCAGCAATCTTGAACAACTCGCCCGAACCATCGGTTTCGGGCGCCGGGACGCCAGGTTGGAGCGCCGCAAAATCGTTTTCGAACACAAACGTCGAGGTGTACGTCGGGTTAGTGACATCACCAGCGCGACGGTTTCCTGGACAGAGATAACACCCGGGATCATGGCTCGACGTGTTGACCCCGCCACCGTCATCAGTATGGCCCTGCCAGGGTCGTTTGGTGCGCTGCGGCGACACCACCACCCAATCGCCCGTCAACGGATTTCGACGACGGTGAGGATGGACAGAGGGATCGAACAACTCGGCCATGGCGCCGCGGACGTTACCGCACACTGCCGCATCCCTCGGAAACTCTCAACAAATTGTCGAGAGTGTCGTCATCAAACCGTCATCCACTTGGTACTGTCCTCTCCGTTATGACTCGTCGCCCACCAACCGCTCGGACGCGCATCCGCCGCGTCACTGCGGTGCTGCTCGCCGCTGCGACGATCAGTGCGTCGTCAACGGCGAACGCCCAGTCAAGCGAGTCGCCCGCCGAACGGGCCGCACGTGAAATCCAAAATGCCCGAGATCGAGCGAACGCCGCTGCACAAGCGATGTTCGACAAGGAGTCCGAGGTCGACCAACTCGTCCTCGACATTGCCGAGACCGAGAAGCAGTTGGCTGCCATCGAAGCCCGCGCTGACGAGATGCGCGATGGACTTGAAGCGCAGGCGGTCCGCGAGTTCGTCGGCGCTGGCGGACCTGGTTTCCCATTGTTCATCGACCTCGACAAGACAAATGACGTACTCACCGCCGACGTCCTTGCGTCCGTGGCGGCAAACACCGTCGTTGCAAATCTCGACGAATTCGACGCCGTAATGAGCGACGTCGAGGAAACTCGCCAGGAGTTGGCCCTCCAACAAGATGCGGCCGAAGCAGCGGTCGAGGCGTTCGCAGCGCTCCAGGTGGCTGCCGAAGAAGAAGTGGTACAGCTCGGCGCAGTCGAAAAGCAGCGCCTTGCCGACGAGGCCGTTCGCCAGGAACTCGAACGACAGCAGCGCGCTCGCGACGAGCAAGAACGCCGCGAACGCGAGGCGGGGTCGGCTGCCGCAACGCCGGCACAGGCCGCGACGGCGCCGCCGGCCCGCTCGGGTTCGGCCGCAGCGTTGGTCGCACCGACAGCCGCTCCGACCAACGCCGGCTCGGGCTTGCTCTGCCCCGTTGCTGGACCGCGGTCGTACGCCGACACATGGGGCGCAGCCCGCTCTGGCGGGCGTCGCCACCAAGGAACCGACATTATGTCCCCATCTGGCACTCCACTGGTTGCGATGGAGGCGGGTCGCATCGAGTTCCGAAGCAACAAGCTCGGCGGGCTGACCCTTCGACTTTACGGCTCAAGCGGCACCCGCTACTACTACGCCCACCTCAGCCGCTATGCGGGATCAAATCGGTCGGTGTCGGCCGGCGACGTCGTCGGATACGTCGGCAAGACCGGCAACACGAGCGCGAATCACCTCCACCTCCAGGTCCATCCAGGTGGCGGACGAGCGGTAAATCCCTACCCATACGTTCGGCGCGCGTGCGGCTGAACCGACCAGGCGATTGAAACAACGAACAAATAGGCTGCCCCGGTGACCGTTCGACTCGCCATCGCCTCCGCTGCGCTGCTGCTTGCAGGATGTGGCATCGCTGACTCCAACCAGGCGTTGGATGTTGCGGTTGTCGGCGAAGGCAGCAGTGACGAGATCGACGCGAATGCTGAGGGCGAGCAACCGGCAGCTGCCACCGCGACTGCTACTGCGAACGCCACCCCGCCGTCGCTCCCGGCCGGCACGGCGACGGCCGCCAGACTCGGCGACATAGAGTACGAACTGGGCGGTTGCCCCGAAGCCGAACGCGCAGCAGTTGCCGACAAGGCCAGTCAGCGCTACTGGCTCTGCAAGAACGGCGTCGCCGTGACTGACGAGATCCCGATGACCACGGCATCGGGCAACTACGGCCTCCCGCCAGTCGGCACGTACGAGGTGTTTGCACGCGATCGAAGCACGTTGGGAATCGGCGGTGAGCCGCTGGAGCGCTTCGTTGCGTTCTACACCACGCCGAGGGGCAACCGGATTGCATTCCACGAAGTGGTCAACCAGAACCCTGCCACAGTTGGCGACCTCGATCAGCGCGGCGCGTCGGCCGGATGCTTCCGGGTGCGCAAACCAAACTCGGTTCAGATCTGGGAATTCCTACAACTCGGCGATCCTGTCGCCGTCATCTCCAACTGACGCCGTCAAAGTACTCGAATCAGACGAACGGCATTACCTTCGAAGCCACGTCGGCGACTACTCGCTCCTTAGCGTCGAGCGGCGGGAGTAACACCAACTGATCGAGCCCGGCGGCATCAAGCGCGCCGATGCGCTCGATCAGTTGCTCAGCGGTTCCGACGAGGCACGACCGCTCGATCAACGACGCCGTTACAAAACGCTCTTCGTCAGGCTCGACCCAGCAATTGTGGCCGAGATGGATTCGCTGGTGGCGTCGGTCGACCGGACCCTCCTCGACATACTCGACGTAGTCGTCCCAGATGTCCGCAACGTGGGCCGGAGGCTGCCGACCGAGTTGCGCGTACTGCTCGTAGATGTAGTGCAGCCCTGCGATAGCAAAGGCTCCGACATCGCGCCGACATCGCTCACTGTCGACCGCCTCGCCCTCATCGAGCACACACATCGTTGTCAGCGTGGAAATGGGAAACTGAGCTCGAGCGACCGTACGGCCATTGGCGGCACCCGAACGCTCAAGAGCGGCGCGCAGTCCCGCGATCGACGCCGGCTCCAGCGGGGCTGATGTGATCAATCCGTCGCCGTGACGCGAAGCCAACTCCAGCGACCGCGGACCAAAAGCTGACACGTGCACGGGAATTGCCGGGTCGAACCGCACGAACCCGTTCGGCGCCATCAGGTGCCGAACAGGCGACTCGACGTCGCCCCAACGAACGACCGCTTCCTCACCTCGTAGCAACAAGCGCAGCTCGGTGAGGTAGCGGTCGAAGGCATCGATCGTCATCGGTTTGTGGCCCATGATCCGCATGGCGGTGTTCCCCGTGCCGATGCCGCAAAACACGCGTCCCGGCGCGATTGCGTTGATCGTGGCGATGGAGGCTGCGGTGACCGGCGACGCTCTGATAGGAGCAACCGCAACTCCGGTCCCGATCCGCATTGTCGTCGTCCGGTCAGCAACGAGGGCGAGCATCGCGTATACATCCGACCAGATCATCTGACTGTCAGCCATCCAACAATGAGTGAAACCGAGTCGCTCAGCCTCGACGACGTAGTCGAGATCAGATGGACGTGGCGCAACGCAAATTCCGAAATGCATCACCCGATTGTCGCGTCGACAAAGACGCTCACTGCACTCAAAGACCCAGAAGTTCGCGCCAGTCGCCTGAATAGCGGGACGCCACCTGAGCCGGGGTCATCTGGAGGGTTTCGACCGGCACCTGGTCCACAATTTCACGCCCTTCGGTGTAGTGATGGCCGACATGTCGAAGCCCTTCGAACATTCTGGTCCGCAACACGACCAGATCCCTCGGCGGCACCTCGTCAAAGTAGCCCCAAATTGTGAAGGCAATGGTGAGATCGTGGACAACCGGAGCTCGGGAGAACAGCGACGCCCGGCGCAATGCGACCCCGAGGCATCCCTGAACAACGTCGTCGATATTCTCGCCCCCGTCGACGCGCAACTTCGACCGAAGCGAGTTTGCGATCTTGATCGCGAAGCCCTGGTCGGGCCCAGGGGCGCCGAGCCGCTCACCCCGGGGTTGAAAACCTACGATTTCACCGGGACGATCGGGCGACCAAGATGCCGGGACGTGGCCAGGAGATCCATAGGCTCGCGGCTCGTTGGTCGGAACAACGGTGGTGAACTTGGGAGCAGCCATTGCTTTCAGTAAATACCATCACCTGCCCGGCTACGCGCACCGACTGCGGATTTCAGCAGCGGAACCTTCAGTGGACCTCGTGGAGAAGTCCGAACACGAGGCTGTCCTCAAGCGCCCGCCAGGATGCCTCGATAATGTTCGGGCTGACGCCAATCGTCGTCCAGTCACGCCGACCGTCGGTGGCCGACAGCAAAACGCGAGTGGTCGCGCCTGTGGCGCTATCCCCGTCGAGGATTCGAACTTTGTAGTCGGTGAGGTGGATGTCGACGACGTGAGGCACCGCCTTGCCGATCGCCTTGCGTAGCGCCGTGTCGATGGCGTTGACCGGGCCATTGCCCTCTGCCACCCAGACGTGGCGCTCCGCATCGTCGCCGTCCGGGCCGTCGGTGCCGACCCACACCTTGACCGTTGCTTCAGTCGTGAAGGCACCGTCGGGCAGCTCGTCGGTGATCACCCGCATCGACTCGACGCGGAAGAAGTCGGGGACCCCACCTGCGGCGCGGCGCATCAGCAGCTCGAGTGATGCGTCTGCCGCTTCAAAGTGATACCCCTCGTGCTCGAGCCGCTTGAGGTCGTCGATCACTTGGTTGATTTCCGCCCCGTCGAGTTCGATCCCGATCTCGTCGGCCTTCATCTGAATCGTGGCGCGACCGGCCATCTCCGACACGACGAATCGAGTGCCGTTGCCAACTTCTCCAGGGTCGACGTGTTCGTACGCATCTTTGGCTCGCACGATCGCAGAGACATGGAGACCCGCCTTGTGGGCAAACGCCGACGAGCCGACGAACGGCGCCTGTGGGTCGACGGCCCTGTTGAGGGTCTCGGCAACATGGTGGCTGACCGAGGTCAACCGCTGTATCCGCCCCTCGGGCAGACACTGGTAGCCCATCTTCAGCTGCAGGTTCGGGATGACCGTTGACAAATTGGTGTTGCCGGTTCGCTCCCCCAAACCGTTGAGCGTGCCCTGCACGTGCCGAGCGCCGGCCTCGACCGCAGCGATCGAGTTCGCGACTGCGCATCCGGTGTCGTCGTGGCAGTGGATTCCAATGACCGCATCATCGCCGACGTGCGACCTCACGTCGGCAATAATCTGCCCGACTTCGTGCGGCAGCGTGCCACCGTTCGTGTCGCACAGCACAAGGTGCGTGGCTCCATTGACGACAGCGGCCTCGATCGCCCGCAGAGAGAACTCAGGGTTCTTGCGATAACCGTCAAAGAAGTGCTCGAGGTCAACGAGCACTTGACGGCCCTCGCCCTGCAGGAATTCGACGGAGTCAGCGATCATCGCCACACCCTCGTCAAGGGTGGTCTGCAACGCCTCGACGACCTGATACTCCGAGCTCTTCGCAACGATGCAAACAGCGGGGGTGTTTGCACCGAGCAGATTGCGCAACGTGGCATCGTCGTCGCTCCTGCCACGCGGGCGGCGCGTCGAGCCGAATGCAACCAACGTCGACGTGGTCAGGTGGAGCTCTTGCTGCGCCCGCTGGAAGAACTCGACGTCTTTCGGATTCGCCCCCGGCCAGCCGCCTTCGATGAACTGCACGCCGAGCAGATCGAGCTGTTGCGCAATGCGGAGCTTGTCATCGACCGTCGCAGTGACGCCCTCGACCTGAAGTCCGTCGCGCAGTGTGGTGTCGAAGACTTCGACGAGTCGCATGGTGGTTCGGTCCTGTCGATTAGCGGTGAGCGCCGGCAACGAGCGCTCAGCCAGTGAAGTCCAATATGCGGGCGATTTCAACGCCGCGCTGCTCGCCGGTGAGGACATGCACCGAATCACAGTCATGCAAGATGTGGACGGACCTGTGATTTCGCGGTGTATTGCATCGCTGCGCCGGTGGATGGACGGTGGATTACACGACTTGATCTGGGGGCAACTTGAAAACTTTTGGGGGTAACCCTGTGAGTTGCAAAATATATCTTGACCAGGTGTTTTAGGTCGTTCATCATGGTTTTGTACCGAATAGCGCACGACCGATCCGGCAACGGTGTGGTCGCAGCGAAATCGGAGTACAGGACACTAAAACCACCGGTGCGGACGGGTTCCACGGGCAACCGTGGTGGCCGACCTAGCCGGAGAGAGCCAGACAAATCGGAACCACCCCAACTGGAACCGAGGAGAAAAGCTCTCGATCGGCACCACTTCGATGACACGGGCAACCGGGTCAGCGTGAACGGTGACGACGGATAGCGGGCCGGGAAACCGGCTCGGGACTTCGAAAAGCGGCATCGCCCGCCACGCAGCTCCACGTGTGGAACAGCGGGACGGGCGATGTGTACAGGTCGAGCCGAAGGCTAACGCCCGCAGATCGACCCAAGGTGGATGTGTCCGCCTGAGAGCCCCGGAAGGCGGCTCGGCTTCGGTCGAGAACTGCTGACCGGGGCTCTCCTCGTTTTCCCTCTCGACTCGCTCCATCGGGTTCTATTCGATGCGCGCGCCATCTACGGTCTTCCTATGGCCAAATCGTCGTCTCCACAGCTCGGGATGTGCTTCCCCCGCGAACTCCCAGCGGCATTCGTCGTCGACGCAGCACAGCGACTCGAGGCCGACGGGTTGGACCAGCTGTGGGTGATCGAGGACTGTTTCTACACGGCCGCGCCGAGCTTGGCAGCCACTGCGTTCGCGCACACTGATCACCTCACTGTGGGGATCGGGATCCTGCCCGCCGTTGCCCGCAACCCCGCCATCACGGCGATGGAGCTCGCAACGCTCGCCGAACTCGCACCCGGTCGGCTGATTGCCGGGATCGGCCACGGCGTCCAGTTCTGGATGGAGCAGATGGGTGCCCGCACACCATCGCCTTTGACCACGCTTGAGGAGGTCCTCACCGTGGTGCGCCGCCTCCTCGCAGGCGAACAGGTGACGTTCGACGGACATGAGGTGCGCATGGACGACGTCACTCTCCAGCCCCCACCGGCGAACGCTCCGCCAGTCCTCGCCGGAGTCCGCGGGCCGAAGTCGCTCGCGCTCGCAGGCCGAGCTGCGGACGGGCTGGTGCTTGCCGAGGGCACAGGACCGACCTACGTGCGACAGTCAATCGAGCAGGCTGGACGCGTTGACGACGGAGCGTTTCGGACTGCGGTGTTCACTGCGTTGTGCCTCACCAGCGATCGAGCAGAAGCACATCGCTTGATGGCTTCGTTCCTTGCGAGCCTTTTGGAACTGCCCAACCCCGGGCTTGATGCACACCCGCACATTGACGAGATACGGGAGCGACACTCCAGCGGCGGCGATGACGCTCTGGCTTCTATGCCGGCTGAGTGGTGGCTCGAACTCGGCGCAATTGGAACGCTTAATGACATCGTCGAGCACGTCGAGTTGTTGCACGCCGCTGGAGCGGATGACATTGCGTTCTTTCCGAGACCGACCGTGGAACTGACGCGTGACGACCTTGATGCTGTCGCAAAAATCCGAAGCGCAATCAATTAACCCCAATGCCGCAACTCACCGAAACGAACTCGAGGGTTTTTCCTGAGTGACCATCCCCCAGAGGCCTACTAATTACAACCAAGCTAATTTCTCTAAACTGCGGTTAGAGGCTTATCCAACCTGCGTTGGCTAACGTGCGAAGGCATCATTGAGCACCAAGCGAAACGTGGAAAGCGGGCAGCCCCATGCGGGCGGAGTCAGTCGAGACGGAACTGAAGTTCAAAACGCAGGGAGGAACCAACCTTGCAGCGACCTTCACCGTCCCGGCTGGAAAAGAGCGGGCTCCCGCAGTGCTTCTCTGCCAAGGACTCTCGGGGATACGAAATCTGGTCCTGCCTCGCGTTGCGGAGACGATGGCTGAACGGGGCATCGCTACGTTGCGTTTCGACTACGCAGGTTACGGCGATAGCGATGGGCCTCGCGGGTGGATTGATCCGTTCGCGCGAGTGATCGATGGCCGCTACGCCCTGGCGACGCTCATCGGCCGGGAAGAAGTGGATCCGAACCGCATCGGCGTCTACGGCCACAGCTACGGAGGCCCTGTCGCGATCCACATCGCAGCCCAGGAATTGCGGGCTCGAGCCCTGGCCGTGGTCTCAAGCCCCGGGGGCGGCACGGACATGCTCCGATCGACGAGAGCCGAATGGGAGTGGCTCTCTTTGGTCCACCGACTGGACGTCGAACGTGCGGCAATCGCCGCAGGGGCGCCACCAACCGTCGTTGCGCTCAAGGAGATATTTCCCCTTAGTCCCGCATTTGCCAGCGCCTATGCGAAGCTGAAGGGTGAGGGTACGAGCGCAATCGCTGCGGGCTCGGGACTGGGCACGTCGACGTTCCACCTCGCGAGCATCGACCGAATGGCCGTGTTCGACCCGGAAGCAGCGGCACGCAATCTCATTCGCTGTCCGGCACTATTCGTTCACGGCGAGGACGACGACACCGCACCGATGTCTGCTACAGCTTCAATTTTTCGTGCGATCCCGGGGCCGAAGCAATGGCATTCGGTGCCGGGGGCAGATCACAACGCTCTCGATACAGAGCCAGTTCTGACGTCGGTCCTGGCCAAAGTAGGCGACTGGTTCGGCCTACACCTTCCATCAACCGATGAAGGTTGATCGGTGGACCCCCGTTGCGGAAAGCTGAAGAACGTCGATCGGAACAGCAACGTAAGCACTGCTCGACGATTGACCGAGACCAGAGCTGCGTTCCTGCAACCTTCGGACAAGACCGGTTGAGACATCACCGGGCCGCTATGAGCCTTAAGCACATATTGAGGCGTCCGGAATCTGTCTCAGACAGCGGTCTCACACCACGATCGGTACTTGTCGACTTCACGTCGAACAGCTCGGTGATAGGTCTCAGCGATTGCCGTCGTCATCGGGCCGGGGCAGGGAATCTCTCGATCATCGACCGAGTTGACTGAGCTCACTTCAGCCGCCGTACCGCAAACGAAAGACTCATCCGCAATGTAAAGATCGGTCCGGGCAAGGTTGTCGATAACAGCTTCGTATCCAAGATCGTGGGCGATGGTGAGAACTGTGCTCTGTGTGATGCCCTCGAGCGCGCCCGCCGCCAGCGGCGGCGTGATCAACTTTCCTTGACGAACCACGAAGATGTTCTCGCCGGAGCATTCGGCAACCAGGCCGTTAGGTGCGAGCATCACGGCCTCGTCGTATCCGGCCTTGATCGCCTCAACCTTGGCCAACGACGAATTGACGTAGTTGCCGGTGGTCTTCGCAGCTGGCGGCATCGTGTTGTGGTCGTGACGCGTCCACGACGACGTCTTCAACCGCACGCCCTTCGCCACGGCATCGTCACCGAGATACGCACCCCACGGCCAACAGGCGATCGAAACGTCGACCGAGCAAGGCAGCGTGTTAAGCCCCATCTCGCCATACCCAAGATACGCGATTGGACGGATGTAACACGATGACAATCCGGTGGCCCGCACGGTCTCCTTGGTTGCAGCGATCAATTCGTCGACCGTATAGGGGATCTGCATGCCGAGAATCTTCGCCGAGTTGAAAAGTCGCTCGATGTGCTCGGTCAGACGGAACACAGCCGGCCCGTCGGCGGTTTCGTAAGCGCGGATCCCTTCGAACACGCCGCTGCCGTAGTGCAAGCCGTGGGTAAGCACGTGGACCTGGGCCTTGTCCCAGTCGACGAGCTCGCCGTTCATCCAGATCTTGTCGGTCGGTGTGATGGGCATGATCGCTCCGGTATTCGGTGGTCGTACGCCGTCAAACGGTGTCGGGCACCGGCTGACGGATTGATGTGCGGGTCAGTGTCCCACGCGAGCGGCGATTGCGTCACCGACGTCGGTAGTGCTGCCGGTGCCAGGCTCGACCGCGCACGCGGCACGAATCCGGTCAGCGACATCACCCTCACCGAGGAAGTCGAGCATTAACGCCCCTGACAGAATGGCGGCTGTGGGGTTCGCCAGGTTCTGCCCGGCGATGTCAGGCGCCGAGCCATGCACCGGTTCGAACATCGACGGTCCGGTCCGATCGGGATTGAGGTTGGCCGACGACGCAAGCCCGATCCCGCCGGAGACCGCACCGCCGAGGTCGGTAAGGATGTCACCGAAGAGATTGTCGGTCACGATGACGTCGTAGCGATGTGGATCCTGGACAAAGTAGATGCAGGCAGCATCGACGTGATTGTACGCGGTGACAACCTGAGGAAACTCGGTGGCGACCTCATCGAATGTGCGCTGCCACAGCCCGCCTGCGAACTGCAGCACATTGGTCTTATGCACCAACGTGAGATGCTTGCGCTTGCGTGACGCCGCAAGCGCGAACGCGTAGCGGATGCAGCGCTCGACTCCGAACCGGGTGTTAAACGAGCCCTGGGTCGCCACTTCCTGCGGCGTTCCCTCACGCAGCGAACCACCCTCGCCGACATAGGGCCCTTCAGTGTTCTCACGTATGACCACGAAGTCGTGCGGCTCAGTGCCACCCGGCGCCGTGCCGACGAATGGACGCTGATTGACAAAGAGATCGAGTGCGAAACGCATCTTGAGCAGCAAGCCGCGCTCAATCACGCCCGGCGGCACGTCGGGAGTCCCCACGGCCCCGAGCAGAATGCAGTCGAATGCCCGCAGCTCATCGAGAGACTCATCCGAGAGGATCTCGCCGTCCTTGAGATAGCGGGATCCGCCGAGGTCGAAATCGGTGGTCGCAAGGTCGACTCCCGCAGCACGGATGACCTTGATGGCCTCCGCGGTCACGTCTGGTCCGATCCCGTCGCCGCCGATCACTGCAATTTTATGCGCCATAGTGCGCAGCAGCCTAGGGATTCGGGGGCGACGATGACTCGTCGGCTCCGGTTGGGACGGTCGGCTCAGTCGACGACGTCGTGCTCGATGTTGATGATGTGGTGCTCGACGTGGTACTCGACGTGGTACTCGACGTTGGTAACGCGCTCGGGATGGTCGCCGTCACGCTGGTTGTGGTGCTCGACGTAGTCGTGGTGCTCGAAGTCGTCTCCGGCGGCGGTACCTGCCAAGGGAACGCAACCACATTGGGTCGGTATCGGTGCGGATTAGGCCATGCGTCGCGCAGCATGTTGCGGGCGTTGTTTGAGACCGACACGACCGCCTGTCCCAACCCGTCCCGCCACGGCACTAGATGGGCGTGATAGGTGTTCATCTTCGGGTCGGCGCCGCGCGGCGCAATCGGCTGACTCTCGGTTGTCGTCCACGGACCCCACGGGACGTTGGCGACATCGAGTTCGAACGCATCTCCCCAGTAGCCGTTCACAGCAGTCGACGCAATCCACTGCCCGTCCATGTAGCGCGGCTGCATCGGGAACTCGGACCAATACCGTTGCAGGAACGCGTGCGCATTGCGGCGGTCCGTCGTCCACCCCTGCTGCGTCCAGTACTCGGGTGCGTCGAGAAGTTGACCCCTCGGCACGCGAGCGAGGAACATCTTCGTCCCGCTGTGCGGACCGTTGAACCATCCACCTACGCGGGCGAGGTTCTGCTCAAAGGTGTTGCCGAAGAGGTAGGTGTGCGTCTTGTCACTCGCGACCGCGTACCCGTATATCGGCGAGGCACCGCCGCTCGTCGCACGTCGGAAGTCGAGTCGAGCGAGCGTGTTGACGTCGTAGGCCGCAATGTGCGACGCGACAGGATGCCAACCGAGTCCGTCCGGTGGCGCGGGGTCAGGTTCGTCTTTTCGCATCTCAGCCCAAAACACGTAAAGCCGGTCGCCGTGCACTTCGCCACCCATTGGCCAGAACCAGGTACTGAGCATGGTCGTGCCGGTACCGAGCTCGAAGGGCATCGGTCGCAAGGTGGTACCGCGATGAAGCAGCCGGAAGCAGCTTCCTTCCTGCACAAGCGCCGAGTTGTGGGTAAACGTTGCGTTGCCGAGCGTCGTCGCAGTGTTCGAGTGGTCGATGAACGTGTCCTGAAACAGCCACAGATACCGATTGCCACCGAGCGGGTAAACGTGTTGATAGTCCCAGCCGATCACCGGTCCGACCCGCTCCGCAAAGAACTCGTCGAGACCTACCGCCGAGAGGTCGCGGGCACATCCAACATCGGTCGATAGGTGCCCGCCAGAAGTCTCGAAGACACTGTCAGCCCACGGTGCCGGTGGAGCATCCGGCGGCGGCGGCGGCTCGGCCGGGACTGGTCGAGCGACGACCGAGGGCTCCTCATTAAGTGGCGGCGCTGAAACCGACACAACCGTCGTACTCGGGTCAGCAGTCAGTATGACATTTGTCGACGGCGGTGCGATCGACGTTGTACGGTCCGAATCGTTCGTGAGCTGAAATAGGAGCGTCGTACGTTCGATCCTCGGGATGGTGGTCGTCTCGATAATGCCGACCGCGTCACCCTCGGCCTCCGTCGACGACCCCGACGACTCTGCGACGGCCCCAAGTCCGATAAGCCCAACGACGATCGCAGCAATGCCGCCGACGCTCCATCGACGGCCGAGACCGCGGACCGATGCAACCGAGGAATCGACGGGTCTGGGCTCGGCACGCACGCCAGGGTCGGGCCGCTCGCCAAGCGAATCGGAAGTCGGGACGGCGGATCCGTCATCCATCTCCTCGTTCACCCCCCCAATCGTACGACGCTTAACAGGTCCTTATCCCGGCAGGCCGAGGTCACCGCTCGATATCCTTCTGACGATGTCTAACCCGCAGCTCTCTCAAGGCGCCTACGACAAACTCAAAGCGGAGTTCGATGATCTGACGACGCGCGGCCGCATCGATGTCGCCAACAAGATCGAAGTTGCCCGCGAGGAAGGCGACCTCAAGGAAAACGCCGGCTACCACGCCGCAAAAGATGAACAGGGCCACATGGAGGGTCGCATCCGCCAGCTCGAACATTTACTCGAGAACAGCGAGATCGTGGAGGCGTCTCAGATCTTCACGATCCTCTACGAGGGTGATTCGGACGACATGGCCGAGCGGTACCTCATCGGCAACATGGAGGAGGTCGCCGAGAACGCCGACGTAATCAGCTCAACCTCACCGCTCGGCGCAGCACTCGAGGGCGCTGCCGAAGGTGACACCGTCTCCTACGACGCCCCGAATGGTTCTCTAACCGTCACCGTGTTAAAGGTCGAATCGGTCTGAGCCGGTTAGACCATCGCCCCGAACTCGACGGCAACAAGAGATCCGCCGACGGCAATTCCGCTCTCGACGCAGACAACAGCGGCGCTCATGACAACGTTCAGGCCGTCAGCGCTGTCCCACTTGATCTTCCGCGCTCGACTCGGCTCGAATTGCCGGGGCGCGGCACAATCAACGTCCGATACTTCGGGCCGTCAGACGCCGACACGACGATCCTGCTCCTCCACGGCTGGACTGCCACCGCAGACCTCAACTGGTTCCGCTGCTATGCGGCGCTGGGCCAGCAGTTCCGCGTGGTCGCCTACGACCACCGTGGTCACGGGGCAGGGTTGCGCTCGAAGAAACGGTTCCGTCTCGAGGACTGTGCCGACGACGCCGTAGCTGTCGCTGACGAACTCGGTATTCAGGAGTTCGTCCCCGTCGGCTACTCAATGGGCGGCCCCGTCGCTCAACTGATCTGGCGACGCCACCGTGAGCGCGTTCTCGGACTCGTGCTCTGCGCAACCGCGCCAGTGTTCTCGGTCGAGCGGCTCGAACGACTGTCATTTCTGGGCGCCAGCGGTCTCGCTGCACTTGCCCGAATCACGCCCGAACAAGCCCGTCTCTGGCTGACCGACCAGCTCTACCTCCAACGCAAAGCGCGCGAGTGGGATCCGTGGGCGGTCGAAGAGGCATCGGGCCACGACTGGCGAATGCTCCTTGAGGCGGGCACCGCCATCGGCGCGTTCGACTCGACACCGTGGATCAGCAACGTTGACGTCCCGACATCGTTAGTCGTCACGATGCGCGATCAGACCGTAAGCAAACGTCGACAGACGCTGCTGTTTGATGCGCTCCCCGACGCCGAGGTGTACCGGATCGACGGCGATCATGACGCCGTCGTCGAAGAAGCGGACCAATTCTCACCCACGCTCGTGCGGGCGATCTCCTCAGTGCATGCGAGAACCTGATGAAGTGGCTCCGATCACGTCTCGCCGCTGTCGCCTTCGGGTTTGCAGCACTCGTCGGGCTCGGCGTTGCGTTGCTCGAAGCTCGCGACGCCGGCGGACGACTCGGCACCTCGTGGTTGGGACGCAACGCCCGCCTCGCGCGCATGGGGGCGCGAGTCGGCGGCACCTACGCAACAACTGCGGCACGCAAGACCTTCGCATCGGCCGAAAGACGAGATGCATTGGATCGTGCGCGCGAGTTCCGAACGGCCGAGCAGGTCGCCGAAGAACTCGGTCAGATGAAAGGCGCGTTGATGAAGCTCGGTCAGATGGCCAGCTACCTGGACGACGGCTTGCCCGAACCGCTTCGGCTGGCACTCGCCCAGCTGCAGTCGGACGCTCCTCCGATGTCGGCCACTCTGGCACGCTCCACCGTCGAGTCAGAGCTCGGGGGACCGATCGACGAGCTGTTCATCGAGTTCGACGACGAACCGATCGCTGCTGCGTCGATCGGGCAAGTTCACCGAGCGATCGTGCGCGAGAACGACGGGGCGGAACGTGCTGTCGCTGTCAAGGTGCAGTACCCGGGCGTCGGCGAAGCAATCGCGTCCGATCTGCGCAATGCCGACATGCTCGGCGCGCTCCTCAAACAAAGCTTCGGCGGGCTCGACCCAGCAGAGATGGTCGACGAGATTAAAATTCGCCTGGCCGACGAAGTCGACTACGAACTCGAGGCCGAGAACCAGAAGCTGTTCGCCGACTACTACCGGTATCACCCGTTCATCCGAATCCCAGCGGTAATCGACAGCCACTCGACGAAACGAGTTCTGACGACAGAGCTGGCCACCGGATACCGCTGGTCCGAAATGCTCGATCGCGGTCAGGAGACCCGGGACCGAGTTGGAGAAATCATCTTCCGATTCGTCTTTCGATCGCTCTACCGATTCGGTGCGTTCAACGGCGACCCACATCCCGGCAATTACCTGTTCCACGAAGATGGAACCGTGACCTTCCTCGACTTCGGGCTGGTCAAGCACTTCACCCATGACGAACTCATCATGTTCGGATCAATGGTCGAAGCCGCCGCGGTCGATCACGACGCCACTGCGTTCCGCCGGATCGTCGAGTCCGCAGGGATGCTGCTTCCCGGCGCTCCAGTCGACACCGACGAAGTCGGTGAGTACTTTTCGCTGTTCTACGACACGGTCCGCGACGACGTCGAAATGACGTGGACACGCGAATACGCCAACTCGGTCGTGCGCCACACGTTCGACCGCACCAGCCCGATCAGCCAGTACGCAACAGTTCCCCGAGCCTTCGTCTTCATCCAACGAATCAACCTCGGTCTCTACGCATTGCTCGGCGAACTCCGAGCGTCCGGCAACTACCGCAGAATCGCGTCCGAGCTATGGCCATTCGTCGACGCCGCACCATCAACGGAGCTCGGCCGGGCCGAGGCCGAGTGGCTCCGACGGATCGGGCATCCAGCCACGAGCTGACCTCACCGCGACGCAGACGAGCGATAACGTCGTCGCAATGCGCCGAACACTGCTCTTTGCCACGATTGCCGCCCTCTCACTCGCTGCATGCGGTGGCTCGGACTCCAAGTCCGACGGTGAGCCGGATACCACCGAGGCAGACGCCGAGGGCGATGCGGAGATCCCGTCGACCGCTGCAACACCGGTCCCTGCAGAGAATCCGGACAAGCCAGAGGTCGAATTACCTGAGGAGCTTCCGACCGAACTCGACCGCACCGTGATCGTCGCAGGCACCGGCAACGCCGCTGCGGACGGCGACACCGTGATCGTCGACTATGTAGGTGTCCGTTCCTCCGATGGCGTGGAATTCGACAACAGCTACGACCGCGGCGAGCCGTTCCCAGTGGTCCTCGGAAGCGGAAGCGTAATCCAAGGTTGGGAGGAGGGTCTGGTCGGTGCCCAAACCGGCGAACAGGTGCAACTCGATATTCCGTCCGACCTGGCGTACGGCGAGGCCCCTCGCGGAGAAGTCATCGGGGAGAACGAATCGCTCACGTTTGTCATCGACGTCCGCGCCGTGGTCGCCAGCGTCGACCCCGAGGACGCCCCGACCGAGCCAGGCGTGCCGTTGTCGACAGCCGAGGGTGTCTCAGCCACTGAATACGTGGACCTCGTAGTGGGAGACGGACCCGAGCTCAAACAGGGCGACACAGCGTTGATCCTCTACGTAAACTTTCGAGGCGACAACGGCGTTGCGATCGAGAGCAACTGGAGCGACCCAGTCCAGATCCCGTTCGAGGAGGGCTTGTTGCCCGGTCTACTCGAAGGGATGGACGGAATGAAGGTCGGCGGCCGACGAGCGATCATCATCCCGCCCGAAGACGGGTTCGGGCCCGACGGCAACCCTCAGGGCGGGCTACCTGCCGACACCGACATGATCTTCGTGATCGAACTGGTCGCAACATACTGAACCGCAACATTTCGGCACGCGTGGCAGCCTGAGCAGTCAGGCGAGATGCGCGTCGAGTTGAATGGGACGGTGCCACGACCATCGACCAGCCTTGCCGCAGCATTCTTCACGGGAGCCGGGGTGATGCACTTCGCCCGACCCGACTTCTTCGAGTCGATCGTGCCCGAGTGGTTCCGCGACAAGCGCCTCGCCAACTCTGTCAGCGGGGCGGCCGAGATCGCGCTCGGGCTCGGGCTGCTGCCGGCACGCACCCGTCGAGCGTCGGCGCTGAGCCTGATTGCCCTCGTCGTTGCTGTCTTCCCGGCCAACATCGACATGGCGATCAACAACGTCGAGGTCAAACCGGTCGACGGCAAGATGTCGCGGTCGGTCGGAACCGCTGTTGGAGCCGGCCGCGTCGTCAACTGGGTTCGGCTCCCACTGCAGATCCCCATCGCCGTCGCGCTGTGGCGGATCGCTCGCCAGGCGGCACCCACCCTGAACACCACTACGGTCAACGCTGCGTAGTCCGAACAGCCGTCGGGCTGTTCGGATCGTCAGGCCATCCGGCATTCAACGACTCAAGCGAGCGCGTTCACAACCCAACCGCGCGATGATGACCCGCATGACGATCGAGTCCGTCGGTGACCTCCGCCAGTTCTATCGACCAGCGGCGGGGGGTGCAGTCACCAAGGTGATCGGGGCACTCGACGAGCACTGCCGCGACTTCCTTGCGAAGTCGCCGTTCTTCGTGCTCTCCACCGCCGACCGCGACGGCCGCTGCGATGGCTCGCCGAAGGGCGGCGCCCCCGGGTTCGTCGAGATGCTCGATGAACACCACGTCGGGTGGGCCGACTACTCGGGCAACAACCGACTCGATTCGTTCGAGAACGTCGTCGACAACGCTCGCGTCGCACTGCTATTCCTGATCCCCGGGCTGAACGAGACGCTCCGCATCAACGGCGTGGCGCAGCTGTCGACAGATCCGGACCTCGGCGAGCGATTCGCCGTCGGAGGCCGCCCGGCCAAGGTCGTCGTCGTGGTCGCCGTGGAGGAGGCCTATGTGCATTGCGCAAAGGCGCTGCGCCGCGGGGCGCTGTGGGAGGCCGAGTCATGGATCGATGCCGTAGATCGACCCAACGCCGCTGCCATGATCAAAGATCACGCCGCGATCGACGTGCCCGCCGAGGTCGTCGAGAAGGCGCTGGAGCGCGACCTCGTTGCGACGCTCTGGAAGCCGGGCGGCGAATCGACCTAAGCTGAGGTTCGCCTCAGGTGACGAGCGCACGTGACAGCTCGGCGGCTGCTGCGATCACCGCGTCACCGAAGCGCTCGCCGGGCTGCTGACTGAGCCGCTCGATCGGGCCGCTCACCGAGACGGCAGCGATGATGGTCTCGCCCGAACCTGCGACCGGGGCGCTGACCGAGGCGACACCGGGCTCACGCTCGCCGATGCTTTCGACCCAGCCATCGATGGCGTCTCCGGAGAGCACCCGCCCCGCCGAGCCGGCATCGAGCGGAAACACCGAACCTTCGGGCACGATCCAACGCAACCCATGTGGGGTTTCGAGCGACAGGACGCATCGCCGCTGGGTGCCCTCCTGGACGAAAAACTGCACGCTCTCGCCGGTGCGGTCCCGCAACTGGGACAGGATCGGCCGGGCAAGCTCGACAAGTGGAAACCGCGTCTGCGCGGCGTGGCCGAGTGCCACCAGCCCGTGACCGAGTTCGAAGCGACCTTCGGCATCTCGGCGCAGCAGGCCGTGCGACTCCAACGCCGTGGCCAGACGGTGAACCGTCGCCCGCGGGAAGCCAGTCGACTCCTGCAGCTGCGTCAGTGCTTGGGGGCGTTCGGCAATCGAATGCACAATGGTCATCGCTTTGTCAAGCACGCCCACACCGGTTACGATGTTCATATCCGGAGAAATGTATCCCATATGATGGGATAGCGCAAGATTGACCGAGGAGAGAACCCGTGGGACAAACACTGCCGGAAAAAGTGTGGGAGCGCCACCTCGTCCAGTCGGGTGACGGCGAACCCGACCTCATCTACATCGACCTCCACCTCGTCCACGAAGTCACGAGCCCGCAGGCCTTCGACGGCCTGCGACTCACCGGACGCTCGGTGCGCCGCCCCGAGCTCACCATTGCGACCGAGGACCACAACGTCCCGACCGAGCACATCGATCAGCCGATCGCTGATCCGATCTCGGCCAAGCAGGTCGACACGCTCCGGGTGAACACCGCCGAGTTCGGTATCACCAACTTCCCGATGGGCGACCCCGACCAGGGCATCGTCCACGTGATCGGCCCCGAGCAGGGGCGCACGATGCCCGGCATGACGATCGTGTGCGGTGACTCACACACGGCGACACACGGTGCGTTCGGTGCGCTCGCGTTCGGCATTGGCACGAGTGAGGTCGAGCACGTCCTCGCGACCCAGACACTCCCGCAGGAGCGGCCGAAGTGGATGTCGGTGACTGTCGACGGCGACCTCCAACCCGGTGTCACGGCCAAGGACGTCATCCTTGCGATCCTCGGCGAGATCGGCACAGGCGGCGGACTCGGTCACGTCATCGAGTATCGCGGCTCCGCGATTCGCGCCCTGTCGATGGAGGGCCGGATGACCGTCTGCAACATGTCGATCGAAGCCGGTGCCAAGGCGGGACTGATAGCACCAGATCAGACCACTTTCGACTACCTCAAGGGACGCGACCAGGCGCCCACCGGTGCCGACTGGGACGCCGCTGTAGCCGACTGGAATCAACTCTTCTCCGACGACGACGCTGTCTGGGACTCCAAAGTCGTCCTCGATGCCACCCGGATCGAACCACACGTCACCTGGGGCACAAACCCCGGACAAGTTGCGTCGATCGACTCACCGATCCCAGACCCCATGAGTTTCGACAACCCAACAACACAGGAAACCGTGCAGCGCGCACTCGACTACATGGGCCTTGAAGCCGGGACGTCGATGCGCGACGTGAGCGTCGACACGGTGTTCATCGGCTCGTGCACGAACAGCCGAATCGAGGACCTCCGAGCCGCGGCCGCCGTGATGCAGGGCCGCACGGTCACCGTGCCGCGCGTGATGATCGTGCCCGGCAGCCACCGGGTCAGGAACCAGGCGCTCAAGGAAGGACTCGACGAGATCTTCATCGCTGCCGGAGCTGATTGGCGCGAGCCCGGCTGCTCGATGTGCCTCGCGATGAACCCCGACAAGTTGGCTCCCCGCGAGCGGGCAGCCTCGACCTCAAACCGCAACTTCGAGGGCCGTCAGGGACCGGGCGGACGGACCCACCTCGTCTCCCCCGCCGTCGCCGCGGCCACCGCTGTGAAAGGGACGTTCTGTACGCCCGCCGACCTGGAGGGGAGCCAGTCATGAAAGCTGTGCAGATCATCACCGGAACCGGTGTCCCCCTGAAGCGCAGCGACGTCGACACCGACCAAATCATCCCCGCGGTCTGGTTGAAACAGGTCGAGCGAACCGGCTTCGAGAAGGGCCTATTCTCGGCCTGGCGTGACGAACAGGACTTTGTCCTCAACGACGAGCGCTACAGCGGCGCAAACATCCTCGTTGCAGGGCCGGCGTTCGGTGTCGGCTCGTCACGTGAGCACGCCGTCTGGGCGATCCAGCAGTACGGGTTTGATGCCGTCATCGCGCCGAGCTTCTCCGACATCTTCAAGAACAACTGCACCAAGAACGGCCTTGTGCCGGTCGTGGTGCCCGAGGCCACGGCCGAAGCGATCTGGGCCGCAATCGAGGCCGACCCGCAGACCTCCATCCTGGTCGATGTCGAGCAACTCAAGGTCGAAGTGCCTGCTGCCGGGATCGACGAAGCCTTCCCGATGCCGTCCGATGTGCAGCATCGCTTCCTCAACGGACTCGACGACATCGGCATCACCATGGGCAAGGCCGGCGCCATCGACGCCTACGAGGACCAGCGACCCTCCTACCTCCCCCGCTGAACGCTTTATCCGGTGCCTGACACCGGATATAGCGTTCAGGTGGCGGGGTCGACGACGAGGCGGCCGCGCGTCTGTCCGGCCATGATCGCAGCACCCTGCTCGGGCAACCTGCTCATCGGCACGACGTCGGTCATCGCGTCGAGCAGATCAGCCGGGAGGTCGGTGGCGAGTCGGGCCCAGGCCGCCTCACGGTCGGCGAGCGGCGCACTCACCGAGTCGATTCCCTGGAGCCGCACACCGCGCAGGATGAATGGCATCACCGTGCTCGGCAGGTCGACGCCTCCGGCCAACCCGCAGGCGGTGACGACACCCTGATACTTGGTCTGGGCGATGATCTTGGCGAGCATTGTCGAGCCGACCGCATCCACCGCTCCCGCCCATGTCTCGGTTTCGAGCGGCTTCGGGGCTTCCGACATCTCCTGGCGGGTCAGGAACGCCGCCGCACCGAGCGACCGGAGATAATCGTGTTCCTCGGGTCGACCGGTCACCGCGGTCACGTCGTACCCGAGATTGCTTAGCAACGCGATTGCCACGCTGCCGACACCGCCAGCCGCTCCGGTCACGACGACCGGCCCGTCGGTGGGTGCAACAGCTCCGCCTTCCAGGCCAAGAACACACAACATCGAGGTGAGCCCCGCAGTCCCGATGCCCATTGCCTGCACACTGGTCATCGACGCCGGGCGGGCAACAAGCCAGTCGGCCTTCACCCGCTGACGCTGCGAGTAGCCTCCCCAGTATCGCTCCCCCACAGCCCAACCGGTCAGCACTACGCCATCACCCGGTGCGAAGCGGGCAGATTCCGACGACACCACGGTCCCTGAGAAATCGATACCGGGAACCATCGGAAAGGACCGGATGATCCGACCCTTGCCGGTCAGCGCCATACCGTCCTTGTAGTTGAGCGACGAGCAGTCGATATCGACAGTCACCATCTCCGAACCACCGTACGTCGGCAAATCGTCGTCGGTCAGATCCTCAATCGACGCAGCAGCAGACTTCGGGTTTCCCTTCTCGGATTCGCGAAGGACAAGGGCCTTGAATGTGCTCACAAAACGCGAGACTGCCACACTGCGGTCCGCATCGCAGAGCCCACCACCGGTCTGCCAAAGTCGGCGCGTGGCGATGACGGGGACAGAAAACGAGCACACGGCAAATGCGCTCACCGTTAGGCCCTTCCGGCTGCTGTGGCTGAACAACATTCCATTCTTCCTCGTTGTCAACGCCCAGCGATTCGCCTTCGGGTGGATCGTTCTTGATCTCTTGCTCCGCGACGAGGGCGCACAAGGGCTCGTCGCATTCACGCTCGGTATCCCCACTGCACTGGTCGTGCTTCAGGCCGGCGTGTGGGCCGACCGACACGACCGCCGTCGGTTGCTCATCGGCACGCAGCTTGCGTCCGCCGCCGTAATGGCAGGAACTGCGCTGCTGATCCGATCTGATCACATCGAAATGGGCTGGGTGATCATCGCGACCCTGCTTGCCGGCACCGCCTCAGCAGTCGGCCAGCCTGTGCGTTCGGCGCTGGTTCCTGCGCTCGTTGGCCGAGATCAACTGTTCGGTGCGATTGCGCTCAACGCAATCGCTATGACTCTGTCGCTAATCCTCGGGCCAGTGCTCGTCAAGGTTGTGGGCGACCGGTTTGGTTTCGAAGGGGCATTCTGGTTCCAAGCTGGCTTGCTGGTTTTCGGCACGGTGTTCCTTCTGCTGCTCGAGGTCCCGACCCATGAGGAGGAACGCGATCGACGGTCGGTCGTGGCTGAGGTACGCGACGCGGTACACCACATCCTCGACGACTCGCAGCTGAAGACACTTTTCGGTCTCCTGCTGACCAGCAGCCTCACGGTGAACCCGGCCGTGATGGTCACGTTGCAGGCGCACGTGAAGTCCGAACTGGGTCGTGACGCCGGTGACGCAGCGGTCCCGTTCGCCGTTATGGGCATCGGCATCGCGATCTCATCACTGTTTTTGATGCGCAAAGGCGACATGGCCAACAAGGGCGCCGTGTTCCAGCGGGCAATGATGGTCGGCGGCACGATGACCCTGCTGATCGGATTCGCCAACAGCTTCGCCGTCGTCGTTGGACTCTCGCTCGTGATGGGACTTGCCGGTGGCTTTTTCATCAACATGAACCAGGGCTTGATCCAGGCGAGGACGCCGCAACCACTAATGGGTCGGGTGATGGCCGTGTACACGTTGGTCGCGCAGGGGCTGTTCCCCATCGGCGCGCTCATCCTCGGGTTGCTGGCGACGGCCATCGGAACTGGCACAGCGATCAGCCTGGCCGCCACGTCCAGCCTGGGAATAGTCATCACGACATACGTGCGCAACGCCGAACTCCGCCGTCTGGCGTGAATCGGTAGATCACACCCTGGTGAGAGAATGCTGACGGAGAATTAGATTCTCGAATGACGTCGCACAGATAGCTTCGAAGCATCGAGACGACCGACGAAATGAGCAAACCGGTCCTACCCGATCGCATCGGATCCCGCAGGGTCCTGGGGGTGCTCGGATCCGGTATGCGTGCCGTTGTCTACCGCGCTCACGACCCGGCGCTCGGCGTCGACGTTGCTGTCAAGGTGCTCGCCGAGCCGCACGCTCAGGACCCCAAGCTGCGAGCTGATTTCGTCGCGGCAGTGCAAACCTTTCGTGGTTTCTCGGGCGACCGTATCGTTACTGTGTACGACACCGGCGAGTTTGAGCGACGCCCCTACTTAGTGATGGAACTCATCGATGGCGGAGCCCTGGAGGACCGTCTGGAAGATGAACAGACGTTCGGTCCGGCCGAGATCGAATGGCTCGTGACTGAATTGGGCGCGGCAATCGTGGTCGTGCACTCCGCTGGTCTCGTCCACCGTGACATCAGACCCGGCAATGTGTTGATCCGGAACGTGGCGCCCGGTGAGCAGGTGTTACTCACCGACCTCGGGCTCGCACTCGAGACCGAGCAGCGCCACCTCGCCGCCGCTGCTGAAGCAGACGCCTACACAGCGCCCGAACAGCGAATTCCCGGAGCTGCAATCGATGGTCGCACCGACGTGTACTCAGCATCAGGGGTCATCGGGCGCGCAGCGTTCGGCAGCGAGTGGCACCGAATCCTGGTTCCGAACGGTCCGCATCAGGCGACCGCACCCGAGCCTTCCGGTACCGAGCCGCTCGCCTTCGAGCTCCGCCGCGGGCTGTCGGCCAATCCGGCCGAACGCCATGCGAGCATCTCCGAGTGGATCGAAGCCGTGAGCGACGCAGCGACCGACCACGCCGCAGTCACCCAGACTGCGTACGAGGCGGCAACACCTCGACGACCGGTCATGCGGCTCTTCGCGGCCGGTCTCATCGTGCTGGCGATGGTGATGGCGCTCGCCACCGTGACCACTCAATGACCGCCCCCAAATGACCGCCCCGACTGACCTACCCTGATCTCATGCCCCACAGTGGAGAGTACGTACCGAGCACCTGGGACTGGGTCGCCAAACAGGTCACGACATACGAACGCACCGGAGGTCAGGAGGCGAACACCCTCATGGACACCGGCATCCCGATCGTGATCATCACGAGCCTGGGCGCCAGCTCCGGCAAGCTGCGCAAATTCGCGTTGATGCGCGTCGAGCACGACGGTGAATACGCGCTGATCGCATCGAAGGGCGGCGACCCCGCGCATCCGGGCTGGTACCACAACCTCGTCGCCGAGCCGCTCGTCGAGATCCAGGACGGCGCCGAGCCGCACGACTACCGGACCGAAATCGTCACTGGCGACGAGCGGCAAGCGTGGTGGGGCCGCGGGGTTGAGATCTACCCGCCCTACGCCGAGTATCAAGACAAGACGGACCGCGAGATCCCCGTCTTCGTGGCCAGACGTACCGACTGATGCCCCGGACGGGAGCGGTCCGGGCGCTGACGACGGCCAGCGCCCACGGAGCCGAACTCGACGAGCGTGCCGAGATCGACCTGGTCACGGACGTCGGCATCATTGGAGATCGCCACGCCGGCAAGCGCCGGCAGGTCACGGTTGTCTGCACCGGCGAGCTCGCCGAGGCTGCTGCACTGCACGGCGTCGACCACATCGACGGCGCTCGAACTCGGCGAAACATCGTCGTCGACACGCCGGCGCTCCCCCGAACGCACGGCGCGGTCTTCCGAATCGGCGCTGTCGAGTTCGCGGTCTGGCGGGATTGCGCGCCATGCGAACTGATGGACGAATTCTTCGGTCCGGGCGCGAAGGAAGCACTGCGCGAACGGTGCGGCATCTCCGCAACGGTCACCTCCGGCGGCACGGTCCGACTGGGTGACCCTTTCGCCCTCGGTTGAGGCTTTGCCGGCTCAGCTGACGACGGCGTCGAGGAGGTCGGCGGCGAGGTCATAGCGCCCGAACGCCGGGATGATGTACACGCCCTGGACGTCGGCGCGCAGCTCCTCGACGATCTCCAGCGCGATCGCAACGCCCTCGGTCGTCGGATCGTCGGCGGAGCGCATCCGGTCGCGGTAGCGCTGCGGGATCCGGATGCCAGGAACCTCGTTGTGCAGGAATTCAGCATTGCGCGCGTTGAACAGCGGCTGGATGCCAAGCAGCAGCGGGATCGTGGCACCGTCACTAACCGTGCGGTGTCGTTCGATGAACGAATGGGCGCTGTCGGCGTCGAAACACGGTTGGGTCAGCGCGAAGTCGGCACCCGTACGGATCTTCTTGGCGAGCAGCGCCGCCTCCCGCCCCGGGTCCGACGGTGTCAACGACGTCGCACAGCCGATGGTGAAGTGCGTCGGCTGATCGAGCAGCGCTCCCGCCTGGTCGAGCCCGACATTCATCCGTTCCTTGAGCAGTTTGATCAGCCCGGTCGACGCCAGGTCGTAGTCGTCGGAGGCGTCCGGGTAGTCCCCGATCCGTGCCGGGTCGCCCATCGTCACGAACAGGTTCCGCACCCCGAGTGCGTGAGCCGCGAGCAGGTCGGCCTGGATGCGCAACAGGTTCCGCCCACGCGTTGGGAAATGGAGAATGGTCTCGATGTCCGCGTGCGTCTGAACGAGGTGGGCCGCAGCCCACGCGCTCATCCGCATCCGCGCCAATGGGATGTCAGCGATGTCGAGGAAGTCGGCACCGGCCTCGCCGAGCATCGCAGCGCTCGCGACCATCTTCTGTGTCGCGATGCCTTTCGGCGGCCGCATCTCGACCGTCGTGACGAACCGTCCGGTTTGCAGCGCCTGCTTAAGTTCCGTCGGCGGATCGGCCGAGACCGACTCGACCTCCTCGCTCGACACGATCGGTGCTCGCGATTGGACAATCGTCGACGGGAGCCCCTGGTCGATGGCTCGACGCATCGCGGCGACGTGTTCGTCCGAGGTGCCGCAGCAGCCGCCGACGATGGAGACCCCTGCGTCGACGAAGGCGCTGGCATAGTCGGCGAAATACTCGGGGGTCGCCGGGTACGCAACGCGTCCCGACGAATTTCGTTCGGGGAATCCAGCATTCGGCATCGCGGCAATCGCGACATCCGGAGCAACGTGACGCATTGCACTGGTGAGCCGGAGCACTTGGTTCGGACCGCTGCTGCAGTTCACGCCGACGGCATCGACGTCGAGGTCGGCAAGTTGCCGCGCAACTTCCGCAGCGCCCGCACCGAGGATGGTCCGGTCGTCGTCCACGAAGGTCATCATCGTGATAATCGGGACGTCGTGTGCGACTTCACGAGCAACACGCGCAGCGATTTCCACCTCGCGGATCGACGGCATCGTCTCGATCACGACGAGGTCCACCCCGGCTGCGACGAGCGCACCAATCTGCTCGACAAACGCCGCTCGGGCATCGGCCTCGATCACGCGCCCGATCGGCGCGAGCACAACTCCGAGCGGGCCCACCGACCCGGCAACCCAGACGTCGGTTCCCGCCACGACATCGCGGGCGATGACCACCGCTGCCGAGTTGACCTCGGCAACACGATCGCCGAGCCCGTGCTCATCGAGGCGAAACCGGTTCGCTCCGAACGTGTTTGTCTCGACCACGTCGACCCCCGCGGCAACGTACGCCCGGTGCGCACCGGCCACGACGTTAGGCGCGGTCAGGTTCAACCCGTCGAAGCCGTGACCCGGCCCGGTCCGCCGACTCTGCAGCACGGTGCCGGTGGCGCCATCGAAGAGCAGTGGACGCGACGCGACGCGTTCACGGAAGCCGGCTCGGGTGACCATGTCTGCCTCAGATCTGCCGAGCGGAGGCGTCGAGTGTTGCGAGGTCGTCGATAGTCACCGCACTCACCGTACCGGCGAGAAATCAGGTCAGCAGGAGCCGCGCGATGCGTCGTGAGGCAACCGTCACGCCCACGAACGAGAGCGCGACCAGCACGGCAACGTGCCCGACGATTGAGGCGTCCCACTGCCCGAGGTTCGCCGCCCGCACGAGTTCGACACCGTGATACAGCGGACTGAACCCGACGACCCAGCTCCACTGCCCGTACTGGGAGATCGGGTAGAACGTCGTCGAGAACAAGAACAGCGGGAGGGTGATCGCCGGCACGTATTCGAAGTCCTCCCACGACCGCATGAATGTGGTGAGCGCCATTCCGAGCGACGCGAACGCAAGGCCGATCAAGGTCGCCGCCGGGATCGCCAATACGAACCACGGCGACTCGACCATCCCGAGCACCCACATCGTGAGTGCGAATGCCACCGAGTAGATCGCGCTCCGCACGACGGCACCGCTGATCTCGCCGAACGCGACGTCGCCAGCTGACATCGGCGTTGCGAGGACCGCGTCATAGAGCTTCGAGTGCTTGATCTTGTAGAAAACGTTCGCCGTGCACTCGAAGATCGCCCCGTTCATCGCGGCCGCCGCCATCAGGCCCGGTGCCACGAATTGGTCGTAGGGAACCAGCACGCCCCCGGTTTCGACGTCGCCGACGAGCGCTGCGAGCCCGACGCGGATCGACAGCAGGTAGAAGAGCGGCTCGACAAACCCGCTCAGGAGCACCATCCAGCCGCGTTTGTACACGTACAGGCTGCGTTCCATCATTCGCTGCGGACGACGAATGTCGAACAACACCGACGGGACGATGCGCAGCGGCAGCGACGCTGCGCTCACGGGCGGAGCCGCCGATCGAAGCTGATCGCCGCCGCCACGCTCCCGGCGACGACGAAACCAAGCAGCACGAGGAGGTGGACGATTCCGGTGGCGGCGTCAAGCCCTCCGAGAACGAGGCCCCGACACAACGCGATCCCGTGCCAGATCGGCGTCATCCGCGCCATGACGGCGAGCGCGGACGGCAACTGGTCGACCGGATAGAAGGCGCCACCGAAGAGGAACATGGGGATGATGCCGAAACGCAGGACTGCCGAGAACGAGTTGTCGGTCTGACGGGTGGCGATCCACGCGGCGATCGGCATGGCGAACGCGAGCCCGGTCAGCACGCCGACCGGAACGGCTGCGACGAGGCCCCACGATCGCGTGTCGTCAAAGCACGCGAGCACGAGCGCAACCCCGGTGCACGTGAATATCCCGCGAAGCGAGTAATACAGACCCTTGCCGAGTGCGACGTCACGCGAGGTCAGCGACGTGGCGATCATCGCCTGGTGTGCCTGCGACCAGGTGAAACCGTCCATCGTCGGCCACAGCGCCTCCTGACCGAGGACGAACATTGGAGTCGTGGCGAGCAACGCCGTCGCATAGAACGCGAAGTACGAGACCCCACCGAGGGCGTCGGTACCGCCCGGGCCGCTGTCGACGAGTTCACCGATCCCGAGCCCAACCCCCAACAGATACATGAGTGGCTGCGCAACCGAGCCGAACAGTGCCGTCCGCCAAACCAACCGAAAGTACGTCCAGTCCCGGAAGTACACCCGTACCGGACCCCACGAGGAGATCGCGTGGCTCACTCGACCAACGTCCGGCCGGTCAGCTTGAGGAACACGTCCTCGAGACTGCTGCGCCGCACGAGCGCACTGTCCGGCACGATCTCACGCCGGTGCAGTTCGGACAGTGCCGCCTCGCCGTCGTCGTCGTAGATCAGCAACCGATCCGGAAGCACCTCGATCCGGCTCCCGACGCCGTCGAGTGCCGGCAGTTGCTCCTGATTGCGTCCGTAGCCGAAGCGGACCTCGAGGACCTCACGTCGAACGTGTTCGCGGATCAGACTCTGCGGCGATCCCTCGGCGACGATCAGGCCACCGTCCATCACGACCAACCGATCGCAAAGCTGCTCCGCTTCATCCATGAAGTGCGTGGTGATCACCTGTGTGGCCCCACGTTCCTTCAACTGGTACAACCGATCCCACAGAACGTGACGTGCCTGCGGGTCGAGGCCGGTCGTCGGCTCGTCGAGCAATAGGAGCTCGGGGTCGTTGACCAGCGACCGGGCGATGCTCACCCGGCGCTTCTGACCGCCGGACAGGGAGTCGACTTTACTCATGCGTTTCTCGTCGAGCTGGACGAAGTCGATCAACTCGTCGGCCTTCGCCCGGCACTGCGCCCGGCTGAGATCGAAGTACCTCCCGTAGATCAAGAGGTTCTCGACGACGGTCAGTTCGCTGTCCAACTGGTCGAGCTGCGGGACCACGCCTATGCGACCTCGGATCGTGCGTCCGTTCGTCGCCGCATCCAGCCCGAAGATCCGCAACTCTCCGTCGGTCACGGGCGACACGCAGCCGATCATCCGCATCGTCGACGTCTTGCCGGCACCGTTGGGGCCGAGGAACCCGAACGCCTCACCGGGAGCGATCTGGACGTCGATGCCGTCGACCGCGGTGAAACCACCGAAGCGCTTGACGAGTGCACGCGCGGAGACCACCGGCCGGGACGTCATGCCCGCAGTGTCACACATGCGCCGCCGGACGGCGAACTGCGTTTCGGCTTACGCGGCGGAGGGTGGCACCAGCGAATTGAGGATTCGCCGCCCGATCACACCCATCGTCGAACTGCCGGCCTCGTCTTCTCCGGCCCAGCCCCAGCAACCACTCAAAGATTGCTGGGGTTGATCGCCGAGGTCTTGATGTCCTCGCCGAACGCCTCGAGCTTCTCGAGGCGGTGATCGTTCGAGAAGACGTCGACCGGCTTGCTCGGTTCCATCTTCATCATGCGCTGCAGGATGCGGACCTGCGTGACCTGGTTGTACTCGGCGAACGTGATCGCCCACCCGTCGCGACCCGCACGAGCAGTGCGGCCGGAGCGGTGGAGGTAGTCCTTCACGTCCTTGGCCGGCTCATAGTGGATGACGGCGCCGATGTCGTCGATGTCGATGCCGCGGGCAGCAACGTCGGTCGCGACGAGCACCTGCAGCTTGCCTTCGGCAAATGAACGCATCACCCGCTCACGGGTCTTTTGCTGAAGGTCACCGTGAATGGCCATCGCATCGATGCCGAGATCCTGCAACTTCTCCGTGGCCCGATCGCACTGCCGCTTGGTCTGGCAGAAGACCACCAACTTCGGGATACCGCGGGCGATGGCACCGATGACCTTGTCGCGATCCATGTGGTGAATACCGAGGAAAAGGTGGCTCATGTTCCCGACGGTGTCGGTCGCTTCGTCGATCGCGACGGTCTCAGGGTCGGTCTGATACGCACGAATGAGGTGACCGACATCACCATCAAGCGTGGCCGAGAACAACATGGTCTGGTTGCGGTTGCCGGTGTGGCGCAGGATCCACTCGACCTGCGGTGTGAACCCGTCGTCGGCCATTCGGTCGGCTTCGTCGAGCGTGACAATCTGGATGTCGTCGAGGTTGATCTCGTCGGACTTAATCAGATCGATGAGACGCAACGGCGTTGCCACCACGATCTCGACACCCCTTGCCATCTCCTCAACCTGATGGTGACGCGAGGCACCACCGTAAACCGGGATGACCTTCATACCGGCGTGGTCCGCAACCGGCTGGAGGACCTCAGCGACCTGCACTGCGAGTTCACGAGTCGGCACGAGCACCAGACCGAGTGGCTTCATCGGTGCGGCTTTGTCGGTTATGCGCGCAAGCATTGGAATGCCGAACGCAAGGGTCTTGCCTGAGCCGGTCTTGGCGCGGCCGCAGACGTCCTTCCCGGTCATCGCCACCGGGATTGCCTCGGTCTGGATGTTAAACGGCTGAGCGAAGCCACATGCCGCGAGGCCATCGTCGATGCGGGCTGGAACGCCGAGGTCGAAGAAACCAGTCGGAGCCTCGACGGGAGGCAACGCAGTGATAGACGTGAGATTCGAAGTGTTCACGTGGTCGCGATCATGGGAATCCGAAGGTCGCGTACGCCGTCCGCGGGGAGCGCCCCGCCGGGATTGTTGAGATGTCATGTAGGTCGCAGCGTACCGTCACGGCCCGTTCCAACGGGGTGCCTCGTGGCCGGCGCCAGCTGGATCTGGTACACTGAGCCCAGATGCGAACTTCTACGACTTGCTTGCTGCTGCTTACGTAGGGCGAACGCCGCATCACCGCGTTCGCCCCCACCCCCGCCCGCCAGGCCGGGGGTTCTTTCTTTTTTCGGCCTGATTTGTACTGACCACACTCTGAATATGCGCAATGTGATGATGGAGACCTTGATGCCACCGCAACCCAGCACCCCGGCCCCGATGCCGTTCGGTAAATACGCACCTTTCGTCCCGCTCGTCCTCGAGGACCGCACCTGGCCAAACACAGTGATCTCCGCTGCGCCACAGTGGTGTTCGGTCGACCTGCGCGACGGCAACCAGGCGTTGATCGATCCGATGGATCCGACGCGCAAGATGCGCATGTTCACCGAACTCGTCGCCATGGGTTTTAAGGAGATCGAGGTCGGATTCCCGTCGGCCAGCCAGCCCGACTTCGATTTCTTGCGCCAACTGATCGAAGAGGACCTGATCCCCGAGGACGTTTGGATACAGGTGCTGGTGCAATGTCGCGAGGAGCTCATAGAGCGCACTTATGAGGGACTTGATGGCGCGCCCCGCGCAATCGTCCACTTTTACAACTCGACGAACCCGCTGCAGCGCGATGTCGTGTTCAACCTCGACCGGGCCGGGATCAGGTCAGTCGCTGCCAAGGGTGCAGCAATGTGCAAGGCCGCCGAAGCTCGGTTGCCGCAACGACCCGACGGCTCATCCACCGAGATCCGCTACGAGTACAGCCCCGAAAGTTTTACCCTCACCGAACCCGACTACGCAATCGAGGTGTGCGAAGCGGTGATGGATATCATCGAGCCGAACGCCGATGACCCGATCATCCTCAACCTGCCGGCGACCGTCGAGTGCTACTCCCCAAACGTGTACGGCGACGTGATCGAGTGGTTCGGCCGCACGATCAAAGACCGTGCACACGTCATCGTCTCGCTGCACCCGCACAACGACCGCGGCTGTGCCGTCGCTGCCGCCGAATTCGGCGTGATGGCCGGCGCCGATCGGGTTGAGGGCACGCTGTTCGGAAACGGCGAGCGGACAGGCAACGTAGACGTGGTCAACCTCGCCATGAACCTTTTTATGAACGGTGTGGATCCCGAACTCGACATCACCGACATCGACAAGCTGCGCCGTGTCGCCGAATACTGCAATCGGTTGCCCGTCTCGCCTCGGCACCCCTATGTGGGCGACCTCGTGTACACCGCGTTCTCCGGCAGCCACCAGGACGCCATTAAGAAAGGGTTGGACGCACTCGATAAGGGACGCGATCCCGACACCGGCGAATACGACACGTTTGCCGTACCTTACCTGCCGATCGACCCCAAGCACGTCGGTCGGTCGTACGAAGCCGTGATTCGGGTCAACAGCCAATCCGGCAAGGGCGGCGTGGCCTACGTGATGAAGACCGAGCACGGTTTCGACCTCCCGCGCCGACTCCAAATCGAGTTCTCCAAGACAATCCAGCACATCACCGAGGACTCCGGGACCGAGATCAGCCCGGTCCTGATGTGGGACCAGTTCCGATGGGAATACCTTCCGGAGGAGCCAGCGTTCCGGTTGCGTTCGCACGAGCTGAACACAAGCTCCGCCGACAACGACGGCCGCACGGTGATCCAGGCGCAGGTCGAGGTGAAAGGCGAAGCAACTTCGATCCGCGGGGAGGGCGATGGACCCGTCGAGGCATTCGTCGCTGCGTTGCTCAGCGAGTTTGGCGACCGAGTCGGCAACGAGTTCGACGTGCTCGATTACGCCGAGCACGCAATCGGACAGGGAGCCGACTCTACGGCGGTCGCCTACCTCGAGACCGTCCGAGCCAACGGTGACATCCGCTGGGGCGTCGGGCAGAGTCCGAACATCACGACTGCCAGTCTGCGCGCAGTGTTAGCGGCGTTCGAGCGGCACACCAAGTAGGTCGTCCTGGCCCGACTACGGTGGTCGAGATGGCATTAATCGTAGTGATGGTCCGACGATCACTCTGGTTGCTCCTGATCGGAGCAGTCGGTGGCGTCGTGTACTCCTCGTGGCGTGACCGTAACCTCGCTGAACCTGCTGGGCCGCCGGAATGGCCGCCGTTACCAGTTCCCGTGCCCCCGGCAGCCGATTCCGGCAAGAGCAGGCCCCCAACGACCGACTCAACAGGTACGGCTGGGGACCGCAGAGCCGACGCCACACCGAATGCTGCTGCCTCGTTCGTCAACGCACTCGTCGACGCTCCCGAGGCGCGATCCAGCGACGGAGACATCGGCGGCTGGATCGGGCCTGACGACGACGGAACATGCCCGATCTCCCATCCGATCAAGGCGAACGACAACTCGGGGATCTTCCACATCCCCGGCGGCCGCTTCTACGACCGCACGAAGGCTGAGCGCTGCTACCAGAGTGCTAGCGCAGCGCGTGCCGACGGCTACCGTCAGGCGAAGAACTGATCGGCAGTTCAGCAGCGAGATGGGGGTTTCACCATGAAGGTCACGGTCGATTTCGACGTTTGCGCATCCACGGGCGCGTGCATGCAGGTCTGCCCAGAGGTCTTCGAGGTGCGCAGCGACGGCTACCTTTACATCCTGCAGGAGGAGCCGGGCGAGGAACTGCACGAGAAAGTCCGTGAGGCGGCCGACATGTGTCCCACCGCCGCAATCAGCGTCGAGTGATCTGCCAATCTCGCCACGCTGTTGAGCCGGACTGTCGAGCTCCCCGGTTCGGATAGGTTGCTGCGCCGTGGGATTCCATGCGCAGCTCGAACGTTCGTGGTCGGCAGCAGGCTCGATGCTCTGCATCGGACTCGACCCAGATCCTGCGCGATACCCGGCATCGGTCGCCCGTGCCCCCGATGCAACAGAACGGTTCTGTCGGGAGATCATCGATGCCACCGCCGATCTCGCGTGCGCGTTCAAGCCGCAGATTGCATACTTTGCGAGTCAGGGAGACGAGGACGCGCTGGAGAACATTTGCAGCTATATCCGCACCGAGTACCCCGATACGACGCTGATTCTTGATGCGAAGCGCGGCGACATCGGATCGACCGCAACGCAATACGCCCACGAGGCCTTCGACCGCTACATGGCACATGCGGTCACCATCAATCCCTACATGGGGACCGATTCGATCGAGCCGTTCTTCGATCACCCCGGAGACAGTGGTGTCATCTTGCTGTGCCGCACGAGTAACCCAGGTGGGGATGACTTCCAATCGCTGGTCAGCGACAGCCGGCCGCTGTATGTGCACGTCGCCGAACGAGTAGCCAACGAGTGGTCCGCCCTCGGCGAGTGTGGGCTCGTCGTCGGCGCCACCTATCCGGACGAGTTGGCCGAGGTCCGCTCAATCGTCGGCGATCTCCCGCTGCTCGTTCCCGGCGTCGGCGCGCAGGGCGGCGATGCTGCCACGGTGCTGGAACACGGCGCCGGGTCAAACGGACGCGAGCTGATTGTCAACTCATCACGCGCCATCTTGTATGCGGGCAACGGCGACGACTTCGCCAAAGCAGCTCGAGCCGAGGCGATCCGCACCGCTCAATCCCTCCCCTGCTGACGCCGTCCTGTCACCGGGCGGCGGAGCGATTCAAGTGGAAAGGGTTTTGACATTGACGATCCCCGGCGCAGCGCGGAGGTCGTCTAGAACCGGGGCTGGGACCGGCTTGGTCGGAGCGATCAGCATCACAGCCTTGTCATCGTCGGTCCGACTTACATCCATGTCTGCAATGTTCACCTCTGCGTGGCCCAGCAACGTGCCGACGGTGCCGATCACCCCCGGACGGTCGTCGTTGGTGATCACCACCATGTTGTCAGCGGGCGGCACGTCGAAGGGAACGCCATCGATATTCGTCACCCGCTGATCGGCCTTGGGGCCCGAGAGCGTCCCGCTGATCTTGTGAGCGCCACCGCTGACGGTGAGCAAGTTGACGTAGTCGGCCGATGTGGCGCAGGTGACCTCACGGACTTCGAGCCCGTGATCCTTCGCGAGCTGTGGCGCATTGACGTAGGTGACCGGATCTTCGGTGATCGACCCGAAGAATCCCTTGAGAACTGCAAGTTCGAGGATACGCGTGTCGTACCCGGCGATCTCACCCTCGACACACACTTCCAAAACATCGGGAGTGCCGCCGGCGAGGGATTCGAAGAGGCTCCCTAGTCGCTCGGCCAACGGCAGGAACGGACGGATCGTCTCGTTCGCCTCGGCCGCATTTACGTTGACAGCGAACGGGACAAAGTCGCCAGCCAATGCCAGCTCGATCATCGATGCGATGGTGTCGCCGGCCTTGTCCTGCGCCTCACGCGTGCTTGCGCCCAGGTGAGGCGTGACGACCACCGACGGGATCGCGAAAAGCGGCGACTCGGTCATCGGCTCGGCCGAGAACACGTCGAGCGCCGCTCCGGCGATGATGCCGTCATTTAAGCAGTCGGCCAGGTCCTGCTCGTGAACGATGCCCCCACGGGCCACGTTGATAATTCGCAGGGATGCTTTCGCCTTCACGAGCAAATCGCGATTAACTAACCCCAACGTCTCGGGGGTCTTGGGAAGGTGCACGGTGAGGAAGTCGGACTCGGCCACCACCTGATCGAGATCGAGCAACTCAACCCCCATTTGGCGAGAGCGGTCCTCGGAAACAAATGGGTCATACGCGACCAGACGCATGCCGAAGGCCTTGGCTCGGTCGGCGACCAGCTTGCCAATGCGGCCGAGACCAACGACACCGAGGGTCTTGTCGACGAGTTCGACGCCCTCCCACTTGCTGCGTTCCCAACGACCGTCGACCAGGGCAGCGTGGGCTTGCGGAACGTTGCGGGCCGACGCGAGCAGCAAGGCCATCGTGTGCTCGGCGGCTGAAACGATGTTCGACTGCGGTGCATTGACAACCATCACCCCTTGGGCAGTGGCTGCAGCGACGTCGACATTGTCGAGTCCGATTCCGGCACGTCCGACGGCCATCAGGTCGGCGCCTGCTCCGAGCACCTCTGAGGTGACCTGGGTGGCGGAGCGGATGATCAGCGCAGCGGCACCGGGCACCACCTCGAGAAGTTTCTCGGAGGAAAGCCCGAGCCGGACATCGACCTCGTGCCCGGCCTCCCGCAGACGATCGAGCCCACGTTCGGCGATCTCTTCGGTGACCAGAATTCGTGCCATGAGCACTGCCTATCTGATCTGCGGGCTGGCTCCCCCTCCCTGAACGATCCGTCAAGTGCCACGCGACACGATATTCATCGCAGCTGCGGACGACGTGAGCCCCGGGATTTTGTGAGGCGCTTGCGGTTGGCACCGCCTACCGTGTCGCACGTGGCACGTGGCAGGTACGAGAATTGCGAGTTGACATGAGCACCATCGACATCAACGGCAGTGACGAGCAGCACTCCGACTCCAAGACATCGCATGGGCTGGCCAACATCGAGATCCGCCTGCTGCACACCGCTAACGAGATGATCGAGTTGGGAGAGGTCTTTCAACAGGTGTGGGGTTCGGTGGCCCAGCTCGTGTCGATTGAAATCTTGATGGCCGTTTCCCACTCGGGCGGCTACGTCAGCGCCGCATACGAGACACGTGGCGACGACGAACGGATGCTGGGTGCATCGGTCGGCATCCTCGCTCGCCACCAGGGCCGATCGGCGCTGCACAGCCACATCACCGGCCTACTCCCCGGTGCCCGACGTTCGGGGCTCGGACGTGCGATGAAAATGCACCAGCGCCGCTGGGCCGAGGAGCACGACATCGAGTGGATCGTATGGACCTTCGACCCGCTCGTTCGCCGAAACGCATGGTTCAACATCGAAATCCTCGGTGCCGAGGTGCACGAGTATTTGCCGTCGTTCTATGGAACGATGACAGACGCGATCAATGCTGGCGACGAATCCGACCGCCTGCTGATGGCGTGGCCCGTCGTCGGCGAGGGCGCGCAGAGCGACAGCGGCCCCGGCGTTGGTGAACGGACGCTCGTGCCGACACCCGACGACGTTGTCACGCTTCGCCGAACCGACTCGGCGGCAGTCGGAGAATGGCGCCGCTCGACTCGCTCCGCCCTCCAGGGAGCGCTCGAACTTGGCGGCCGAATCGTCGGGTTCACCGAGCAGGGTGAATACGTGGTCGAGGCGGCGCAATGAATAACTCGACCACATCGCTACCACCAGTACGCGTGTCACGTGTCGAGCTGCGACGGATCGCGATGCCGCTGGTCACACCGTTCCGCACAAGCTTCGGCGTCGAAGCCGACCGAGATATCCTCATCGTGCATATAGAAGCCGAACTCGACGGCGAGGTTGTTCACGGATGGGGCGAGTGCGTTGCGCTCGGTGAGCCGACGTACTCCGCCGAGTACGTCGACGGGTCACAGCACGTAATGGTGCAGCATCTTCTTCCGCGTCTGGCGGCACGCGCGCTCGCCGGGATCGATGCGGCTGATGTCAGCGACGTGCTTGCACCGGTCCACGGCCACCCTATGGCGAAGGGCGCCATCGAAGCGGCGGTTCTCGATGCTCAGCTTCGTGCCGCCGGGATGTCCTTCGCCGACCTGCTCGGCACTGCCACCGACTCCGACGGGCGGCCCCGTCGCATCCCGAGCGGTGTGAGCGTCGGAATCCACGACTCGGTTGAGGACTTACTTAAAACGGTGCAGGGCTACGTTGACGACGGCTACGTCCGAATCAAGCTTAAGATCGAACCGGATTCCGATATCGAGCACGTGGCAGCAGTCCGTGACCTCATCGGACCTGACGTCCCGCTGCAAGTCGACGCGAACACCGCGTACCGACGAACCGACGGCCGACACCTGGCGCGCCTGGACGACTACGACCTGCTACTGATCGAACAGCCCCTCCCCGAGGAAGACATCATCGGGCACGCCCGGCTCGCCGACGAAGTAGACACGCCTATTTGTCTCGACGAGTCGCTGGTGTCGGCTGCGGGAACCGCCGACGCAATCGAACTCGGCGCCTGCGAGATCGCAAACATCAAGCCAGGTCGAGTGGGGGGCTACCTCGAGGCCATCCGAATCCACGACCTGTGTCTCACTTTGGACGTGCCCGTGTGGTGTGGCGGCATGGTCGAGACCGGAATCGGCCGGGCGGCCAATGCGGCACTCGGCGCGCTGCCAGGGTTCACGCTGCCCGGTGACATCAGCGCATCAGCTCGGTTCTACGCCCAGGACATCGTGACGGACCCGATTACCATCGTCGACGGCCACGTCACCGTGCCGACCGCGCCCGGCATGGGATTCGACATCGATAGTGACGTCCTTGAGTCGGTCACAACGTCGACACTCGTCGTTGAACTCGACCGCTGAGCGTTCCGGTCGCCGAAGCTGTCGGGCCTTTTCTCAGCCTCGGCGCGTTCCATCACACTGCGGCCGTGCCGACCCTGGGCGCGACAACTACAGTCGGTCACTATGGCTCACCCCTTTTTGTCAGAAGAATGGATGGACGCCGCCCGCGCCATCCGCGCGAAGTACGCCGACGAGGTCCCCGAGGTTGAAGCCGACCTGCGAATAAACCAGGTGGTCACTGACGTTCCCTTTCGTGACAGCGAGGTAAACAGCCACCTCGACACGACAACCGGTCGGGTCGCTATGGAACTTGGGCTGCTCGATGACGCCGACGTCACCGTGACGACCGACTACGAGACGGCCAAGGCACTGTTCGTCGATCAGGACCCCGCCGTGGCGATGCAGTCGTTCATGAACGGCAAGATCAAGGTCCAGGGCGACATGATGAAGTTGATGGCCATGCAGACGTCACTGCCGACAAACGACTTCACCGAAAAGATCGCTCAGGAGATCAAGGAGATCACCGAGTAGCGGCGAAAGCTCTCGTGAGCCCGTCGACCGTCCACTTGCCGCTCTGCTCAAGCGTCTCACGAGTCGACCACCCGTCGAGTCGCTTGACGACCCCGCCCTGGGCGAGGAACGTCTCGCCGGTCAGCGAGCAATCGGCTGTGCTCAAGAAAGCGGCAAGCGGTGAAATGTTGGCAGGACTCCACTCGTCGAACCCGGATGCTGCCGGCGCCATGATGTCCTCAAGGCCCGGACTTGCAAGCGTAAGCCGCGTGCGAGCTCCCGGAGCAATGCAGTTACTCACCACGTCGTAGCGAGACAATTCCTTCGCGGCAATCTGACTGAACGTCGCGATCGCCGACTTGGCGGCGCCATAGTTCGCCTGACCGGGGTTTGCGTACAGCCCCGAAGTGCTCGACGTGTGCACGAGATTGCGACGCTTTCTGCGGCCCGCTTTGTGCTCGGTTCGCCAGTACACAGCCGCATGACGAGTCGGCGCGAAATGGCCCTTAAGGTGAACCCCGACCACGTCGTCCCACTCCGCCTCGGTCATGTTCACGATGGTCCGGTCGCGCAGAATCCCTGCGTTGTTCACCACGACGTCGAGGTCGCCGAAGGCGTCGATCGCCGTCTGGATGAGCCGCTCCGCACCAGCCCAGTCCGCGACATCGTCGGTGTTCGAGACCGCTTCGCCGCCTGCGTCGCGAATCTCACTGACAACGTCGTCGGAAGGTGATTCTCCTGATGCAGAGCCATCGTTCGAGCTGCCGTGATCGTTCACCACGACACGCGCACCTTCTGCAGCAAAAAACAGTGCGTGCTCACGCCCGATTCCCCGGCCTGCGCCTGTGATGATGGCGACGCGGCCGTCCAACGAGGTCATGGCTGCACCGTAGCCAGGCTGCATCGGGGGCCCGCAATCTCGTCTGGAGCCGTTACAGGAAGATCAGGTCGACTGGGGTCCCGCGTCGGTGCAGGTCGCCGGGGAGAACGTCGGCATCATCAATCGTCGCCTCGACAAACCTGCCCTCGGTCGTGCCGAGGAGACTGCCGATGACGTAGCCGGTATTGGTCAGCAGTGTTTGAGCATCGGTGAACGTCTGTCCGGTCAGATCGGGGAACGGCACGACGTCGGGTCCCTTGGATACCTGAATCGTGACCGTGCCGTTACGTTCGAGGGATGCACCCACCGCCGGGTTCTGCGATACGGTCTGACCGATTGGCACGGTGTCGCTGAACAGGTCGTCATCTCGTGCGAGCTCGAGTTGGAGATCGGCGAGCGTCGCAGTCGCGAGCTGAACGGTTTGGCCGGTCAAATCCGGAACAATCCGTGGTTCGGGTCCCATCGATAATGTCATGACAATGGTTTCGCCAGGCAGAATTTGGGCGCCAGCCTGCATGGTGCCGTCGGCATCGCCCTGGACTTGCCATGCGATCACGGACTCCGGTGCCACGGTCTCGGAGAACAAGCGCTCGGGTGCTTCGACACCACTGAGGCCGAGTCCGGCCAACTCCGCAATCGCCGCATCAAACGGCAGCGCCTCGAGCTCGGGCAACGTACGGAACTCTGGGCCGTTACTGAGCACGAGAGTGAACGGTTCGCCCTCATCAAGTTCGATACCCGGCCCGGGCCTGGTGCGGATGACAGTGTCGAACTCGGGGAACGTGTCGCTGCGCTCCCGGAGCGTGTCGATCTCCCAACCGTTGCCAGCGATCTGATTGAGGGCTTCGTCTTCGGGGACCCCGGCCAGCACGGGCACCTCAAACGACTTGGTCTGCAACAGCAGTGAACCCGCGTACCCGAGTGCCGCCAGCCCGGCGAGTAGCAGCATGATCAACAGGATCACGGGGCCTCGCCGCCGCCGGCCCGCCTCTTCATCGTAGATCTCCCCGCTCGCCACGCCCTCGGCATCGGCGTGCACAGCAGGGAGAGCGGTTGTCGCAGCCAGAGCGTCCGTGTCAGGTCCCGCAGAGGGAACGGCGTGAGTTGCCACTTCGGCAACCTCCGAGATCTCCGGCTTCGGTTCTGAAAGCGGCTCATCGCCGGCCGCCAGCTCATCCGCGATCGGCAGTTCATCGCTTGTTGCAACTTCACCGACGACCACAGCAGCCACCTCGCCGTCTGCAGCGTCCAGATCCTCGGCGATCGTCGGTTCAACTTCCTCGGCAATCTCCAGCTTGGCTTTCTCGGGTCCGACACTCTCCGGTCCGGCGGCTTCCTGCCCTGTCACGACTATTCCGATACCGTCTGACTCGTTGTCGGGTTCGGCACAATCCTCGGCAGCGACGTCATCCGCGTCGACCTCGACAGGCGGGATCTCATCCAGTTCACGCTCAGACCGTGCCGCGCCAACATCTGCGCCAGGTACCACCGCTGCGAAAGTCTGCGCCGCTGCACCGGCTTCTACCGCCCCCGCTGCGGCGCCAGCAACCACGGCGGCACCTGTGACAGCAGATGTTCCGGTCTCGTCGACTCCGGCCAGACCGGCGACCGGTGCCGGACGTTCGACCCCACCAGTGGGGTCGGTCGGACGACGCATTGCTGTCGTATCGAAGGTCCCGGTGAAGAGAATCGGAATCGGCTCGGGCTTGGGCAGGCCAGGTGCTGCCTGAACGAGCGCTCGGCCGAACTCGGCAGCCGTGAATCGATCAGGCGACTCGGGACGACCAGCACGCTCGAGCACCGAGGCGAGGGACCCCAGGTCGGCCGAGACGGGGAGCAGCTTGTCGACACGGCCGGACAACGTCGCGACGGTGGAGTCGGCCGCGAACGGAACTGCACCGGTGACGGCCTCGATCATGACGAGGGCGAGCGCATACACGTCAGTTTTGGAATCGGTCGGCGATCCGAGCGCTTGCTCTGGCGACGCGTAGCGCGCCACATGCGTCGGAAGTGCCGATGCATCGGCCCAGGCCGGCTCGGCAAGCAAGCGAGCCATTCCGAAGTCGATCACGCGTAGCCGCCGATCTGCGCCAAAGACCATCTTCGACGGCGTCAGCTCGGTGTGAAACAGACCCTTCTGATGCGCCGCATCAAGTGCCCGACAGGTTTCGAGCCCGATGACAAGCGCCTGTCCCGGCTGAAGCAGCCGACCCCGGTCGAGCAGGTCACGCAGACTTCCACCGCCTAGCGCATCGACAACCCAGAAAACTGTGGACTCGCCCCGCAATTCGGTCTCTCCCCAATCGCTCACCGACGCGATATTCGGGTGAGACAACGCGTTGGATATTTCGGCAAGACGCGTGAACTTGCGTCGGAACTCAGGATCCTGGGCATGTTCGGGTCGAACGATCTTGAGCGTGACCTCGTTGTCGTTTCGCTGATCGATGCCATCCATGATGACCGTGTTCGCGCCCGTCGAAACGACTCTCGCGACGCGATAGCGACCCGCTAGAACGGTTCCTTCGAGCGATTCCCCGCCCGATCCACCGCGTTGTTCGTCGACATTTTCCACCGCCCGAAACGCTACCGCCTGCGCGTTCTCGGGAACCGCCAGGCACACTTATCTAGTGAGCGACACCGAGCGCGATCTCGAGCCAGCCGTCGAAGCTGACGGCAACTCCCTCAACGACGCCAGCGAGAAGCCCACGCCCTCAACACGGCGACGGCCTGATACCGGGGTACTCGTGGCCTGTTTTGTCATCGCCTGCGGAGTAGCACTCATCGCCTGGGGGATGACTTCCGCTATCACCGGGACCGACGGTGTCAACCGACCTGATGCGATTGAGGAGCTCTCACCGGTCGAGAACGCACAACAGGTGTTCCAACAGGAGCAGATCGTTGTCGATCTCCAATTCGGCTACGAGGCTGTACTGGTGATCGACGGGATCGAACTTCCGACGGAGCGAATCGGCGAATTCAGCGGTGACCTCACTCCCGAGACCGCCGGCCAGCAGATCTCAACGCCGCCGACCGCAGTATTTGACCCGGGTAACTCAGTGATCACGTTCCGGCCCACCGACGGCGCGTTGATCGAGAGTTTCGACGAAGGGCGCCATCAGGCGCAGGTCATTTTCTGGAAGGCCGAAGAAGGCCGCGACTCGGCCCGCAGCTACCGGTGGGCATTCGAAGTCGTCTAACCGCCCCATTCACTCCTCGGCGGCGTACCTCCCGGGGAGCTCGCCCGTGTCCAACAACCGGACGAACTCGCGCTCGTCAATGATCGGCACCTCCAGCGATTCTGCCTTGGTCATTTTGCTGGCGCCCGCAGAGTCACCGACAACGAGCGCAAACGTCTTGTTACTCACACTGCCGGGGCTCTTTCCGCCACGTGACGCAATCGCCGCAGAGGCCTCCTCCCGATTGAATCCGGCCAGCGTTCCGGTCACGACCACCGTGCGACCCTCAAGCGTTTGCACCACCGAGGCCCGCTCCTGCGCCGCTCGGGTCGCAGCGCCGGGATCGCCGAAACTGATGCCTGCAGATCGAAATTTCTCGATGTAGGCCCGGTTGGCCCCCTGGTCGAACCAGTTGCGTACCGTCGTAGCAATGACTCCACCAACTCCGTCGACCGCCGCAAGATCGTCAATCGACTTCGTCATGATTTCATCAAGCGTGTGGAACGACTCGGTCAACGCTGCCGAGGCCGCAGGGCCTAGATGCCGGATACCGAGGGCGGTCAGGAACTTCGGGAGCGGACGTACCGTCGACTTCTGAATCTCGGCGACAAGGTTGGCGGCGCTCGTCTGGCCAACCCGATCGAGCTCGACCAGTTGCTCAATGGTCAACGAGTAGAGGTCGGCGGCGTCCTTGACAAGCCCGGCTGCAGTTAGCTTCTCGACCATTTGCTCGCCGAGCCCCTCGATGTCCATAGCTCCACGAGACGCAAAGTACGAGAGCTTCTGATCTCGCTGGGCTGGGCAGTCGGGAGCGAAGCAGCGGGTGTCGGCCTCTCCTTCGGGTTGAACCAACGGATTGCTGCACGCCGGGCAATTGTCAGGAAAGATCCATGCTTCGAGGTCGGGCGGGCGGACGCTCAGCACCGGGCCGACCACCTCGGGGATCACGTCGCCAGCCTTGCGGACGATAACGGTGTCGCCGGGTCGGACGTCTTTGAGCTGAACCTGCTCACGGTTATGAAGCGTCGCCATCGTCACCGTGGATCCACCAACGAACACCGGATCAAGTACTGCAAAGGGAGTCGCCCTACCGGTTCGTCCGACCGAGACCTGGATGTCGAGGAGCCTGGTTGTGCGTTCTTCCGGCGGAAACTTGTACGCGATGGCCCAACGAGGCGCTCGCGAAGTGACCCCTAGGACATCGCGCTGGCCGAGATCGTCGACCTTGATGACCACTCCGTCGATCTCGTAGTCGAGTTCATGACGGTGTTCCTGCCAGTGGAGGCAGTGGGCGGCGACCTCATCGATCGAGCCGAACGCGCGCACGTGCTCGTTGATCGGAAACCCAAGGGAACCAAGATATGCCAATTCACCTTGATGCGTCAGGAGGTCTTTGTCGCCAGTGCCTGTCTCGATTTTGCCAAGTTGGTAGGTGAAAAAAGACAGCTCACGCTCAGCTGTCTTGGCCGGATCCTTCTGTCGGAGACTGCCGGCGGCAGAGTTGCGGGGGTTGACAAAGGGTTTGTCTCCAGCTGCAAGCGCCCGCTCGTTCAGCCGCTCGAACGCCGATGTGGCCATGTAGACCTCGCCACGAACTTCGAGTAGGTCCGGCCGCGGCCCATCGCCACCGGTTACGTCGGGGACGTCGGCGATCGTGGCGACGTTGACGGTGACGTCCTCGCCTGTGGTGCCGTCTCCTCGGGTCGCGGCACGCACGAAGACGCCGTTTTCGTAACGCAAACTCATGGCTAAGCCGTCGAACTTAAGCTCGCACACGAATATGGGTGACGCTCCATCGAGCCCCTTGACGACTCGATCGGCCCAAGCCTGGAGTTCGTCGCCGTCCATCGCGTTGTCGAGGCTCATCATCGCAACCTCGTGTTCGACTGAATCAAACGTCGTGACCACTGCTCCACCGACCTGCCCGGTGGGCGAATCGGCGGTGATCAGGTCGGGGTACTTGGCCTCGAGCGCGCGGAGTTCACGAACGAGATCGTCGTAGTCGGCATCACTGATCTCCGGGTCGTCGAGCGTGTGGTAGCGCTCGTTATGGTGGGCGATCTGCGTGCGGAGTTCGTCGATTTTTTCAGCGGCGTCAACGGTCATCGAGACGCACCGTACCCCGGGCGCAGGGGGCGTCAGGCCCCGAACGCAAGCTTCGTTGAGATCGCCTGAGCATTGACCTTTCGGCCGACTTCGCGGGCAAGGCGCGACACACGTCGCGCCGTCGAAACCTGATGCTGAGCCAGCCCACATTCGGGGCTGACCAGCGACTGTCGCCGAAGTTCGCTGGCGTCAACGCCACGTTCGACGAGCGCGCACCAAACCTCACTCAGCTGTTGCCAGTAGCGGTCTGGCTTCGCCGGGAGCGGCCCGACTGTCGGTAGCACACCCCAGACGATGACACCGCCCGACTTGATGAATCGGCCGAGATAGCCCGCGTAGTCGATCAGGTCCGCGGACACCGGCAACGAGATGACCTGCGGACCCGTCTCGAGCATTGTGGCGACATCACACGACCCACAGCAGTGGAGGCCGACAGCGACATCGGCAGGCACAGCGGCCATGCCGGTCGAAATAAGGTCGACGGCCATATCGGGCGGGACTGGGAAGTCGGGCGTCGTCAACTGGACCAACCACGGCTCGTCCAGGAGCAACAGCTGAACACTGCTGGGGAGCGCATTCGACACCGCTGCGCTGATTTGCGCGACATGGTGTCGTACTGCGTCGACTGCAATGGTAAAGGCCTCGGTATCGCGGAGCCCGGCGCGCTGGAGCGCGACACCGAGCGTGACCGGGCCAACAAACTGCCACTTGACCGGCAAGCCGTCGACGCCGACGTTTCGTGCAAGATCGAGAAATATCCGCAGCCCAGCGAAGGCATCGGTCGTGAGATCGGTCTCGATAGACGTGACGCCGGTGAGTCGAACGGGATCGACGGCGAAACTGCCATACTGCCCCAGCGACACACCGGGCAGCCCTGCGATCGCCTGCGCAATCATCCCCTCGGCCGGCGAACGCATCGGCAGCGTCGGGATCGTCGCTATGTCGAATTCGCCGATCGAGAACGCGGCAGCAGCGTCGGCGTTGAGATGCGGCAGGCTCCCGATCCCGATTGACTGGCCATTGGTGAATCGCTCAACTGCCGGCCGGCCCGGAACACTCATCGAATCGCTCCGGAGTCCATCTCCGATTTCGCGCTCGGCCACGTTGCATAGCGTCGAATCGCTCCCGGATTCTCGAGTGGCTCAAAGGACGCCATCTACTTACGTTGGCCGCACAGATGCCCAATGGACAAATCTGTTCCGATGACCGCCACCGATTCTGCGCCTCCAACGTCGCCGGCCCGACCTCTTTCGGCCCGCGCGATTCCGTGGGTGGCTCGTTTCGCTTGGGTACTCGTGGCGATCGTCGGAGGCGGCGCATTGGAATCCGCTGCGTCAGGCCGCAGCAATGCTGTGCAGTGGGTGATTGCCCTCGGTTCTTGGACAGTGTTCGCACTCGTTGCTATCGGGCTCCTGATTCCCGCCGTCATCTCCTTGACTATCACGCGCGTCGGCGCGCCCCTCTCGCTGATTGCCGCAGCTGCAGCAGCGGTCGGCGGTAGTCCCAGTATCGACGTCGCACTGCTGGTGGCCCCCGCCATTGTTGCAGTCACCTCAATCTTCACGGCAGAGTTTGGTCGCTGGATGGTGCAGGCCTCGGCGTACGGCGACGAAGACCGTCTCCCGCTACGGAGCCCTGTTCCCGCTGGCGCCGCAGCGGTGGTGTCGTGGATCTTGTGGGCGCCGGCTTTGCTCGGAGGCCCGCTTGCGCTCGGCACGGCCAACTGGATCGCCGGGATTCCACTGACCTTCCTCGCCGTGGCCGCTACGGCATTCATCGGCCCGCGCTGGCACACAATGTCTCGGCGTTGGCTCGTGCTGGTTCCTGCTGGTCTGGTCGTCCACGATCCCGTCGTGCTCGCCGACACGCTGATGGTCAAGACCGATCAAATTCTCAGTCTCGGACTAGCCCGCTCCGAGACGGAAGCCGCCGATCTGACCGGCCCGGCAAGCGGCTACGCCGTCCAGGTCGACACGTCGCAAACCGTGTCGACGGTCTTCGCGTTCACGCCGCAAGAGCCGAACGGACGTGCTATCCACATGACTGGGTTCCTGATCGCTCCAAGCCGCCCTGGCGAAGCGCTGCGCTGCGCTGCCGTTCGCGGTCTTCCGATTCGCTGAACGTGCATCAGACGCAGATGCCGCCGCCAAGAACGCGACGATCTGCTTCGTCGTAGAACACGACGCTCTGGCCTGGAGCGATTCGTCGTTGGGGCTCATGCCATGCCACCCGGATCTGTTCTCCGTCGATCGAGATGTGGGCTAGCCGCGTTGCTCCGTGAGCGCTGCACTGCACTCGCACCTGACCCGAGACCCGCTCGGCGACCCAGGTCGGCGCAACTACGTCGAGGGTCTCGCAGATCAGATCGGCGTCATCGCCGACCGTCACTACCTGGTTCGTCACGTCGACATCGACCACGTAGCGCTTCGGACCGCCCCCCGGCAAGCCGAGGCCCTTGCGCTGTCCGACGGTGACCATCTCGACCGCCTCGACCTCGCCGAGCGTGGCACCGCTCATGTCGACCACCGACCCGCGTCGAAATGGAATGCGATCACCGAGGAATGCTGTGCGCCCGCCGGTCGACGTGATGAAACACACGTCTTGGCTGTCGGGCTTGTCGGCCGTCCGCAGGTCGATATCGGCGGCGCGGGCGCGTACGTCGACTTTGTCCATGCCGCCGACGGGAAACATGGTGCGGGCAAGTTGCGCCTGGTCAAGCATGTGGACGACGTAGCTCTGATCCTTTTTCTCGTCGTGGCCGCGCTCGAGCGTAAGTGACCCGTCGTCGAGACGGCCGATCGCCGCATGGTGCCCCGTCGCCACTGCGTCGAAGCCGAGTAGCTCGGCACGCTCGGCGAGCCGGGCGAACTTCACCGAGCGATTGCATTCGATACAGGGGTTCGGGGTCACGCCTGCGGCATGCGCCTGCACATACGGGTCGACGACGTGGGCGTCGAAGTCATCTCCGAAGTTGAAGACGAGATGGTCGATGTCAAGTTGTTGAGCGACACGGCGAGCGTCGTCGACATCGGAGACCGAGCAGCAGCCAGTGTCGGAGTCTCCGCCCCACAGTTTCATCGTGACGCCGACGACCTCGTGACCCTGCTCCTTCAGCAGCAGCGCTGCGACGGAGGAGTCGACCCCACCGCTCATTGCACACATCACCTTCACGCAAAACAGGCTAGGGGCAGCTAGCGCTCCCGAGCAGGTCTACGACGTCGTGCGAGTCGGGCGATGGGAGCGCAGTCTCGTCACTGCGGACGTGATCGCCTCGATCCCGCGGTCGACGTCGGCCTCGGTTGATGCGTGCCCGAGGCTGAGCCGGAGCGCGCCGAGGGCGACCTCGCGGTCTACGCCCATCGCTGCGAGCACGTGAGACGGCTCCATCGCACCGCTCGCGCACGCCGAGGCCGCCGATGCACACACGTCAGCTTCATCGAGCAAGAACAACAATGCCTCCGACTCAATGCCGCCAATACAAACGTGCGCTGATCCGGCCACCTTTTCGACTCCGAACTCTCCGCCGGCACGTGGGATCGTCTCCGTTACGTCGTCAAGTTGCTCGACCAATTCGCCGACGAGTCGATCTCGCAGTTGGATGAGCCGTGGAATCTCAGTCGCCCGCTCACTGTCAGTGGACCGCAGAGCCGTCGCCGCGGCCACGATCCCGGCGACGTTGTGCGTTCCACTGCGCCGCTCACGCTCTTGACCGCCTCCGATAATCAGGGGGTCGATGCGTGGGCCGCCACGTTCGACCAGGATCCCGACACCTTTGGGTCCACCGAACTTGTGTGCGCTGAGTGCAAGTAGATCGACGTGCGGGGTGAGGGCTCGCAGGTCGAGCCAACTCGGGGCCTGCACGGCATCGGTGTGGACCAATGCCCCCGGCGCATGCCGACGCACAACGGCGGCGACAGCGGCAACGTCATTGACCGTGCCGACCTCGTTGTTCACGGCCATTACACTCACGACTGCGACATTGCGCCCTGCGGCGCTGTGCTCGTCGAGAAGATCAGCGAGCGCGTCCACATCAATCCTTGCGAAACCGTCGACCGGAACGATGTCGCCGCCTACCGCCTCGACGACATGCAGCACGGCGTGGTGTTCGGCGGCCGCACACACCGCCACTCCACCGATGCGGCTGACCGCTCCGAGGATCGCTGTGTTGTCGCTTTCGGTTCCGCAACTGGTGAACACCACTTCGTTCGGTCGGACCCCGAGTACCTCGGCGACATCGTCGCGGGCTTCGTCGATCGCGCGGCGCGCCTGACGGGCAAATCGATGCGAGCCCGAAGGATTGGCGTAAACCTCGGAAAAATAGGGCGTCATCGCCTCGATGGCGCCGGGGAGCATCGGCGTCGAGGCCGCGTGATCGAGGTAGACGGTCGAGTCGCTCATCGGCTCAGGCTACGCACAGACCACCTTTCGGAGGGCCCATCGGTAATGGGTCTCGACGGCACGGACACTCGTCCCCGGCCGATGCTCAGATCCCGCAGTTCGTGTCGAACCGGACCAGGGCAGAGGATCACAGCCGAAGGGAACCTAGTATGGGCAATGGCTGCCCCACAACGGTGTGGCTGAAGCGAAAGAGAATCCATGCAAGGCACAGTCAAGTTCTTCAACAACGAAAAAGGCTTCGGCTTTATCTCACGCGAGGGTGGAGATGACGTTTTCGTCCATCACTCCAACATCGCTGGAGATGGCTACAAGTCACTCGACGAGGGTCAGAGTGTCGAATTCGACATCGGCCAGGGCCGCAAGGGCGACGAAGCCCAGAACGTCCGAGCACTCTGATTCTAGAGATCCGTTGAGCGCCGCCGACCAATCCGGTCGGCGGCGTTTGCCGTTTTCAGTCGATGTTGCGCCCACCGGCGACTGACGATCATCCCGTCAGATGCACGCGGTCCGCAATCAGTGACTGCCACGATCCGCGGGCCGCTTACTGGAGCACTCTTCAAGGAGGCCTGCGAGGCCCCCGGCCGCCCTCGTACGCCGTAAGCACCTAGCTCCTGTGCATAGGTAGCCTGACGGTCGTGCGCGGCTACGAATCCACGAGCTACGGCGACGGCTTCGCCGACGTCTACGACGAGTGGTACGCCGATGTAACAGACGTGACAGCGACGGTGGTGCGCATGGTCGCACTTGCCGGCCCGGGCGGACGGGTGCTCGAACTAGGTGCTGGCACTGGGCGACTGGCTGTCCCGATGGCAGCCGCCGGGCTGGACGTTGTAGGCATCGATTCGAGCGCCGCAATGCTTGCCCGGATCGCCAGTCAGTCCGGGGGCGAGCACGTCACTATCCTTTGCGGGGACATGGTTCACGATCTGCCTGACGGCCCGTTCGACGCCTGCCTCATTGCATACAACACGCTCTTCAACCTCCTAGATGCGGTCGACCAGCAACAATGCTTCAGGTCAGTGGCCGAGCGACTTCGCCCAGGCGGCACATTCGTGGTCGAAGCCATCGTTCCGGACCCGGGCGCACCTGCTGGTGGCGATGTGAGCATTCGATCGATGACTGCGGATCGCGTGGTCTTGTCGGTTTCGGATCATCGACCAACAGAGCAGCGCACATCGGGCCAATTCGTGGAATTGACCGAGGCAGGGGGCATTCGTCTGCGGCCGTGGTCGATCAGATGGGCGCCGCCGGCCGAACTCGATGCGATGGCCGACACCGCCGGATTCGAACTTGCGGAGCGCTTTGCCGACATGGCTGGCGCGCCGTTCACTGAAGATGCCGATCACCATGTTTCTATCTACCGACGCTGATCGGTTCGGGATAGCGTAGAAGCCGCATGTACCTCGAGCGGATCCGAGAGCCGGGTGACCTTAGAGGGCTCGACTACGACCAGCTTCGTGATCTGGCCGACGAGATCCGGGACTTCATCGTCTCTGCGGTATCCGAAGTCGGCGGCCACCTCGGCTCGAACCTCGGCGCCGTCGAACTGACACTCGCCTTGCATCGTGTCTTCGAGTCGCCGAATGACGCCATTTTATGGGACACGGGTCATCAGGCGTACGTCCATAAAGTCGTTACCGGACGCCAGGCCGGCTTCGAAACACTCCGCCAGGCCGGTGGCATGTCGGGCTACCCGAGCCGTGAAGAATCGCCCCACGATCTGATCGAAAACAGCCACGCATCGACTGTGTTGGCGTACGCCGACGGTTTAGCCTCGGCTCGGGACCTCGGCACGAACAATCAGCGGCACATCGTCGCCGTCGTCGGTGACGGGGCTATGACAGGCGGGATGTCATACGAGGCCCTGAACAACATGGGCCACCACCAACGCGGCGTGATCGTTGTTCTCAACGACAACGGTCGGTCATACGCGCCGACAATCTCGAATCTGTCGGCGAACTCGCAGGGCTTCGACGAGCAGGCCAACCATCCGTCGATCCCCGACCGCGTGACTGGGCGCCTATCGCACGCGCTCACTGACATCCGCCAGAATCCTGTGTACGTCCGCCGTCAGCGTCGACTCGAGGAATTCCTGCACGGACTGCCCCTCGTCGGCAACCAAGCGGGCTCGGCGATGGATGCGTTCAAGGCCGGCGTCCGTGAATTCCTGCAACCTCCGTCGTTCTTCGAGGCGCTCGGCACTCGTTACATCGGTCCGTTCGACGGCCATGACGTCGAGCAGATGGAGCATGCCTTCCAAAACGCGATTGAGCTGTCGACCGAGGGAGCCATCGTCGTTCACGTTCTCACCCAGAAGGGGCGTGGCTACTCCCCTGCCGAGGACGACGACGAGAAAAACCTGCACGATGCACCGACGTTCGACCCATTGGTCGGCCCGCCGAAAGCAGTGTCAACGGGCTACACCCAGGCGTTCTCCGAGTCGATCGTTAAGGAAGCCGAGAATGACTCACGACTGGTGGCGATTACGGCGGCAATGCCAGGACCGACTGGACTCCTTCCCTTCGAAGCGCGCTTTCCCGATCGCTTCTTCGACGTCGGCATCGCCGAGCAGCATGCCGTCACCAGCGCAGCCGGCATGGCAATGGGCGGTCTCCGTCCCGTAGTCGCTATCTACTCCACGTTCCTCAATCGCGCCTGGGACCAAGTCGTCTATGACGTGGCGATGCATCGCCTGCCCGTGATCTTCTGCCTCGACCGGGCCGGAGTGACCGGTCCCGATGGTGCCAGCCATCACGGCGTTTACGACATGGCCTTACTCTCGAAAGTACCGGGAATGCGGCTGCTCGCACCATCGAGCGCTCAAGAACTGGCGCAAATGCTACACGACGCTACATCTCTCTGCGACGACGGTCCCGTAGCGATTCGTTACCCGCGGGGGGCGGCCCGGCAGGTGTCAGAGCACGAGGTCGGCACTGGCCTGCAGGGTCGCAAAGTTGTTGCCGCATCTGATCGCAATTCAGCCGTGTGCGTGATTGCAATCGGCAGGATGCTCGAGACAGCCGAAAAAGCCGCAGCCCAACTCGCCGACGCCGGAGTCGAGGTCACAGTCTGGGACGCTCGATGCTGCGCTCCGCTCGACCCAAAGATGATCGCCGACGCTGCCGCCCACCGGCACGTGATCACAATCGAGGACGGCATTCGTGATGGCGGAATCGGAATGGCCGTAGCAACTGAAGTTTGCGAGATCGACGGGTCGGTTCCGGTCAGCCCGCTGGGTCTCCCCACGAAGTTCCTGCCGCATGATCCTGAGTCGAACAACATCCACGCCCGCTACGGACTCGACGTCGACGGCCTCGTCGCCTCCATCTACGACGCCTGACGCCCACTGCGCGCCCATCGGAGCCCGGACGTGACGTGTGCGACATGACGCGCAACGGGCGGCCGATTCACGTACCGTAATCTCGCTGCCAAGACTGGTGGCAGAGGCGCCCCTTCTTTCGGCGCTGCGGTGCGTGGCCCAACAGGGTCCGGAACGTCCGAGACCTAAGACTGGTGGAGTCCCATGTCAGCAACCGAGACCGTCCTGCCCGAGCGCGCCGACAACGGGCTAAGCGCTGCGAACGTCCGCAACCTTAAGACGGCGTGGTTCTCGAACCCGAGGGCCGACGTCATGTCGGGACTCGTCGTTGCTCTCGCGCTGATCCCTGAGGCGATCTCGTTTTCAATCATTGCGGGCGTCGATCCCAAGGTGGGCCTGTACGCCTCGTTCTCGATCGCGATCATTATCTCGATGACCGGCGGCCGGATGGGAATGATCTCAGCAGCCACCGGCGCGATGGCGCTCGTCGTCGTGCCCCTCGTGAGGGACTACGGCATCGGCTATCTCTTCGCCGCCACGATCCTGGCTGGCGTACTTCAGATGGCATTCGGCGCGCTCGGTGTGGGTGCACTGATGCGCTTTGTCCCTCGCACCGTGATGCTTGGTTTCGTCAACGCCCTGGCAATCCTGATTTTCCTTGCCCAGGTGCCACTCATCTTGTTGTCCGACGCGCCGGCCGCGGTGCGCAACAACGAGTTGGTGCTGAACCTCGCTTTCATTGCCGTCGGCCTCCTGATCATCTACGGGCTGCCTCGCGTTCCTGGCACGCTCGCAAACGCCATCCCGTCACCGCTAGTGGCGATCGTTCTGTTGGCCACTGCAGCGATCACGATGGGGTGGGAACTGCCGACTGTCGGTGACATGGGCGAACTGCCCGACACGCTGCCATTCTTCGCGCTGCCTGATGTGCCGTTTACGTTCGAGACACTCAGGATCATCCTCCCGTTCTCGCTCACGCTTGCGTTCGTCGGCCTGCTCGAGTCGCTACTCACCGCGCAACTGCTCGACGACATGACCGACTCCGACTCCGACAAGAATCTGGAGTCGCGCGGTCAGGGCATCGCCAACATCGCCACCGGCTTCCTCGGCGGTATGGCCGGCTGCGCAATGATCGGCCAGTCGATGATCAACCACCGGTCCGGCGGCAGGACCCGACTTTCGACGCTGGTCTCTGGCGTCTTTCTGCTAATTCTAATTCTCGTGCTCGGCGGCATCGTCGCTCAGATCCCGATGGCTGCACTCGTCGCCGTGATGATCATGGTTGCGATCGGCACCTTTAACTGGAAGAGCGTCGCCCCCGGCACTCTGAAGCGGATGCCGAAGACCGAAACAGCGGTGATGGTCGCGACTGTTGCGATCGTTGTGCTCACGCACAACCTTGCGTACGGCGTCGCCGCCGGGGTACTGCTGTCGGCGATCTTCTTTGTCCGCCACGTGTCGCACCTCGTCAACGTCACCAGCGTCGTCGACCCCGACAACCATGAACGGATCTATGCCGTTACTGGGCAGCTGTTCTTCGCCTCGACGAACGATCTTGTCCATTCCTTTGACTACGACGCCGTGAGGGTCAAGAACGTTGAGATTGACCTGACCGACGCCCACGTCTGGGACACGAGTGCAGTCGTCGCTCTCGACGCAGTCGTCGCGAAGTTCGCCGAACGCGGCATCGACGCTGAAATCGTTGGACTCAACCGCTTCGCCGCTGATCTTCACGGCCGCACCTCCGGCGAGGTCAGCAACCATTAGTCGCAGCAACCGATCAGTCAATTGCCTGGCGATCTTTCGGCTTCGGTGGGGTGACTCGGCGCACGATTGGTTTCATTGACGCCGAGGCGACGGCAAGGCAAGGGACGCGATCACCCACCTGGTGCGAGAGTTGCGCGCCGGACGGACACAACGACCTGGGCGGGCTCAGCACGAGCGGGGCCAACGCTCAAGCGTTCACTGCGACCTCTGCGCGCAAGCTTCGGGAGCGGAGCGGCATGCTCGGCGTCTCGAAATGACCTCGGAACGTGTCCGACTGCGGCCCGTCGAAGCCAGTGACTCGGCTGGCGCGCGTTTCGTAAAGGCCGTCGTTTTCGCGCGCAGCTCGTTGACGTCATTGTTGGCGAAGAGAAGAGTCAGGAGACCCGTCCGTGGTCCACTGCGCGACGCTCGCTGCCCCCTCCTGCTCAACGGCTTGCTTCGCGGTCGTTGTACTGCACCTACGCCGTCGAACGGAGCCGCATGGCAACTGTCTAGTGCGGGGCTTACCACCTGCTCGGATGGAACCAGCATGACAAGCCCATCATCTTGGCGAGCGCATCCCGAGCCCAGCCTCCACAACTGTCTGGGCCCGACGAGTGGTGGCGTCCATAACTCAAGTCCAGCACCCGTCGTTTCAGCGCGCTCCCCCTCGGTGGATCACCGTATTCCCGGTCACTCCCCAACCCGCTCAGCAAGCGCCTGGCCGCCGGGTACCAGACGATCACCTGCCTGGCTACGGCACGCCATCGCCGCTGCGGCTACCTTGTGTGGTGGCGAGCCAGACCGGGTTCGCTTCGAGACGCATACAAGGGGTACACGTGGCTGGTGGCAGCATTCTGGGCACTCGGGTCCAGCGTAAGGAAGATCCAAAGTTCTTGACGTCGGGCGGGGTCTACGCCGACGATGTCGACGACCCACGCCTCGCTCACGCTGCTCAAGCGGTGTACGTACGATCGGCCGTTGCTCACGGCACAATCGAGTCGATCGACGTTGAGGCGGCGCTCGCAATGCCCGGCGTTTTAGCAGTTCACACCGCCGAATCGCTCGGCCTCGAACCAGTCGCCTCGCCGTTCAACCCCGGCTCGGCGCGCACGCTTCTCGCCAGCGACAAGGTTCGCCACGTGGGTGAGCCGGTCGCCGTCGTTGTCGCTGAGACGCAACAACAGGCAACCGACGCAGCCGAAATGATTTTCATCGATTACGAGTTCCTTCCCGCGCTCATCGATCTCGAAGAATCACTTGCGTCAGAGACGCTGATCTACGAGGCAGCAGGTAGCAACGCCGTATTCGATACGACAGCGCTCGGCCTCCCCGAGAACAGCCCGGCCGATGAGTTCTTCGCCGATTGCGAGGTCACGATCACGGGCCGTTTCCTGAACCAGCGCGTCGCCCCGTGCCCCCTCGAAGTGCGCGCCTCGGCCGCTTCCTGGGACGGTGGCCGCCTCGTCCAATGGATCTCCAGCCAAGGGGCCCAGGGCGCAAAGGATGCCTTCACCGCTGCCAATGGCGGTGACGCTGACGCAATCCACCTGATCACCCCCGACGTCGGTGGTGGCTTCGGCGCAAAGATCGATACCTACGCCGAGGAACTGCTCCTCGGACCGCTAGCCAAGGAGCTCGGTCGGCCGGTGCGGTGGCGCGAGACGCGCAGCGAGTCGATGATGAGTCTCGGCCACGGACGCGCCCAGCTGCAATACGTCACGATGGGCGGCACGCGTGACGGCAAGGTCACCCACTACCAGTTGCACGCGATCCAGGACGCCGGCTCATTCGTCGGCATGGGCTCAATCCTCGCCCCGTTCATGACTAGGCCGATGGCATCAGGTGTTTACGACATTGCGAACATGGAAGTCCGCACAACCTCAGTGGTCACCAACACCACGCCCACCACGGCGTACCGCGGCGCTGGCCGTCCCGAAGCAACGGCGGCAATTGAGCGGGCAATGGACCTGTTCGCGCTTGAGATCGGCAAGGATCCGGCAGACGTTCGCCGCCAGAACCTGATCGCCAAGTTCCTCGAACCACACACAACAGCTATCGGCCAGGCCTACGACGTCGGCGACTTCGAAGTCGCGCTCGACAAGGCCCTCGATACGGCGGGCTACACCGAGCTGCGAGCCGAGCAGCAGGCTCGCCGCGAGTCGGGTGCAGACAAGCAACTCGGAATCGGCGTGAGCGTCTACGTCGAGATCACAGGCGGCGTCGACCCGAAACAGGAGGCAGCCAAACTCGAGGTCAACGACGACGGCACCGCCACCGTGTACACCGGGACCTCGCCGCACGGCCAGGGTCACGAGACCGCGTGGGCGATGCTCGCCCACGACGAAACCGGAATTCCAATGGACAAAATCACCCTCATCTGGGGTGACACCGATCTCGTGCCCACCGGAGGCGGCACGATGGGTTCACGTTCGCTCCAGCAAGGTGGAGCCGCAGTTCACCAAGGTGCTATCGAACTGGTAGAGAAAGCCAAGCAGCTCGCCGCCCAGATGTTCGAGGCCGACGAAGCCGACATCGTGCTGGACAAGGACAGTGCCGCATTCCATGTTGCTGGCACCCCTGCGGTGTCAAAAAGCTGGGCCGAACTGGCCGTCGCGTCGAGGCAACAGGGCGACGATTTGACCATCGACACGTTGTTCGTCGCTGACATGGCAACGTTCCCCTTCGGCGCCCACATCGCCGTGGTCGAGGTCGATACCGGCACCGGTCAGGTCAAACATCTCCGCCAAGTCGCAGTCGACGACGCCGGACGCGTCCTCAACCCTCTCCTGCTCGACGGCCAGATCCACGGCGGTATCGCTCAGGGGACGGCGCAGGCACTACTTGAAGAGGTCCGCTACGACGAAGACGGCAACCCGGTCACGTCGAATCTCGCTGACTACGGCATGATCTCCGCGACCGAACTCCCCAGCTTTGAGGTGGTGCACATGGAAACCCCCACCTTTGTCAATCCGCTCGGCGCAAAGGGCATCGGCGAATCAGGCACCATCGGCTCGACTCCGGCGGTTCAGTCGGCAGTGTGTGATGCGCTGAGCCATGTCGGCGTGACCCATATCGACATGCCAGCGACCAGCGAACGTGTCTGGCAGGCCATCCAAGCCGCCAAGCCGTGAGGACCTCACAGTGACCGACACGGCATCCGGGCCACAGACCAAGCGGGCCAGCTTCACAAACTTCGAGGAGTCAACCGCCGAGGACTGGGCGATGATCCTCCCCCAGTTAAAGCTCACCCAGTCCCGCGTCGCCGACCGCGTGATCGGACTCCTTCGGGACCTCGAGTCAGACCATGGCGGCTTTCCAGTCAACCGTCTCGAGCACAGCCTACAAACAGCAACGCGTGCCGAGAGAGCGGGCAAAGATGACGAGTACGTGTTCTGCGCGCTCGTCCACGACATCGGCGACACGTTGAGCCCGTACAACCACCCCGACATCGCAGCGGCGATTGTGAAACCGTTCGTCTCCGAGGCGAACTACTTCATGGTCAAACACCACGGCGAGTTCCAGGGATACTATTTCTGGGACTACATTGGTCTCGACGCCAACGCTCGCGACAAGTACCGCAACAGCCCGCACTTCGAACGCACGGTCGAATTCTGTGGCGAGTACGACCAAACCGCCTTCAACGCGAGCTACGTCAGCAACCCGCTTGAGCACTATGAGCCGCTGATCCGCCAGATGCTCTGCGGTACCTGACGGCACGCCTTAGCTAGTGCCGCCGGCGAGGCGACGGGCGTACTCGTCAACGCCGATCTCTCCACCGGCCTCGGCCGCGAGACCCTGATCCTTTTCCGGCAGGAACGGTTGGATGAGATCAATCCGCTTCCACGCCGGATACGGCTGGGCACCCTGCCCATCGGGTACGTAGTCGGACGACCGCAACCGCTGGTGTGGATGTATGTAGCGGGCACAGTTGGCAAACGTACTGTTGACCCGGCCCCGCACGATCAACTCCGCACCAGGGAAACGTTCCATCGCCGGATCGTCACGATGGACAGTGGCCGTCACGTGGAGTCTCAGCCGGTTCGGCGTCTCGAAGTCGATGAATAGCAATCCGATCTTTGCGCCTGAATCGCCACCCGAATCGATGTTGCCCATAGACAGAAACATCCCGTTGCCGTCGTAGCTCGGGAACACGATCGTGTTCTCGTCCTCGACTTGCACGACTCCAGCCGGCCCGCCCTTATACGACACCGTCGGCCAGCCGTCGGCGCCGATCGTTGAGAGAAAGAAGAAGTTGCGCGACTCGATGAATGCGGTGCGGTCGTCGTCGATTCCATCTGCAATGGTCGTCGTCAGGTGCGCGTCGGCCAGTCGCCGAGTGTCAAACTCGTCCTGCAACGCACGCTGGGCCGGCCCGTAAAACTCGCTCATATGACCACCCTCCCACGCATGTGACGCGCGTCGGAGCTTCGGAACGCCACAACAGGCCACGTATTTGGCACGCTGTGCTGATGCCTGCCACTACCTTGCCGATCGAAGCCATCGGCCTTCAGCGTCACTTCGGGTCGGGCGACGACGTGATTAAGGCGGTCGACGGGGTTGACCTCCAGATCCAGCCGGGCGAAATCTTCGGGTTCCTCGGACCCAACGGAGCCGGCAAGTCGACAACGGTGCGCATGCTCACCACCTTGCTCCGCCCAACCGGCGGCACCGGGCGAGTTGCCGGGTTCGATGTTGTCGAGCAGGCAAACGACGTACGCCGCAACATCGGCGTTGCCTTACAGGACGCCGCTATAGATCCGTTGATGACCGGGAGCGAACTCCTCCATCTCCAGGCGGTGCTCTACGGGCTGCCAAAGTCGCAGCATCACACCAAGGCAGGCGAACTGCTCGAACGGGTGGGTCTCACCGCCGCCGGCGACCGGCGGGTCGGCACCTACTCAGGCGGCATGCGCCGGCGGCTCGACCTTGCGCTCTCCTTGATTCACGAGCCGACCGTTCTGTTTCTTGACGAACCAACCACCGGGCTTGATCCGATGAGCCGAATCTCGCTTTGGGAGGAGATTCGGCGACTCAACAACGACGGAACGACGGTGATGCTGACGACGCAGTACCTCGAGGAAGCCGATCAACTCGCCGAGCGAATTGCGATCATCGACAATGGTGTAATCGTCCGTAAAGGACAGCCAACCGAACTCAAAGCTGAGGTCGGGAGCCCGACATTGTTCGTAAGTATCGATGGATCTGCAACCGAGCATGCCGCCCGGGTGATGGCCGCGTTCGGCGACCTGCGACCCAGTCCTGAGGGGACACTTGGGGTCGGCCTGACCGAGGGGCCAAGTGCCGTGTCAAGCGTTGTCCGTGCACTGGATGAGTCCGGCGTCACCGTTCGTGACCTTGAGCTACATGAGCCAAGCCTCGACGACGTCTTTGCCGAGGCCACCGGTTACCGACTCGAAGGCGCCGATACATGACAGTCACCGCCACCACGATGACGCCCCGCACGCGACCCGAGCTCCGTCAGTCGACGGTTGCGCAAACGGTCGCTTTGTCAAAACGATCAATCCTCTCACTCTGGCGTCAACCGTCTCTCGTGGTCCCGTCGCTAATCTTCCCGCTGTTCTTCGCTGCACTCGGCACCTCCTCGTTCTCGCGAGCAACCACCGCAGTCCCCGGGTTTCCAGCGGTCGACTCGTACCTTGATTTCGCACTTGCCGGCTCGGTCGTTCAGGGAATCCTCTTCGGCTCTACCGTCGGCGCAACAGCACTTGCCGTCGACATCGAGAATGGCTTTTTCGATCGGCTGCTCAGTTCTCCATCGACACGATCGGGCATAATCGTCGGGCGAATGGCCGGCGGCATGGTCTATGGCTGCTTCCAGACCGTGTTCTTCATCGTCGTGCTACTGCCGTTCGGACTCTCGATCAAGGGCGGCGTTGCCGGGGTGCTCACCATGGCAGCCGGCGGCACGATCCTCGCCCTTGCGGTCGGCGCCCTTATGTCGGCAATGGCAATCAAGACCGGCTCGTCCGAGGCGGTCCAGGGAGCTTTCCCGCTGCTGTTCATTGCGATGTTCTTCTCCTCGGCGTTCTTTCCGAAGGAGACGATGAGCGGCCTATACAAAACCCTCGCCTACATCAACCCGATCTCCTACCTCGTCGAAGGATTCCGCGACCTCACGATCGACGGTTTCTCGGCGTCCGCCGTTGTCCGCGCCGTTGTCATTCCGGCGATTCTTGCGATGGTCGCCGTCGTGCTGGCGTTATGGGCACTCACGAGCCGACTAGGGGCACGATGACAGCACTCAACGACACCACGACCAGCACCGCTCGTTCGGTGGCCTCCACCCGCACCTTTCCTGCATCCGTAGGTCTAATGAGGCGCAGCCTCGTCAACATCACCCGTCTGCCCTCGGCCTTCCTACCGTCGGTGCTGATGCCGATCTTCCAAGCGATCGCATTCTCCGGCACCTTTTTCGCGATCACTCAGATCCCTGGATTCCCCACGGACCGATCAATCAACTGGTTCCTACCGCTCGGCGTGGTGATGGGAGCCGGATTTGCGGGAATCGGGATCGGGTTCAGCACGATCCGCGATCTGGAGGGCGGTTTCTACGACCGTCTTCGGCTCACGCCGACGCCGCGAATGTCGCTCGTCACCGGCCCGCTTCTCGCCGCACTCGCACGGGCAGCCTTGGTGACCACGATTGTGTTCATCGTTGGAACGCTGTTCGGCGCGCGCCTCACACACGGCCCACTTGGGCTAATCCCGCTTTACGCAGCGGCGCTCGGAATCGCTGCCATTGGAACCGGCTGGGGTCTCGGACTCGCGTTCATCTTTCGCGACATGCGCGCTGCGGCGATCATGCAACTCACGTTCTTTCTCGTGATCTTCTTAACTGAAGCGCAAACGCCTCTGTTCATCATGCAGGGATGGCTCGAGAACGTCGCTCGATTCAACCCCTTCAATAGCGTGATCCGGCTGTCCCGCCTCGGATACGTTGATCCACCGATTTCGTGGGACAACACATGGAGCGGTCTGCTGACAATCGCTGTGTTCACTTTGCTGATGCTGCTCTTCGCCCGTCGTGGTCTCACCCGACTCAGCGACGTGTGATTACCGCTCCGACTGTGACGACCGCTTCGCCAGCAACTTTGCCAGGCTTTTCATTCCCTGCTTGAAGCCCGTCGCTCCGAGCCAAGCAGCAATCGGTGCGAGGAACTGGGGAACACGGCGAACCTCAATCTCCTCGATCCAGTCGACGACACAACCCGAACCGTCGGGTTTGACCGTGAACCCAGCCTGCCCATAAAGGATGGGGCCGATCTTCTCGACTTGACAGTCACCCGATTCGCCCGCATCGTTCCACGTGCAGGAGAGCACCCGCATCGTGTCGACAAGCGCCAGCGGCCCGAACCCGCTGCGAGCAGTGAACTCATATCCGGCTTCGGTCGGGTCTCCCGGCTTGACCTCCATCTTTGTAGCGGGGATCCAGTCGGCATGACGCTCCCAGTCGACGAGTTCGTCCCAAACGACCTTCGTCGGTTGGTCGAAGTGATGCCGAACGTCAAAGTGGATTTTCGCCATTCCCACACTGTCTCACGGGATCCGTGGGTTCGCACTAGCGTGCCAAGCCGATGAGATCTACCGCGCACCGCCTCCGAGTTGCGCTCGGGATGGTCGCCGTCGTGACAGTATTCGGCACCGCCGGATACGTGGGGTTCGGTTTCACACCCCTCGATGCGCTCTACCAGACCATTACGACCATCACGACAGTGGGCTTTCGCGAGCTGACCGAGTTCGGCACCGGCGAGAAGATCTTCACCATCATCCTCATAGTCATCGGCGTGTCGACGGTGCTGTACACATTCACCCTCGTCGTCCAGTTGGTGGTCGAGGGGCAACTCAGTGAGTTCGTCGGGAGGCGACGTATGGACCGACAGATCAACCAGTTGCGAAATCACACGATCGTCTGTGGATGGGGGCGCGTCGGAGCCGCCGTCGCGCACGATCTGCACATCGAAGGCCACGATGTAGTGGTCGTCGACGAAAATGCAGAACGGGTGCGTGATCTGCCCTTCCCGACTGTTGTCGGTGATGCCACGCGGGACGAGACGCTGCGCGCCGCCGGGATCGAACACGCCCGCGCCCTGATCGCTGCGCTCGAAGGCGACGCCGCCAACCTCTTTGTGACCCTCTCGGGACGCGATCTGCGACCTGATCTGTTCATCGTGGCACGGGCGCGCGCCGACGAGAGTGTCAGCAAGCTCAAGCACGCCGGAGCCAATCGCGTCGTCAACCCGCAGGAGCTCGGCGCCGGACGCATGGCGTCGTTCGTCTCCAGCCCACACGTCGCAGAGTTCCTCGATGTCGTGATGCACGAGCGCTCGATCGAGTTCCGAATGCGCGAATTCGATATTCCTTCTGACTCGCCGATCGCCGGCCGGACACTGCACGATGCCAAAGTACGCGAGGCCAGCGGTGCTCTGGTGCTGGCCTTGCGGTCTTCTGATGGAGTATTCACCACCAACCCAACCGACGACACCATGCTCCGACCGCGCGACGTGATCATCGCGATCGGAACCATCGAAGACTTCGCACGGTTAGCCCAGGCGATCCGGCCGATTGCCTGAACCATGTTCGCTCCCACCACCCACGTTCTGCTCGACCTCGACGGGACGATCTCAAACTCATCGCCAGGGATCGGCCGATCACTCACCCACGCGTTCACTGAGTGCGGCTATCTCGCTCCCGACGAAACCACCATCCGCGACATGATCGGCCCGCCGTTCGAACTCAGCTTTCCCAAACACGGCATCCACGTCGACGACATTGAGCAGGTGATCAGTGTCTACCGAGACCGGTACGAGGACGTCGGACTGTTCGAGAACGAACTGTACGACGGCGTCCATGAGATGCTCGACGCGCTCAGGAGCGCCGGGCACACGATCTCACTGGCCACTGCGAAGCCGCAGGACACCGCCGTGAGAATTATCGATCACTTCGGTCTTACGGACTACTTCGCTCGTCAGGTGGGAGCAACGCACGGAATCGGCGTCGGCCGACGAACGAAGGGCGAAGTCATCACCCATGCCCTCAGCCTTCTTGGTGTTGGCCCCCACGACCGAATCGCACTCGACCACGTCATCATGATCGGGGACCGCGAGCACGATGTCGAGGGCGCCCACCTCAACGCAGTCGACTGCATTGGTGTGGCTTGGGGGTTCGGATCCCACGAGGAGTTGGCCGAAGCCGGCGCACTCACGATTGTCGAACACCCTTGTGACGTTGCCGCTGCGGTCGCAGCCGCCTACCGTGCACACGAGTCATGAGCACCACGGCTGATCACACCACGTCCGACCAGTCTGTTGTTGCACCAGGGCCTGCGCGCTCCGACGCCGACCGGTTCATGCGACGGATGTTGCGGCTTCCCGTAGGAACGACCTCAACTGCAGCCGAGGCCCGCTCGGCATTCCAGAAATCATTGGTATTCACCACCTGCCGATGCCTCCTGATGTACATCGTGCTGCCGTTCGTTCTCCCGGCCGTGGGGATCGCCCGCGGCGTAGGCCCCGTCGTTGGCATTGCGATCGGTCTGCTCGCGGTTGTCTCGATCATTTATTCGATCCGACGGTTTTGGCGTGCCGATCATTCAAAGCGCTGGCACTACACGATCTTCGGCACTGCGATCATTGCGTTCCTCGTCTGGGCCACGATCGCGGACACGATTCGTCTGTTCGAGTGACCTTCCGACTCGACCCAACGTCGTGACTTCCACTCCACATCAGGCCCTGATCGAACCTGTCCACTGACATGCGGATCGTCTCACTCCTCCCGTCAGCTACCGAGATCGTCTTTGCACTGGGACTTGCCGAAGAACTCGTCGGCGTCACCTTCGAATGTGACTTCCCGCCCGACCCCCGTCCCGGACGCCAGGTCGTGGTCGGCGGGCTGGACACGCACGGCCTCTCTCCAGGGGCGATCGATGCGCTCGTTAGGGAGAAGATCGCAGCTGGGCACGATCTCTATCGTCTCGATGAGGAGCGGTTCCGGACCAGCGACCCTACGCACGTGCTAACCCAAGACCTGTGCCGCGTGTGTGCCCTCCCGGCCGACGAGGCCGATTCTGCCCTGGCACGACTCGGATGTGACGCCGACGTGGTGACCCTTGATCCTCACACCCTCGACGAGGTGCTCGCCACGATCATCGACGCCGGCAGCTCGCTCGGCGTACCTGATCGAGCCGCGACGGTCGTCGAACAGTTGCGCGAGCGCATCGCGGTCGTGACTGCGCGCGTCAGCAGTCGTGACCGCCCAAACGTCTTCGTACTCGAGTGGTCAGATCCCCCGTTCCTCTCGGGCCACTGGGTGCCCGACCTCGTGACGGCAGCCGGCGGTAACCCCATTTTGTCCGAGCGAGGCAGCAGATCCGTACCGACCGACTGGACGACCATCGCACAACACGACCCCGACATCGTCGTCGTTGCGCCCTGCGGCTTCGGACTCGACGGGGCCATAGCTCAGGCAGACACCGTTCTCGGCAAGCTGCCCGATCGGGCAGAAGTTTGGGCAATTGACGCCGACGGCCTCGTTGTGCGTCCGGGTCCTCGCGTCGTCGACGGAGTCGAAGCGTTTTCGTTGATCTTCCATCCCGACGGCGTCGCAGTGCATCCGGCGACGCGTCAGATCCGCTGATCGACCGGTAACGGCAAGCTGTACCGGCGCGCCTCAAAGCCTTGAACTCATCGCTGCTGCGAGGGCGGCGGTTGGCACATCGACCCGCTTCCCGAGGAGACTTTGGACCAATCGATCGTCTCCCGTTCGTCTTGGGCTCGCGAATGAGGCATGATGGAGACGCGCGTCACAGGGCGTGCGATTCATCACAGTTCTCCACACCATTCACCACACCATCGGGGGTCTCCGTGGACGTCACCATCACTGTCAACGGCCAACAGCACACACACGACGTCGAGCCGCGCACGCTTCTCGTCCACTACATTCGTGAGCACGCCGGGCTCACCGGTACCAACATCGGCTGCGATACCTCATCGTGCGGCGCCTGCTCGATCCACCTGAACGGCGAGGCGGCGAAGAGTTGTACCGTCCTGGCCGCCCAAGCGGACGGTATGGAGATCACGACGATTGAGGGCATGGCCGCTACCGACGGCACCCTGCATCCAATGCAGCAGGCGTTCATGGAGAACCACGGCCTGCAATGCGGCTACTGCACCCCCGGCATGGTGATGGCGGCGACAAGCTTGCTCGACGAAAACCCGAGCCCGACCGAGGACGAAGTCCGAATCGGTCTCGAGGGCAACCTCTGCCGGTGCACCGGCTACCACAACATCGTCAAGTCGGTGTTGGCCGCAGCCGACGCCTGATCCGCACGCACAGGCCACGAACAGCACTGGATGGGGGTCCAGCAATGACAGTCATCGACAACATGGAAACGAGCGACGAGTCGATCGCCGCTGGAAACGGCCTACTCGGTCAACGGATGCTCCGCAAGGAAGACCCGGCGCTGTTGACCGGCGAGGCTGTATTCACCAACGATATGAAAGTGCCTGGCGCGCTGCACCTCGCTGTGCTTCGCAGCCCGTACGCCCACGCGAAAATTTCCTCGGTCAACGTGTCGGGCGCACTTGAAATGGAAGGCGTGATGCACGCTTTCAGCGGCGCTGACCTCGCCGACCAGTGGGCGGCACCGATGCCGTGTGCCTGGCCGGTCACCGAGGACATGAAGAACCCACCGCACTACCCGCTTGCCGTGGACAAGGCGGCCTATGTCGGCGACGGCGTGGCCTGCGTCCTCGCAACGTCCGAGGCCGTTGCACGCGATGCTCTCGAAGCAATTGACGTCGAATACGAACCACTCCCCGCCGTGATTGACCTGGAGGATTCGCTCGCCGACGCCGTCGTCATCCACAACGAACTTGGCACCAACTCCTCCTACACATGGCCGCTTGTGATTGAGGAAAACGAAGGCGACTGCCAATCAGCGATAGACAACTCGGCCTACGTCGTGAAGGAGCGATACGTCCAGCAGCGGCTGATCCCGATGGCAATGGAACCCCGCGCCGTCGTGGCGATGCCGCAACCGTTCGGTGGCGACATCACCTTGTTCACGGCGACTCAGGTTCCCCACGTGTTGAAGGTCATGTCTGCGCTCACGCTCGGGATCCCCGAACAGCAGTTACGCGTGGTCTGTCCGGCCGTGGGTGGCGGATTCGGATCGAAGCTCGACGTCTATGCCGAGGAACTGCTCTGCCTGCACTTAGCGCGCTCTCTGGGTAAGCCCATCCGGTGGAACGAAGAGCGCGGCGAGAACGCCCAGGCCACGATCCACGGACGCGCTCAGATCCAGGACATCGAACTCGCCGCCGACGAAAACGGCAAGATCACCGGGCTCCGCGTGCGCCTCCTCGCCGACATGGGCGCGTACCTGCAGCTCATCACGCCGGGCATCCCCCTCCTCGGAGCATTTCTGTACGGCGGCGTCTACGAGATCCCAAAGGCGTTCGACTTCTCGTGCACAGGCGTCTTCACGACAATGACACCGACTGATGCTTACCGCGGCGCTGGCCGGCCCGAGGCCACCTACGCGATTGAGCACGCAATGGACGCTCTCGCCCGCGAGATGGACATCGATCCGCTCGAACTACGTCGCCGCAACTTCATCCCGAGGGACGCGTTCCCGTACGAGGCCTACACCGGACTCGTGTACGACTCCGGTGATCACGACAAGGCCGCTAAAGTCGCAGAGGACCTCGTGGACTACGCAGGCGTCCGCGCCCGCCAGGCGACACAGAACACGCCTGACGCAACGAAACGGCTAGGAATCGGCATCTCGACCTACTTCGAGATGTGCGGGCTTGCGCCATCACGCGTGCTCGCCTCACTGAATTACGCAGCAGGCGGCTGGGAATCTGCGACCGTACGGGTACTGCCCACCTCGAAGATCCAAGTCGTCACCGGTACCGCCCCACACGGGCAAGGCCACGAGACAGCGTGGTCGATGATCGCCGCCGACAAGTTCGGCGTCGACCCGGCAGACGTAGATGTACTGCACTCTGACACGGCTATCGCCCCGCTCGGAATGGACACCTACGGCTCTCGTTCACTTCCGGTCGGCGGGGTGGCGATCAGCATGGCCTGCGACCAAGTCATCGACAAGGCTCGCAAGATCGCAGCACACCAAATGGAGGCGAACGAGGACGATCTCGAGTTCGCTGGCGGGGTGTTCACTGTGACGGGATCTCCGGACAAGGAAATGCCGCTCGCCGCAGTCGCGTTCGAGGCATTCACCGCCCACGACCTCCCCGACGGTCTCGAGCCAAACCTGGAAATGCAGGTCACCTATGACCCTCCCAATTTCTCGTGGCCGTTCGGCACCCACATGTGTGTTGTCGAGATCGACACCGAGACCGGCGAGACCGAGGTCCTGCAGTACGTCGCCGTCGACGATTGCGGTAACAAGGTAAACCCGCTGATCGTCGACGGGCAGGTTCACGGTGGTGTGATTCAAGGCCTCGCTCAGGCACTATATGAAGAGGCTGCCTACGACAGTGACGGCAACCTTCAGTCGTCGAGCCTTGCCGAGTACCTCGTTCCTGCCGCCAGCGATGTCCCCTCGATCACCCTCGGTGAATCGATCACGCCGTCGCCGACCAATCCGCTTGGCGTCAAAGGCGTTGGCGAGGCCGGAACCATCGGTGCCGCCCCATGCGTGATGAACGCCGTCGTCGATGCCCTCTCAGGGCTCGGCGTGCGCGACATCCAAATGCCCGCCAGCCCAGTCAGGGTCTGGAATGCCATTCAAGAAGCCCGAAACAACACCCAGGAGAACCAGCAGTGATTCCCGCAGCATTCGACTACGTCCGCGCCGAGTCCGCCGAAGAGGCCATCAGCCTCATCGGGCAGCACGGCGACGAGTCCAAGTTCCTCGCGGGCGGGCACAGCCTGGTTCCGCTCATGAAGCTACGGCTTGCGCAGCCGACCGTATTGATCGATATCGGTCGGCTGACCGATCTGTCATACATCCGAGATGACGGTGACATGATCGCAATCGGGGCGATGACACGGCACATGGACGTCGAGAACTCCGACGTCCTCAGGCAACACGCTCCACTACTGGCCCACGCCGCCTCACACGTTGGCGACCCGCAGGTTCGCCATCGCGGCACAATCGGTGGTTCGATCTGTCACAGCGACTCGGCATCCGACCTGCCCGCTACGACACTCGCGCTCGGTGCGACCTACGTTGCGCAGGGGCCTAACGGCACGCGTGAGATCGCCGCGGGAGACTTTTACCAAGGCTTCTTGACGACGGTCCTCGCTCCCGACGAGTTGCTCACGGAGATTCGCGTCCCGAAGATGGACGGCGCCGGATGGAGCTTTCAGAAGTTCAATCGTCGGGCTCAGGACTGGGCCATCGTCGGTGTGGCCGCGTGGCGTCGCAATGGCGACTCTGGCGTTGGGCTTGTCAACATGGGCTCGGTCCCGATCCTTGCGAGCGGGGTATCGTCAGCGCTGTCCAGTGGTGCGTCAATTGAGGATGCCGCAGCGCAAGCTGCCGAAGGGTGCGATCCAACGTCTGACTTGAACGCCAGCGTCGAGTACCGCGAGCACCTCGCCCGCGTTCTTACTCGACGTGCCCTCGAAGAGGCAAGCGCTGGTTGAGCGATTTCCTGCATCGGCGCCGTGACTGGGCCCGACGCACAACTACTGCAGTGAACCCCCCGTGACGGGCCAGTAGCGTCAGGCCGATGTTGTTCGGATTGGCGACGGGAGGCCTGTGGCGTGTGCTGTGGTACTCCCTCGCTCTTGCGCTGATCGTCAGCGGCGTCTGCGCTGCGCTTCGTGCGCTCGGGGTCAGCTGGGAAAGGATCCGCTACGCGCTGATCGGCGTTTACGGAGCGGTCTACGTCTGGTGGTTTTTTGCCAACGGCATCATCATCGACCGCATCTCGGTGCTGTGGTCGTTTGCCATCTTCTTGTGTGTCGCAAGCGTCGGCCGACCTGCGCGCGAATGGCTCCGGACCGGACGAGACCTCGGCTTCTTCGTTGCGATGTGGATCGCCTACGACGAGAGCCGCGGGCTTGCGGACGGGCTCGGCATGCCCGTCCAGGTCGAGTCGGTTCGAGACATTGATCGGTTCCTTCTGTTCGGGACAGACGGAGTCGTCGAACTCCAGCGGCGATTCCTCGCACCAGCTGGCACGGTGCGCTGGTACGACGTGATCGCATCGTTCGTGTACTACTCACACTTCATTCTGCCGCCCCTCGTGATGGCGATCCTTTGGTTTAGCAACCGGGGTCAGTGGGTCCGCTACATGCGCCGCTTCGCCACCGTCATTTTGTTGGGATGCACGATGTTCATCCTGCTCCCGACCGCACCGCCGTGGATGGCGGCCGGCGGCAAGAACCGCTCCGGGTACGAGTTCGACGCACTCCCGCCGATACGCCGGCCGACGGGAAACGGCTGGCGGCACATAGGCCTCGACGGTTTCGTCGAAGCGTGGGACACCGGCCGCGACTGGGCGAACGAAGTTGCTGCGATGCCGTCGCTGCATTCTGCCTATGCGCTGTTCGTCGTCGTGTTTTTCTGGCCGCTAATCACACCGATCTGGGTGCGATGGGCGTTGCTCTCCTACCCCATCACGATGGCCGTTGCCTTGATGTACTTCGGTGAGCACTACCTCGCCGATGCGCTCGGCGGGTGGGTGATCGTCGGTCTCAGTTTCCTCATCTGGAACCGAATTGAGCGGAAACTCGACCAAGGTCAGGTCTCTGACGACGAGACGGATATCCGCTCCGAGCCTGCGACTGGCGACAGCATCGACGACCGCGAACCCTCCTTCACGTCAGCAACCGCCGGCAACTGAGCCCGGCGCGTCGCCCTCGACGTGACGGATGAGTTCGGCTTTGAATCCGGGCACCCGATCGGTATCAATCGCCGCTCAAAATTGCTGTTTGAGCAGGGCTGGGGCTATCTCGTCGGCTCAGGTATTCGGGATCGCGCGCTTCGAGTTTTTCGACACTTACAACAACACGCTCGAACTCGCCGCTCCGATCTCCGAGCACCGCAGCCGACTGGGCACGGTTGCGCTTGGGATGGGCTAAACCCGCTACTGCAGCCCGGTGAATGTGCCGCCGTCGACGTGCAGTTGCAGCCCCGTCACGTACTTCGCCTGCTCACTGCACAGAAATGTGACAATCGCTCCGAAGTCATCGGCGTCGCCCATCCGAATCTGCGCTTTCTGCTCGTCGGAGTACAGCGCGCCCAGTCGCGGGGTGTCGTGCATACCCGGTTGCACCGTGTTGACCGTGACGCCGTCGTTAGCAACTTCGAGAGCAAGCGTCTTGAGGAAAGCCGTTGCGCCCGCGCGAGTCGTATTCGACAAAATGATTTCGGGGATCGGCTGACGCACCGAGACCGATGTGATCGCAACCACGCGACCCCAGCCGCGCTCCTGCATTCCCGGCACGGCGGCCTTGCACATGCCGACAATCGACATGAGGTTCAAGTCGAGAGCATCAGGGTATGAATTGACCGGGGTTGACGCGAACGTGCCGGGTGGTGGCCCGCCAGCGTTCGGAACGAGGATGTCGAGCGGCCCGCCAAGCACCTCAACTGCAGCCCCAACAAATTCTGCCCCTCCGTCGGCCGAGCCGACGTCGCAGACGACACCGACGGCGTCGTGTCCGACTTCTGCGACCGCGCGATCGAGACGGTCACGATCGCGGCCGCAGACCACGACGCGTGTGCCTTCTGCCGCAAGCGCCTTGGCGGCCCCGAGGCCGAGCCCTGATGATCCTGCGGCCACGGCCGCACGTCGTCGTTCGATCCCGAGGTCCATATGCCGACGTTACGTCGTGAGTAACGCTGTAAGCGCCACAATCGGTCGAGGCTCAAGAGTGACCGATCCCGATGCCACTTCAGGACAATCAACGAACCCACGCTCACTTCCCTGCAGCAGATTCTCGGAAACCCAAGCCAAACCATGGTCAGGGCATGAAGATTCCAGCGAAAAACGAGCTCATCTTGACAAGCACATCAAGACGAGAGAGCCCCCAGGACGCTGCGCCTCGCACTAATCAGTGGTCGCGCTGACAAGTACCAGGCCGGCATCGAAGAGCAGCGCCGCCAGCGCAATCGACATCCCGACGGTCGTTGCCGCCGGCGGTGTCATGTCAGAAGTCCGAGGATGCTCCGTACCGCCGGACCCCAAGCCGGATGGTGGCGCCCCTAAATCGGCGCTCCGACTGCTGGATCGATGGTTCCCCTGCGTCCACCGGCAACTTGCTCTGCGAACGGAAGCGGCGCCCACTACACGTTGGCCGAGACGTACAACCAAAAAGGCGCCACGCGACTAGAAGCGAGTGTCCGGCCATGTCGGGCCCGCCAGCGGCGCCAAACTACTCGAAATCGTCCACCCGCCAGCCGAGTTGAAACAGCATGCGATGGATAGATCGACAGGCCCGCAACCCCTGTCGTCAACCAGCAGGCCGCAGTAGCTCCTGTCCACCAACTCTGCGACCCACTGGGCGCAAGAAACCGACTCGTTTAGCCAGGGACAACCAAGCGGACCTCCCGCGCACCAGAAGCCTCAACTCAAATTCGCATAGCCACATCATGTCCGACACGACAACGATGTGGACAACCCGTCCGAGTGATGACATGGGTAGGACGCGTAGTGTCTCGTGGCGTGACCTCCGACCGCTACGCCCCGTACGACCGACTTCGTTTTGACTGGCCCGACAACCACTCCGGCGGAGTCCTACAGATCACCCTGGATGACCCAGACACGATGAACGCAACCGATGCTGCCATGCACCTGCAGTTGTCCCGCGTCTTCCGCGAAATAAACGACGACGGCGACGTGCGGGCGGTGGTCGTCACCGGAGCCGGGCGCGCCTTCTCCGCTGGCGGGGATCTCGAGTGGATCGCCGAGCAGGTGGGTGACTACGCCCAAACGATGCAGGTAATGAAGGAAGCGGGCGACATCGTCCGCACTATGATCGACTGCGACACCCCAATCGTGTCGGCAATCAACGGAGTCGCCGTCGGCGCTGGCTTGGCCGTTGCACTCATGGCCGATGTAAGCGTGATCGACGAGGCAGCCAAACTCACCGATGGCCACATCCGCATAGGAGTCGCCGGGGGTGACCATGCCGTCGCGATCTGGCCCCTGCTCTGCGGCATGGCAAAAGCTAAGTACTACTTGTTGACCGCCGACTTCCTCGACGGCCGGGAAGCCGAACGGATCGGCCTGGTCTCCAAGGCCGTCGCGACCTCCGAGGTGATGCCAACGGCACTCGGCATCGCCCGCAAGCTGGCGGCCGGACCCGTCGATGCAACGCAGATGACAAAGCGCGCACTCAATCATTGGCTTCGCCAGGCGCTGCCAAACTTCGAGGCGTCGTTGGCCTACGAGATGCTCAACTTCCTCGGCCCCGACGCCGCCGAGGGGCTCGCTGCCCTCCAGGAAAAACGCTCACCCGACTTCAAAGGGACCACATGACACCCGTTGACCTGCACGACGAACTCGAACTGGCCCTGAGCCTCGCAGACGCAGTCGACCTGTTCACACTCCCCCATTTCGTCGACCGCGACTTCACCGTCGACTGGAAGCACAACCAGACCGAAGTGACCGAGATCGACCGGCATGCCGAATCGTTGATCGTCGAGCGATTGATCCGCTCCCGCCCACACCACGGCGTATTCGGCGAGGAACACGGACTCGCCGGCGCCGCCGATTCGGAGTGGCGTTGGGTGATCGATCCGATCGACGGCACTTCGGGATATGTTCGCGGCGTTCCAATCTGGGCGTCGTTGATCGCGCTGGTTCACGCCGAACGCGGACCGGTCCTCGGTGTGGTCTCTGCGCCTGCCCTCGGCTTTCGGTGGTGGGGCGGCCTCCACCTTGGCGCGCGCATGGCTGCGCACGGTACCGAACGGGACCTGAAGGTTTCGCTCGTCGGCTCTCTTGCTGATGCTCAGGTGAGCGTGACGCACAACTCCGGCTGGGACCGCCTCGGCCGAACCCCCCAGCTGATGACTTTGCAGCACCAGGCTTTGAGAACTCGCAGTCTGGGCGACTTCTGGCAACACATGCTCGTCGCTGAGGGAGCGATCGACGTTGCCATCGACGCAGTCGGGGTCGCCCCATACGACCTTGCGGCCGTCAAGCCGATCGTCGAGGCGGCTGGGGGTCGCTTCACGGATCGCCTCGGCGAGGCAACTCATGAGCACGACACAGCAATCAGCAGCAACGGCCTGCTCCATGCCGAGGTCGTCAACCTGCTGTGCTAACCGATCAGGTACCGCAATAGGTTCGGAAGCCGCAAGCAAATTCATCGGGCGCAGGGAGCGCGAACCGATCACAACTGGAACGCTCAACAAACGGCGACTGCAACACATTAAAAAGCGTGGAAAACGGTTCGAGATCACCCTCGGTTGCCGCACGCAGGGCCTCGTCGACCAGATGATTCCGCGGTATGTACAGCGGATTGACGGAGTCCATGGCATCGGCATCCGATGGCCCCGCCGAACGCCACCGCCGGACCCAGGCGTCGAACCCCGCAGCACTGTCGAGCAGCGCCCGTAGTTGCGCCTCATCGCCACGCAGGGCACTGGCCAACGACCGGAACGACAGGGTGAAGTCAGCTCCTGCCTGTTGGAGGAGCCCCAAGAAATCCTCAGCAAGGTTCACGTCGTCAACGGGGATGGCCGACAGCCCAAGTTTGGCCGCCGCCCCCTCGGTCCAGCGGGCAAGGAAACGGCCAGGAAAGGCTTCCAACACGGTTGTTGCCCGTTCGATGGCGCGGTCCCGGTCGGGGTCGATAAACGGAAGCAACGGCTCGGCGAGGCGAGCCAGATTCCACACGGTGATCTTAGGTTGGCTGCCGAATGCATACCGGCCGCCGTGGTCGATCGAACTGAATACTGTGGCAGGGTCGTAGGTATCCATGAACGCGCACGGCCCGTAGTCAATCGTCTCGCCAGAAATCGTCACGTTGTCGGTGTTCATCACACCGTGGATGAAGCCGACAAGCATCCACTTCGCCACCAGCGACGCTTGGGCGTCGACGACCTGCTCTAGGAATGCCAGTGCCGGAGCTTCTGAACGTGCAACTGCCGGTGCATGTCGCGCAATGGTGTAGTCGAGCAATCTGGCCAGCACCGACGGATCGTCCAGCGACGAGGCGTATTGGAAAGTCCCTACACGGAGGTGACTTGAGGCGACTCGCACGAAGACGGCACCCGGTTGGAGCGTTTCGCGGAGCACCGTGTCGCCAGTGGCGAGGACAGCAAGACCGCGGGTCGTCGGAATCCGGAGCGCGTGCATGGCCTCACACATGAGGAACTCGCGCAACATCGGACCTAGCACGGCGAGGCCGTCGCCAGAGCGTGCAAACGGGGTACGCCCGGATCCCTTGAGGTGAAGGTCGCGACGAGCCCCGTCGACATCCACAACTTCGCCTAGAAGCAGGGCTCGCCCGTCTCCAAGCCGTGGCGAGTACCCCCCGAACTGATGACCCGCATATGCCTGCGCAACCGGTTCGGCGCCTTCGGGAACTGCATTTCCAACGAGGACGTCGACGCCGGCTGGCGAACGAAGCGCACCGGGGTCGGCCCCCAGTTCGCAGGCAAGTTCATCGTTCAACACCACCAGCTCCGGAGCCGAAGCAGTCGTGGCGGTCCAAGCCTCGTAGAGACCGTCAAGGTCGCGCACGAACGAATTATCGAAGGTAAAGCCGATCGGGGCGCTCACTGCGTCGACGGTACCGGGGGCTCTGGGCGAACAGCGCAGCGAAATCTGCCATCAACAGATCTGCAGGCAACCGGTCGGGAGGAACCGCCGTAGCGGGTCGACCCAGTAACACATTCGACCGCAGGGCGACGGCGGACACCCCCTACGCTCTGTCCGAATGTCCGCATCCGACCTGACCGTTACCGATGACGCGGAGTCGCTCCGTTTTACACTCCGTCTGAATGGAGAGATTGTCGGCCATGCGGACTACTCCCTCGACGATGGCGTAGTGACCATTCCCCACGTCGAAACCCTTCAGCCGTACCGCGGTCGGGGCTTTGCTGCCGTGCTCATGAACGGTGTGATCGAGTCCCTCCGCAACAACGGCCACACCATTCGTCCGACCTGCTCCTACGCCGCCGAGTACCTCAGGGAACGACCCGACACACACGATCTGGTGGCGCACTAATACGTAGCGATATGAACACCCTGCACGGGCTGAAGCTTGAGGCAACCGTCGAGGAGATCGAAACCAGCACACGTTTATACGTACATGAGGTCACGGGTGGTCAGAAAAGCTCGGCCGCCACCAAGAGTGCGGTCAAGCATGCCGGTCCTTTGCACCATCCTAAAAACTGCAGGATTGCGCGCTCCGGGTTCAGGAGTAGAACGGGTTGGCACCGGTGGTGTGATCAGTGAGGTCCCTTACCTGATCGATACCCTCGATTGCCTCGGACAACATTGTCTGGACACCGTCGAGCATCGTCATCTTGCTCATCGAACACCCGTGGCAACCGCCACCCATGGTCATGTATGCCGTGCCCTCGCCGTCATGGCCGACATACGTGACGAAGCCGCCGTGCGCAGCTAGTGCCGGGTTGACCTCGGCGGCCACGAGCGCCTCGACCTCCGCTGACAGAACGTCATCGTTAATCAGCCCCTCGACGTTAGGCACTTCAGGCTTGTTCGGATTGCGGATCACGAGACCTTGCGTTGACGTGTAGTCGAGCGTGGCACCGGTGAGCATCGCAACGTCGTCACCTGGAATGATGACTTTCATATCGTCGTGCGTTCGTACCTCGTCGGTGAACGCCGCCTTCAGGAACTCCTCGAACGAAAGGTCGTAGCGAAAGTCCTCGCCGGCGTCAGAAGCGATGGCCAAACGCAGACCGAGCTGATTACCCTCTGGCTCATCGTCGCGCATTTCACGCAAGTTCTCGATTGCCTCCGGTGTGATCGTGATGATCGGCTCGCTGTCGGGTGCGCTGTCGGGCTCGCCGCCGAGTGCTTCGAGGGGACTCATAGGCGGAAGGCTACCGTCGGTGATTGTGAACCTCGATCCGTACCTGCTGGCAATTCGCTCGGACTCGAAAAAGATGGCGAGAACAGCGGCCAACGGAGATCTGTCGGCCCCCGTCGAATCGTGTCCGGGCTGGGACCTCCGCAAGTTGGTGTCCCACACCGGCACGGTGCAGCGCTGGGCAACCAAGGCGATCGACAGTGGCGTAGCTCCGACCACGGTGGAGTACTCATCACCGGCACCCAATGCCTCCGGCGATGAGCTAAGCGCGTGGCTGCTCGACGGAGCCGAGACATTGATCACCACACTGGGGACCAAACACCCAGAGGATCCGACCTGGCACCCGTTCGAACCCGAACAGAAGGCGTGGGTATGGGCTCGACGGCAGTCCCAAGAGACGATGATTCACCGCTGGGACGCCGAAATGACGGCATCAGGCACCTCGTCACTCGAATCCGCGAATGCCGCCGAGGGCATCGGCGAGTTCTTCGACCTCGCCCTCCCTCGTATCTTCGCTCGCGAAGCATCGGTCGTACCGTCTCCGAGCCTCCACGTGCAGTGCACCGACGACGGCCTTCCGGATGGTGCCGGCGAGTGGATCGTCTGGAACGAGGGCGGCGAGTACCGGATGGCCACCGAACACCGCAACGGCGACGCTGCGCTGCGTGGCTTCGCTGCAGACTTGCTGTTGGTATTAATGGGTCGCTCCGACCGAGGGTCGATCAACGTGGTCGGAGACACTGCCGCGTGCGACGCATGGCTCCACCTGCCGGGATTCTGAGTCGTGAGCGGTAGGCGCCCAAGCGCAGGGCTGATTGCAATGGCCGCAGCGGTCGTCGCCTTCTCGCTGTCGACACCTATCGTGAAATGGTCCGGGGCCACCGGAGTCGTGCTTGCGTTTTGGCGAATGTGGCTGTCGGTCGCGACATGGTGGATCGTGCTGACGGGTCAGCGCCGACCGTTTCCCGACCGCCACACATGGGTACTCGTTGCGCCTGCCGGCCTGTTCTTCGGTGTGAACATCTCGCTGCTGTTCACCGCCGTCACAAAAACCAGCATCGCCCATGTGGAGTTCATTGCCACGATGACCCCGCTCTTGGTTGTTCCTGCGGGCGCGTACTTCTTCAATGAGCGGCCTGACTGGTCGGCGCTCCGCTTCGGCGTGATTTCGATCATCGGGGTGACGATGGTGTTGTTTTTTGGACCATCGACTGGCACGGCAACGGTCGGTGGCGACCTGATCATGCTGCTGGTTTTGTGCTCGTGGACCGGATACCTCCTCTTTACGAAGCGGGCCCGAGCGCATGGCGTCGACACCGTGACGTTTATGGCGTGCATGATGCCGCTCGGCCTCATCACGACCATACCGATGGCAATCGTGTTGGCTGGCGAGGAGATCTTGTCCATGACCCGACGCGGCTGGCTCGTCGCCGCCGCCCTCGCCATTCTCACCGGGATGATTGCCCACGGCTGCATCGCGTTTGCGCAACAACACCTGCCGATCGCCACGATCACGGTGATGCAGACTTCGCAGCCAGCGCTTGCGGTGTTCTTTGCATTCCTGATCCTCGGTGAGGAGGTGCGGGGACTCCAGGTCGTCGGAATGGTCCTGGTGATCGCCGGCGTCACCGCCTTCACCTTGGTCAGCCAGCGCTCGGTCGGAACCCGATCCGCAACTCCTGCAACGCCCGAAGGAAGTAGTTCGGTGCGATAGTGAGATCGGTGTCGTCGAGGAACCACATCTCCTCGATCCGATCGACGAGTGCAGTGAAACCGAGCAGCAATTCGCGCCGTGCAAGCGGCGCCCCAAGGCAAAAGTGAGTGCCGAATCCGAACGAGAGATGCTTCTTCGCATCATCTCGATTGAGGTCAAACCGAGCCGGGGCATCGATCACCCGTTCATCGCGGTTTGCAGCGGAGTAGCCGACGAGCACCATTGACCCTGCGGGAATCGTCACCCCATGGAGCTCGACATCAACCGCAGCGGAACGCATCAGCCGCTGCACCGGCGCTTCCAGCCGCAGCACCTCTTCCACGAGAACCGGGAGGTAGCGCTCAGTGTCACTCTTCAGTCGATCCCACTGGTCCGGGTGTTCGATCAGCAGACGGACCCCACCCGACAGTGCGTTCGTTGTCGTCTCCGAGCCACCCACGAACGTGTCGGCCATCATCTCGGCATGTAATTCCTCGTCAGTGAGGCACCGACCCCATTCCGGAATCGCAGTGTTGACAAGGTCAGAGAGCAGTGTGTTGTCCGGGGTTACCCGCAGCCGCTCGAAGATCGGCTGGAAATAGTGCTGGGCCTCGATCTCCATCTCGGTCGACCAGATCACCTCGTCAGGTGTCTGCATCAATCCAAGGCGTTGAACCCATGCGTCGGTCCATGCTTTGATCCGCCAGATGTCGTTCGGGTCTGCGCCCATCTGCATCCCGATCACCACGAGCGGAAGCGGCACCGCAAACTGCTGCACCCAGTCGCACTCGCCAGCATCGATGAAATCATCTATCAACTTGTGCGCAAGACCCTCGATCTGCGGCTCGAGCCCGCGCAGTTTCTTCGGTCGGAACGCGTGGTCGAAGAGTCGTCGCATCTCACGGTGATTCGGATCATCACGCCCGGCCAGGGTCCTTCCGGGAACCCAGCCCTTCTCCTCGTACAGGGCCTGCACCTGCGGGCGTGATCCCCTCCGCTGCGCGTTGTTGAACCGCTCCGTGTCGCGCAGAACCGCCAGAACATCTTCGTGACGCGTGACCACGAACGCTTTGAGCCGCTCGTCGAACCACACCGGTGCCTCGTCGCGTAGCGCGCGATATGCGTGGTACGGGCAGTCGTTGATCGCTGGATCAAAAAAGTTCACCTCTTCGAGTGGCATCGGGTCGTCGAGTGCAGGCTGATCGGCCATGCCAGGATCCTCGCGCAGGTGGCACACTGATTACTTCATGGCAGTGCAGATCCGACCCGCCACCGAAGGCGATGTAAGCCAGATCACCGACATCTTCAATCAGTCGATCCCAGTCGGCGATGCAGAGTGGACCGAGCGTTTGCACACCCACGCTGATCGTCTCGCCTGGTTGCATGACCGCACCGCAGCAGATCGCCCCGTCCTCGTCGCCGAACACAATGGGCACGTCGTCGGCGTCGCAAGCTACGGCGACTTCCGCGACAGCGGGGTGCGCGAGGGATTCCGCTTCGTCTGCGAGCACTCAGTGTATGTCGACAACACGGCACGCGGCATCGGCGCCGCGGACGCGTTGATGGACGAACTCGAGTCGATCGCCCGAGAAAACGGACTCCGCCAAATGATCGCCACGATTGACGCGTCCAATGGGCGGTCGGTGGCGTTTCACGCACGGCGTGGCTTCATCGAAGTGGGGCGCATGCCCGACATCGGGTTCACATTCGACACCTGGCGCACGATGGTGCTGATGCAGCTCGACCTCAGGTGAACTTGGGGTGCCGGCTGGCGCAATGGTCACAGCTGGCTGCCAGGATGGACAGATGCGAATTCTGGTCACGAATGACGACGGCATCGACTCCGAGGGACTCCACGTTTTGGCCCGGGCTATGTGCAGGCTTGACGGCGACCACGAAGTCGTCGTGGGGGCGCCGGATCGGGAGTTCTCCGGTGCGGGCGCAGCACTTGGTGCGCTGCATCTGCTTGAGCCCGAAGTAGTCCGTGTATCGATTCCCGGCTGCAACGCCGAGGCGTGGACGGTCAACGGGCCTCCCGGTCTCTGTGTGATGTTTGCCCGGCTCGGGGCATTCGGTGCGCCGTTCGACCTAATCGTGTCGGGGATTAACCCCGGGGCAAACGTTGGCCGTGCTGTCTACCATTCCGGAACGGTCGGGGCCTGTTTGACTGGCCGCAACGGTCACGTCTCTGGTGTAGCTGTCAGCCAGTCCGTGCACGGGATGGGCGTCGAGGGTCAGGCCTGGGACGACGTAATCAAGGGCCTGCGCTGGGAAACCGCTGCCGAGGTGGCGAAGTCGGTGGTTCAGTCGCTGGTTGACGACATGCCGAGCGAAACAGTCGTCGTGAACCTCAACGTCCCCGACCTGCCACTCGACGAGCTCAAAGGTTGGAAGCACGCTCAGGTCGGCGTCCGACCGCCGCGGACGGTGGCGGCGGCGGATCTCACACCCATCGAAGGTAGCAAGGATGCCTACAAGGTGACGATGCAGTGGGGAGAGAAGGCTGAGCTCGACCCCGGGACCGACGGCGGAGTTGTCGAGCAGGGCTACGTGTCAGTCAGCTACCTGACCCGCCTTGAGCATGAGGTCCGCCCGGATATGGCTCACGCCGACAAGGGCCTCGACGCTCTGCTGTCCTAGATCTCTGCAAATTCCCAAGGGGAAGCGCCCGGGAGAACGTGTTTTCAGGCGCACCAGAGCGCCTCGTGACAGGTCGGCGATAAGCAGATGGGCGGTGCTGTCTCAGTCGCCGTCGCCGGTCGGGGTGCCTCCGATGCAAATGATGTCGTAGATGAGTGCGTGCCCGCATTGATTCCGACGACGATGCGGTCGAACGCGTCATCCGCGGGATGGTTTGAAAACTCCGCAGCGGGCAACTTCGGCAGAGCCGGATAGGCGTACCGGGCAGAGGTTGCTTGGTCACTCTCAGCAATCACGGCCGGGGTCGATGAGACCGGCGAACTCCCTGCGAGCACAGAGTCCAAAACGGTGCCGGCAAATGGCGGACGTGACGAGTGACCAATGACGAGAGTATGAATTGGTCGACAACAGAACGCAAACGTCCACACAGCGACGCCGAAACAGTCGCCGCATCCCGCTACGCAGATGTGCAGAAGGCCGCCAAATCAGGCACGATTGCTGCATGGCAGATACCTCGATCCCTACCGACAGCGAGCTTCGCGAGCGACTGACGAAGCTCCAGTACGACGTGACTCAAAGAGCGGGCACCGAGCGCGCGTTTAGTGGCGCTTACCACGACACGAAGGACCCCGGCGTCTACCACTGCATCGTGTGTGACGCGGCCCTCTTCTCGTCGGACACGAAGTTCGACTCGGGGTCAGGATGGCCATCATTCTATGAGGCCTTGAACCCGACCCTCGTGACCATGAAAGAGGACCGGTCGCACGGGATGGTCCGCACCGAAGCCGTGTGCGCCTCCTGTGGAGCGCACCTCGGTCATGTGTTCCCCGATGGCCCAAACCCGACCGGTGATCGCTTCTGCATGAACTCGGCGTCGCTCAACCTGAGGGCCAACGACGAGACGAACGCCGACTGAACGCTCAACGCCCAGGTCCGCAGAAGGTGCCGTTCCGCATGCTGTTCACGTGGGTCGACGACGCAGCACGCTCAGTCGCCGCTCGTAAGGTGTTCGGCGCAGGGACCTCGGGGTATTCTGCGCCGGTGCTCGACTCGCAGCCCCGTAAGCAGGTCATCGGATGATCACCGATTGGGGAACCGACGAACGGCGCCTTAGCGGGTCCGTAAGCGTGCTCGTCGGAGCCAACAACGGCGGCTATCCCTCGGGCAACTCTCTCCTCATTCGCGGTGCCAGCGAGACGGTGATCATCGATCCTTCAGTCGATGTCGTCTGGCGCGGCGGAGCCACAGCACCGGTCGATGCGGTCATCAACAGTCACAGCCACGAGGACCACATGGCCGGCAATGGGCTGTTCGTTGACGCTCGCGTTCATGTCCACGACGCCGACTTGCCCGGCGTCATGTCGATAGACGGCCTCATGGCAGTGTACGGACTTGAGGGTGAGACCCGCCGCGAGTTCGAACAAACCGTGCTCGAAGAGTTCCACTTCACGCCGCGACCGGATGCCCACGGGTTCACCGACGGCCACGTCTTTGACCTCGGCGGTGGCGTCGACATAGAAGCAGTCCACCTGCCAGGCCACACCCGAGGCCACTCCGGCTTCCGAGTTGGCAATACGTTCTTTCTATCCGACATCGACCTCACCGGGTTTGGTCCCTACTACGGCGACGTCTGGAGCGACCTTGACGACTTCGAAGACAGCCTCGTCAAGGTACGCAACGAAGAGGCCGACTTTTACGTGACGTTCCATCACAAGGGCATTATCGAAGGGCGCGACAAATTCGTCGAACTGCTCGACAGCTTCCACTCGGTCATCGCCCGGCGCCATGACGCAATGCTTGACTACCTCAGCGAACCACACACGATCGCCGACATGGTCGAGCATCGATTCATCTATCGACCCCACGTTGAGATGGCATTCGTCGACTCCGTCGAGCGGCGCAGCGCCGAGATGCACGTTGCGCGGATGATCCGCCAAGGCGAAGCGTCCGAGATCGAACCTGACTTTTTTCGGGCCACCTGACATCGAGTCGGCTGGCTATCAGTCGTGAGGCACCTTGTCTTGACTCGAAGGCCAACCACGCCCGGGTGTCCTCAGTGACAATCATTCGAGCTCGTTGGGCTATCCGTGGGCCCCGAGGCGAGTCAAGCGCTGTGAAACCTTTTTTAAACTGACGGAACCGTTCGTCCCGATTGGTTGTGCAAAAGTCTGGACACGTAGCTCTTCGAGCATCCACCGAACAGCTGCGGTGTCGGCGGGCAGATTCCCAGAGGCTACTCGGTCGACGAAGCCCGAGAACCGAGCCTCCAGCGGGAGGACTTCGCTCATCCGCACCACGTCGCGATCTCCTGCCCGTCCGAGGTGCTCGAGCCGGTAACGGATCCCGCGCACGTATCGCTCAACATCAGAAAGTCGGTCAAGGCCGTGCGCCGAAATCATTCCGGGTCGGACGAGTCGCCCGAGGTGCAGGTTCGCGTCGTTGACCGACTCCATGAAAACTGGAGCCCGCAAGCGCGCAAGCAGCTCGTTAACTCCTGCAGCGGCTGCCACTATCGCCACGGCTGAAGCGAGTGCGTTGCCGGCTCGATTCGGGCCTTTCGCCCGGACCATCGACTGCAGGCTTCTGAACTCTGCCTCTGTGAACGGCAGGGGCCCGTGTTCGGCCATCAGCTGGTCGACGGCCGCAGCGACGCAGTCGTCGACGAGTGAATCTACGCCGACGTCGGCATTCGCCATGGCTATGCGGCCCGCATTCGTGACGAGTTTCTCGATCGAACGATGAGTTGGCGCACCCTCGAGTAGCAGCAGTCGGCGGACACCGCCACGTAGCGCCCGGTGTTGGAGTTCGGGGGTCGTGACGACGCGCAGCGACACACTGTCGCCGACGTCAAGCAATGTGGGGTATGCGCGCACGTCAAGGGTCCGGTCAACCGATTCGACCATGCGTGGAAGGTCACCGAAGTCCCATGTGGTGATCCCGCGCCGTTCGTCGATCGGAGCTGCTGCGGCGATCGACTGGCGCGCCGAGTTGGCGAGTCGTTCCTTGACGGCAGCAAGGTCGGTGCCGACGTCGTGAACATTGCCGGAATCGTCTGTGACGACGAAGTGCATCCTGAGGTGGGCGTCAACCGCGCCGAGACGGAAAGCTGCAACCGGCACTGGGACACCTGCTGCGTCGGTGACGAGTTTGGCAAGCCGATCGACCAGGCGACCAACAGGCGGACCAAGCCGTTCGAGTACGACGTCGACCGTCTCGGCCAACGGGATCAGTTCTCGGCGGATTGTTTTTGGCAGCGAGCGGATCAACTGATCGACAAGTTCGTGGCGGTGGCCCGGAATCTGCCAATCAAATCCCTCGTCGGTGATCTGGTTCAAGCCGTTGAGCGGCAAGTGGACCGTCACGCCGTCTAACGGTTCGCCCGGGGCGTCGCGATACGTAAGCGGCAACTCAATATCGCTCTGCACCCAGACATCCGGAAATCCTTCGGCCTCGACATCGACGGAGTCAGGAAGGTCAAGTCGATCACGCGGTTGTTGCTTCCACCACCGATCGAAGTGTTGTGTGCTGGTTACGTCATCGCCGATGCGCTCGTCGAAGAACGAGAACATCCAGTCGTCGTCGAGAACCTTGACGCCGCGGGTGCGGGCGCTCATCGACGCGAGACGTTCCAGCACCTGATCGTTGTGTTCGTTGAACGCGTGACGCGCCCGCCAATGGTCCGGCACGTCACGCTCGACGAACGTTTTTGTGATGAACCAAGCGCGAGCCGCTGCCGGGTCGACGCGATCGAGACCAAGCACGCGATCCGACACCAGAGGGAGTCCGTACAGGGTCACCTGCTCGACGACGACTGCTCGCCCGCCTTTCGGATCCCACCGCGGTTCACCGTGGGAGCGCTTGACCAGGTGGGCGCCGGCGCGCTCGACCCAACGGGGGTCGACCTCAGCGACTCGACGAGCGTAGATCTGGTTCGTCTCGACCAACTCGGCTGCCATTACCCAGTCCGCCGGTTTGCGAGTCAGGACCGACCCAGGTGCAATCACGAACTCGGCCTGGCGCGCACCTTTGAACACGCGTGTCTGACGATCGCGCATGCCGATATGCGAAAGCAGACCGGCGAGCAGCGCTTGGTGAACGTGATCGGGATGTCCCTTTTCCGTGCCGACACGGATTCCCATGTCGGCCGCTACGCGCTTGAGTTGGCGGTGAAGATCGACCCACTCCCGCACCCGGAGGTAGTGGATGAACTCGTCCCGACACATCCGCCGGAACCGGCTTCCGGAGAGTGCCCGCTGTTGCTCGCAGACGTAGTCCCACAACTGGACGATCGAGAGCAGGTCCGAGCCCTTGACCTTGAACCGGTTGTGGGATTCGTTAGCTTGCTCACGCTTGTCGGTCGGGCGCTCGCGCACATCCTGGATCGAGAGCGCCGCAACGATCACGAGGACTTCACGCACACAGTTGCGCCGGTCTGCTTCGAGCAGCATCCGACCGAGGCGCGGGTCAGTCGGGAGCCGCGCCAACTGGCGCCCCGTCTTCGTGAGTCGGACACCCTCACCCCGTCGACCCAGAGAAATCGCGTTCAACTCCTCGAGCAACAATTCTCCGTCGCGGATGCTGCGGGAATCAGGTGCCTCGACAAACGGAAAGCGGGCGAGGTCGCCAAGGCCGATGTTCGCCATCTGTAACATTACTGATGCCAGGTTCGTTCGGAGGATCTCTGGCTCAGTGAAGTTGGGTCGCTCCTCAAAGTTCTCCTCGGAGTAGAGCCGCACGCAGATACCTGGTGCGACGCGACCGCAGCGACCTGCTCGCTGATTCGCAGAGGCCTTCGAGACCTCCTCGATCGGAAGCCGTTGAACTTTCAACCGTCGTGAGAAGCGCGACATTCGCGCAGTGCCGGCGTCGATGACATATCGAACGCCCGGTACGGTAACGGAGGTCTCGGCAACGTTCGTAGCCAACACGATCCTGCGACCGCGATGTAGCTCCCAGATCCTGTGCTGCTCTGCCGAACCGAGTCGCGCATACAACGGCAGCACTTCGGTGTTGTTGAGCTTGCGGTCGCGTAGTGCGTCAGCGGTGTCGTGGATCTCACGTTCTCCGGACAAGAATACGAGAACGTCGCCGTCACCCTCGGCAGCGAGTTCGTCGCACGCGTGAACGATCGCATCGACCTGGTTCATGTCTTCTCCAGGATCCCGGTACCGGATTTCGACGGGGAAGGTGCGCCCCGACACGGTGACGATTGGCGCCGGCTCACCGGCGGCGTCGGTGAAGTGCGCAGCGAAGCGTTCGGTGTCGATCGTCGCCGACGTGACGATCACCTTGAGATCCGGGCGCTGCGGCAACAGTTGCCGAAGATATCCAAGGATGAAGTCGATGTTGAGGCTGCGTTCATGTGCCTCGTCGATGATCAGCGTGTCGTACCGGCGCAGCATTCGATCGCGCTGAATCTCGGCAAGCAGGATCCCGTCGGTCATCACCCTGATCTGCGTGCGCTCCGAGATGTTGTCGGTGAAACGAATCGAGTAGCCGACTACGTCACCGATCTCGGAGCCGAGTTCCTCGGCGATGCGTTCAGCGATCGTGCGCGCTGCGACGCGACGCGGTTGTGTGTGGCCGATGACACCTCCGATGCCTCGACCGGCCTCGAGGCACAGCTTCGGGATCTGCGTGCTCTTGCCTGACCCAGTCTCGCCCGCGACGATTACGACCTGATGGTCGCAGATAACTCCCAGCAGTTCGTCGTGGCGCGCCGTGATCGGAAGATCAGGCGGATAGTTCAGCCGATCGCGATCGAGGTCCACCCTCACAGGATGCCGGTCTTTCGCTGAGGTTTGGCGAAGCACGGTACGAGTAGCACTTCATGGTCGTTTATTTCGCCTAGCTGCAGTCAACGATCCTTTGTAGATCGATCGTCAACGTTGCACTCCCCCGCCTTCCCGGTTCTACCGGAGGGCTCCAACTGCCTGTTGGCTGGCGAAGATACGTTGTGTCGCCGGGTCACGAACCAACCGATCCGCACCGCTGACTCTGTCCTCGTGACGGGGACGGTTGGGGCACTCTGCCGGATGCATTCGTTATCCTTCGCCGAAAACCAAGCCACGGTTGGAGAGGCGCGCCGACATGGTGTCATGCCCTATTCGCCTCGTGACCTCAACTGGTACCGTCCAATTTCGAACTTCACCTGCGCAACGTGCGTGGGCCGCCAACTGGAGATTGTCGCTCTTGGCGGTGCGAGCGACGGATCCGCCTAACATTGCTGCGGCATCCAGCACGACCCAAAGCCGAACACCTGGTCGCCGTCAAGGACGTGACTGTGCGTTTTGATGCGTGCACCGTTAGACAGCCAGCAAAGCCAGATACCGCAATGGTGATGTTGGACCTGAACTGTCGCATTCCCATTTGTCAAGGTTCGCGGACTCCTCTTCGAATTTGTCGAGAGACGTGGTGAGCCGGTCTTCACGAAGGTTCGTCCACGCGTGTTCCGGCTGCAACCGAAACCAACGACGCCTCAATTCCCCGCGTTGCTGCGACGTCATCGTCGTTGATGAACCATGCGACGACAACGGCAGGCACCATGATCAGCCCGACCGCCAGGAACCCGGCCTGATACGCATCCAGCCGCTCGCTGGCGGGCAGCGCATCATCAACCCCGGGGAGTTGGGCGGCGATCACCGTTGCAGCCAGAGCAACTCCCGATGCGTAAGCGATCTGCCGTTGCGTGTTGAACAAGCTCGTCGCTCGTCCAGTGTCGGGCAGCGACGTCGTGGCATACGCAGCGGTTTGGATCGACACGAACACGAGACCGACCGACAGACCGCGCGCACCAGATAACGCACCGACGACGGACATCGGCGTGTCCAGATCAGCCAGGGCGTAGGCACAGGTGACCGCTGACGTAAGGGTAATGCCGACCACCATCAACCGCCGGGGTCCGATCACTCGGTACAGGCGACGACCGAGCAGATTGGAGACGACGAACACTCCAACGGCTTGCGGTGACTGCACTAGACCGCTCTCAAATGCGCTATACCCGCGCAGCGACTGCATGTAGAGGGGGAGCACGAAGATCATCCCGAAAAACCCGGCGTACGTCATCGATGCAGAGACGTTGATCTTGCGAAAAAGATCGTCCTTGAAGAGTCGAAGCGCCAAGATCGGTTCCGCGATCCGCAACTCGATCACGAGCAGCGAAATCAAACAGATAACACCAACGGTTCCGAACGTCAGAGTCTTGGCCGACAGCCACCCCGACTCCGGTGCGATCGACAAGGTGTAAAGCAGGATCGTCACCGATGCCGCCGAAAGCACGAATCCGGCGGCGTCGAACCTGCCCGCCTTGTCCTGCGTGGACTCCCGAAGCCACAGGATGGCCAGTGCGACCGCCAACGCGCCAATCGGTCCGTTGATGAAGAAGATCCACCGCCAGGAGGTCGTATCCACCAGGATGCCGCCAAGCATCGGACCGATGGCCGGCGCAATCACCGTGACGCTGAGCACGCCGATGGCGGCTTTGGCCCGATCCTCCATTGGGAACGCCCGGTACAACATCGCCCCACCGATCGGAGCGAGTAGCCCGCCGCCTAGGCCTTGGAGCACCCGGAACGCCACGAGTTGGTTCAGCGTTTGCGATATTCCGCACAACATGGAGGTCGCCACGAACACAGCGAGCGCCGTGACAAACATTCGCTTAGTGCCGAACCGATCCCCAAGCCATCCGGCGGCCGGAATCATTGCCGCAAGCGCAAGGAGATAGCCGACAGCGACCCACTCCATATCGGTGGTCGGCACCCCGAACTCGTTGGCGAGCGTCGGGAGCGCGACATTGACCATGGTGCCATCAATGACCGTCATGAACAGCCCGAAGACGTAGATCACCATCACCTTGGTGCGGTACATCATCTGCGGCACCGGTTGAACCTACGGGGAGTCCGTTCACCACCAAGAGCCGGAACGACCTATCACGTCAGCGGACGGATCTTCCACCCAGTTTTGACTGACCGCGGCACCGCACAACCCACCAATAAACTTGCACACGCAACTATACTGAGGAAGGTGGATTCCCCGGTGTTGCAGACCGTTCCTCTCGGCTTCCAGTGGCCGACGATCGACCCGTTCCTATTCTGTGTTCATCACCTCGACGCCTACCCGGCCGCCGACGGTCGACTCGGGCCGGCGGCATCGTTGGAAAGACGCCCGATCGGAAACGACTTCAAGCCCCTCGATGGCTGGCGGATGTATCACGGCTCACATGTCCCCGGGTTTCCGCAGCATCCGCACCGAGGCTTCGAGACGATCACGTTCGTCCGCCAGGGACTCGTCGACCACGCTGACTCACTCGGGGCAACTGCCCGTTACGGGCGGGGTGACGTCCAGTGGATGACCGCCGGCAGTGGTGTCCAGCACGCCGAAATGTTCCCGCTACTCGACGAAACCGCACCTAACACCCTCGAACTGTTCCAGATTTGGTTAAATCTGCCAGCTGCCGACAAAATGGTCGACGCCCACTTCACGATGCTGTGGGACCACGACATACCCCGCCGGAGAGCGAACGGCGTGACGGTGACAGTGATCGCCGGCTTGCTAGGTAAGACGTTGCCGCCATCCCCACCCCCAGCGTCGTACGCAGCGCGCTCGAACGCCGACGTTGCGCTCTGGCATATCACGTTTGATCCGGGAGCCGAGTGGTCGATGCCTGCCGCGGCCGATGGGGTCGCACGCGTCCTGTACGTGTTCCAGGGAGATGGGATCGCTCTCGACGGCGAGACAGTCGGGGCGTCGACGGGCGTCGTGGTCGACGCGACTCGGGACCTCGCGATCACAAGTTCTGGCGCAACCGAGATGCTGATGATGCAGGGCCGCCCGATCGGCGAGCGCGTTGCACAGCAGGGCCCCTTTGTGATGAATACCGACGACGAGATCCGCCAGGCTTTCGCTGACTATCGGGCGACGCAATTCGGTGGGTGGCCCTGGGACAGGCCCGACCCGACGCACGGGCACGACGGTAGCCGTTTCGCTCGCCACGCTGATGGCCGCGTGGAGTATGCCGCAGAGGTTGAGATCTAGCTCAACCCTCGGTCTTCCTAGCCTGCTTCTGTTCTTCGACCTTGGCGGTGGCTACGTTCAGCAAGTTGGTAAGCGCATCGGCTGCACCTTTCACGGCCTTGGCGGCACCCTCGGTTGCCCGGGCCTGATGCATCTTGGCGTCCTCGGCGCTCATCACCCGAACAGCCGAGCCATCGATTGGGGTCTCAGTGCGGTTCGGGGGTGCGGCGCCCTCTGAGTATTTCTTGGCCGCATCGGAGGCCTTTGCAGTCACCGATGTCGTCTTCCCGTTGCTGACCCTGTCGAGCGTGCCGCCCGCCTTCTCCACGACATCGCCGACCTTGTGGCGATTTTTCTCGAGGAGATCCTTCGCCTTGCGGAGATTCCGGGTGTTCAACAGTCCCATACGATGAGGCTAACCAACTCTCAAGTACCCCACGTTTGATTGGAGGCGTGCGAGTACTAGCGGCGACCAGCGAATCCCAAGGGACCCGGAGGGATGATAAGCCTGCGGAGTCGAAGGCGAGATCATCGTTCCCGGGGCGGCGCCGTGTGGCCATCCAGCACGCACTTGCAGCCGCGGGTTTGGCGATCTAACGAGCGGCCGCGCCACGCACAAGACAATAGTCATCGATCTTCGTCACGTTGAGTCGGCCAACCCACAGTGTCGTGTTCGACTGGCTCGGGCGAAATCCGCGAGATCATCGACGAGTATGTCGACAACGACAAGGTCATTTGCCTCGCTTGCGTCCCGAACAATCGCCGAGAGTGATATCTGCGGTGAGAGGCCGCTAGACCGAGAAACCGCTGCAGCGCACGTCAGGTCACTTCAGGCCGACCACGACGACGTCGAACGGCGTTTCGGGCCGGCGTGCGAATGGCTTCGAGCGCGAGGTAGAAGGCCGGGAAGCTAACCAGCACGAGCACCGTCGAGCTGACGAGTCCGCCCATCAACGTGAAGCCGAGCGATTCCCAGAACGGATCGCTAATCGACAGCGGATACAACCCGACGACAGTCGTGACCGTCGTCGCGACTAGCGGTCGGAATCGAGAGGTCACTGCCGAACCGATCGCTTCGCCCGCTGTCGCACCTTTGCGACGCTCCTGATTCGCCGCATCGACGAGCAGGATCGAGTTGTTGACAGCAACGCCGATCAGCGCAATGAATCCTACGAGCGCAAGGAAACTGAGCGGATTGTCGGTGACTGACAGCGCGGTGAACACACCAAAGAAGCTGAATGGCACCGCCATAAAGATCAGCACAGACTGGGCGAGCGAACGGAACTGCACGGCGATCAGCAGCAGCATCAGCACGAGCGCGACGAGTCCGGCCACGCCTAGGGCGGCGAAGTCATCCTGATTGTCCGACTCAAGACCGAAGTCGAAGGTCAAGGCATTCGGTCCCAACCCGGCCGCGCTCAGGGCGTCGGCATCGAACTCGGCGGCAACGTAGTCCTCAGTTGCGTTGAGGATCCCGGTTAGGCCACCGTCCTCGTCGTACTGGGCGCGGACTTCGATTACCTGTTGACCGTCGACCCGATAGATCTCACCGTCGGTTCCGATGATCGAGTCGGTGATCGTCACGTCCGACCCGCCGACGGTCAGTTGACGGCCGATCAAATTGTCGCGAAGCACCGTGGCAAACGCTTGGCCGGCATCGACGGTGTCAGGGGTGACGGTGATCTGCGCTGCGAAGGGGAACTCGACTGGGGGCGGACCGTTTTCCGACTGGCCGACCGTGACGCGCACACCCTCGATCTCGGCGACTCCGGCCTCGATTCGGTCGACGAACTGCGGGGCTGTCGTCGATCGGGAATCGATCGGACTGAGGTCGATGAAGGTGTCGACGACTCGCTCATTGCCGCGAACGTATTGCGATCGATCGAGATCATTACCGAGCACCGACACGACCACGTCGTCGATCTCGGCCGATCGCTCTTGCGCCTCCTCGATCGTGGTACCGGGCGGGAACTCTGCCACAACCGACAGGGCGACCGAGTCCTTGCCGGTTGGGAAGATACTGAAACCGAGTCCGCCGGCGGTGACCATGCCCGCACCGGCAGCAAACACCGCAACAAGTGCGAGGCCGACACCTACCAGGCGACCCAACCATCCGTTACTTGACGGGTAAGCCGCGAGTCGGCCGACCGCGCGCGCCGCTGCCTTCTCGGCTCGGACGATCGGATTCTGCCTGCGGTAACCCCGGAGGATGGATGCGCGCCCGATCGCCGGGATGAACACGATCGAGAACAGGAATGACAACAGTAGGGTGATGATCACCGTCGTGGGGATTGGCCGGATGAACTCGCCGAGAATGCCTCCGACGAACAACATTGGCGAAAAGACCACGGCTGTGGTCAGCGTGCCGGCAAACGAGGCGCTGCCAACACGGTCAATGGCCCGTTTAATCACGCCGAGCGAGGCGTCGTCGCCCTTGACTAGTGCCGGGTCGGGATTGTCGCGGTTCGCGTCGATCGACTCCGAAACGACGATTGCGTCGTCAACCAGCAACCCCAACGTAAGGATCAGCCCGAACAGCGTGATCGTATTCAGGGTGAAACCGACCGCCCAGAGTCCCGTGAGTGCGCCGAGCATCACAATGCCCATGAAGCCCGCGGTGATCAACGCGACCCGCCAGCCGATCAACAGCAGACTAACTGCGGCGACTGCGAGCAGTCCGGTCAGTAGGTTCTGAGTGAGTGATGAGAGCTGACGATCGACACCCGTTGCAAAATCAGCCGTGACGACGGCCGCATAGCCGTCGTCAAGGGGGTTGGTGGCGATCTGGCCGTTGACGAAGTCAGTGAATTCTAGGACATCGAGATCCGACGACTCCGCCCTAACAAGGCCTACCGAGATCGCCTCCTCGTACCCGCTGGAGTCGAGTGCAACCCGGGTGAACCTAGTGACCCGTGACTCATCGTCTGATTCGGTAATCAGGTCGCGGACTTCGGCGACCTCGACCTGCGACGTCTCCTGCAATCCGATTGCAAGAAAGTCAGCCTGCTCCTGCAGATCGGCTGGTGTTGCGGCTGCGGGACCGACCACGGACACAAGCACATCAAACTGGTTGACAAATTTCGCCGCGTTGACCGCTCGGTAGTCGATCGTGAGCGCGGAGGAGACTTCGTCACCAAGATCGACTCCCAGATCGACGAGGCGCTGGGTCCCTTCTTCGGAGCCCAGCGAGTCATCGAACTCAACAACGACCACGAACGAGCTTGGACGGGCTTGCGCCTCGGTAGCGACAACGCCGTCGACGCCGTCAAACGCGTCGACCAGCGGTTGGGTGACGTCGGCGTCTACCTGATCAATGTCGTCAACGAAATAGGTGCCGGTGACGATCGAAATCGGGGTGTTGATCGGCGGAAATCCCTCCCGGTCAAGGCCGAAGCCGAACGAGTAACCCCCGGCGAGCACCACGACGATAAAAAACGCGAGGGTTCCCTTCCAGCGACGACTCGCTGTGGTCGCAATCAATGTGATCAACGAGCGGCGCGGGCGCTTCCGATCGTCGCGGACCTCTACCTCGGGGGTCGACAAGAGTTGATCGTCCAGATCCGTCGCTGGTGCCGGCTTGAAATTCGCGGTGGTGGATACGTCGAGGTCCATGAGGGTCCAGTCAGAGTGCGCAGCGCGGGGATCTGGGTTTCGCTTGCGGGCTACATGAAAAACACAATCGGCATGACGGACATTCCACGCATTCATGCGACCGTTGTCACAGTGCTAGGAACTGCTCCATGACCTCATCCATCGCGCAATCCACCCGTTGGCTCGACGCAACCGCCCAAGCCCAATTGGTCGCACGCGGAAAGGTCACGGCGACCGACCTCGTCGAGGCGGCCATCGAGCGAATCGAGACATTTGATGAACCGCTGAACTCCGTGGTCGTCCGGTGGTTCGACGACGCCTGCGTCGCCGCAGCCGATGTCGACGGCCGGCTAGCAATGAACAAGCCGATGCCGCTGTTTGCTGGTGTGCCCACGCTGCTCAAAGATCTATGGGCGCATTCGGTTGGGCACCCAATGACTAACGGCAACGCCGCACTACAGGCAGAGTTGCCGATCTCGACCTACGACACGACACTCGTCAGCCGCTTGCGCGACGCCGGGTTGATCACACTGGGTCGGAGCAACAGCCCGGAACTCGGTTCGTTGCCGGTGACCGAGCCACTGTCGTTCGGACCCACGCGAAACCCGTGGTCGAAAGAGCACACGCCAGGTGGGTCATCGGGGGGCGCGGCCGCTGCGGTAGCCGCCGGACTAGTGCCGATCGCCAACGCATCTGACGGCGGCGGTTCGATCCGGATCCCAGCGTCTTGCTGCGGTCTGATCGGGCTGAAACCGTCACAGGGTCGAATCACGATGGGGCCAGAACGCGACGAATCGGGGCTCGGAGTCCACTTCGCGGTAACCCGATCGATGCGTGACACCGCCGGCCTGCTCGATGCCGTGTGCGGCCCCGACATCGGCGACAACGTCATCACCCCGGCGCCAAACCGACCTTTCGCCAATGAGGTTGGTGCCAACCCTGGTCGTTTGCGGATCGGGTTACTGGCGAGCCATCCGCTAGAGGGCAAACTCGACCCTGAATGCGCGACCGCCGCTCGCAACGGGGCCTCACTCCTGGAAGGACTCGGCCACGACGTTCATTACTCCCACCCGGCGGTGCTAGAGGACCCATCCTTTTCGAGTCGCTTCATGGCGATCTGGGCGACGAACATGTCGCTCGGCATTCAGACGATGGGCAAGATGATCGGACGGGATCTGACCGAAGACGAAGTTGAGCCGGTGAACTGGGCGATGTCCCAGTTCGCCGAGCAAATGAGCGCCGTCGATCTCGGCGTAGCGCTCGCCGCAATTAACGAGTACCGCCGACAAATGCAGCAATGGTGGGCGGACGGCTGGGACCTGCTCCTCACACCCACTTTGTCCGAACCACCCGTCCGTATCGGCGAACACGATGCCTCGCCGAACGACCCGATGGCCGGGATGAAGCGGGCCCGCGAGTTCGTGTCGTTTACCCCGCCGTTCAATACGAGCGGGCAGCCTGCGATCAGCCTGCCGCTGCATGTCTCAGCCGACGGTCTGCCCATCGGGGTGCAGCTCGTTGCCGCCTACGGACGTGAGGACCTGCTCATCCGCGTTGCCTCGCAGATAGAGGCGGCGGGCGCATTCCTCCTTCCTCCAGCGTAGGTAGCGACGTCGCTGCCTCGCGTACGGTGATCGCATGACACCATCGGAGACCGTGACCGCTTTCATCGACGCACTCGAGGCGAAGGACTTCGACGCCGCGATCGCCCTCATTAGCGACGAGTGCGAATACGACAACGTACCGATGGGTAAGGTCCATGGCCCCGTCGAGATCCGTGGGCTGCTCGAGCCGATGCTGGGTGCCGCCACCACCGTTGACTGGAAGGTCTATCGCCAGGCCGCTGATGGGCCGACCGTCTTCAACGAACGACTTGATCGTTTCGAGATGCCGTTCGGGTGGGTGGACATGCCCGTCACCGGCGTATGGGAGGTACACGGCGGCAAAATCACCCTATGGCGGGACTACTTCGACCTGGCGACATACCGCAACCAACTCCCATCATCCTGACGCCGATCGCGAGCCACCCCGCTACTCGTCGAGGACGGACAATCCCGACACGTAAGCCACGACATCGGCCCACACAAGCGGAAGGGACACTGCGACCCCGGCAATCGTGGCGTCAAGAACCACCAGCAGCACGAGATCGACCTCGACGAGACGCAAGTGCGCCGCGACCCACGAGAAGTTCCGGCAGTAAGCCGACAAACTTCAACGTGACGCGAACTAAATCTCCAGCACGCCGAACGGCGACAATTCCGCACGATGGCGGCACCCCCCGTCCTTGCGCCCCTATCGCAAACCGCCTCCTCGGGATGGTCGAGAGGCACGACGCCGTATTGCGCGAGGTACAGGCCGTAGGGTCAGTCGACGATGACCGGAGCCGAGCTGACGATCGTGTTGATCGCCGTGATCGTGGGGGCGATCGTCAAAGCCGTGACTGGAATGGGGCTCCCGATCATCGCAATACCGATAGCAGCGTTGTTCGTAGACCTTGACGATGCCGTCGTGACGATCGCATTCCCAAATCTGGTGATGAACGGAGCTCTGGCATTTCGCGAACGGAGCCACCGTTCCGAAACTCGTGACCTGCCGACTCTTGCCGTTGCCGGAGTTGCTGGCGCAACACTCGGGACCATTGCATTCGTATCGCTGCCGGAAGAGCCACTAGTGATCTTGCTGATCGTCGCGATCGCCGGTTATGTCATCACATTCTTCGCGAAGCCGGACCTCCAGATTGGACTCGAGCGGTCGCGCCGCCTTGCACCAGCCGTCGGTGCAGTCGCAGGAACATTTCAGGGAGCGATCGGGATCAGCGGGCCGATCATCGGCTCCTGGATCCACAGCTACCGGCTTCCCCGCGGCGCCCACATCCTCTCCGTAACGTCACTGTTCCTTGTGTCAGGAACGACTCAGTTCCTCGTGCTCACAGGATCGGGCGAACTAGCCGGTCGCGTCGGCGCATCGTTGCTTGCGTGCATCCCCGTCCTCGGATCGATTCCGATCGGCGCATGGTTGCGCAACCGCGTGTCGGCACGCGGCTTTGACCTGGCGGTTATCGGGATGCTGATCGCTTCGATTGGCGCGCTCGCGATCAGGACTGTAGGCTCTTGATAACAACCCGACGGGGAGTCTGCGGAACAGCAGGCTGAGAGGGTGACACGCCGTCACCGACCCGAGAACCTGAACCGGATCATGCCGGCGTAGGAAGTCGAAAGTGAACGAGCACGTCGTAATCATCACCGGAGCCTCACTGCTCTCCCCCAGCATCGTCGCTGCGATACCCGCCACGTCTATTGTGCTCGGTGTCGACAGCGGACTCGACGCAGCACTGTCTGCCGGATTGCGCCCCTCGGGACTCATCGGCGATCTCGATTCAGTCAGCGATGACGGCCTCGCCTGGGCCGAGGCGCACGCAACGATCGCTCGTCATCCCGCTGACAAGACGCAGACTGACACCGAACTCGCTCTGGCGTTCGCAGCCGGAATGCGGCCGGAGAGGTTGACGATGATCGGCGGCGGCGACCGACTCGACCACACGATCGCAGCAATCGGTGCGCTCGCTGCCCGTCACCTGACCGGTGTCCCGATCCTGGACTGCTGGTGGAACGGGCAGCACCTCGACGTCATCCATGGGCCCGGACGGCGCGAACTTCTCCTCGAGCCGACATCGACACTGTCGCTACTCGCGATCGGACCGAAGTGCAACGGCGTGGGCATCTCCGGCGTGCGCTGGCCGCTCGACAAACACCGCCTCGAGCCCGTAGTTGGCCACGGCGTGAGCTACGAGGTTACCGACGCTGACGGCGTTGTGCCGATCACCGTGTCGTCCGGCGTGCTCACCATCTTCAACGTTCCGCAGACCGACCCTCCGATCGAAAGGAACTGACGTGCCAACACCCCGCATCACCGCAACTGCCGCAGCCATCACTTTGGCCATTACCGCATGCGGTGACTCCACCAAACGCACCGAGACCACCCATACGAGAATGAGCGAACCGATCACGCTTGTCGCCTACGAGTCGTTTCCGTCAGAGGGAACAAGCGTTAACGAACTGCTCTCTGACTTCGCCGACCGGACCGGGATCGAGGTCGAGATCCTCATCGCAGGCGACACCGGCACGATGCTCTCCAAAGCAGAACTCACCGCTGGAAATCCAGAAGGGGATGTGATGTGGGGCATTGACAGCACGTTCCTCTCGCGGGCGATCCAGTCGAAAATCTTCGAGCCGTACACCGCCGACGGCCTCGACGCCGTTCCAGCCTCGCTCACGAACCTCGTGCCGAACGGCGAAGCAACCCCCGTCGATCTCGGTGACGTGTGCGTCAACTACGACGTTGGCGCGCTCGAAGCCCTCGACCTCAAGCCGCCGACAACATTGGACGACCTCACCGATCCCATGTACCGGGAACTACTCGTCGTTCAGAATCCGGCGTCCTCATCGCCCGGGCTCGCATTCCTACTCGCAACGATCGATGAATTCGGCACTGACGGCTGGCAGGCGTACTGGTCGAATCTCGTCGACAACGGCGTGCAGGTCGTCGACGGATGGACTTCGGCGTACTACGGGCAGTTCAGCTACGCGGGCGGCGACCGACCGCTCGTCGTCAGCTACGGCTCAAGTCCACCCTTCGAGGTGCTCTTCGCCGAGACCGAACTCGAAGTAGCACCGACTGGCGTCATTGAATCGACCTGCTACCGCCAGGTCGAATTCGCTGGAGTACTCGCCGGCACCGACCAACCCGATGCGGCCCGCCAGCTCGTCGATTTCCTACTCACATCTGATTTCCAGGCTGCACTCCCCCTCGACGTGTTCGTCTTCCCGGCCAATGCCGACGTCGAACTCGACCCGGTGTTCCAGGAGTACGCGGTGATCCCTGAGACCAGTCGCGAGCTCGACCCCTCAGCCATCGACGCCAACCGCGAGACCTGGATCGACGAGTGGACCGACCTCGTCATCGGCTGAGCGGCGACGGCTGAGGTGATGAATCGGCTTCCGGGGGGCCTCGTCGGTGCGCTGGTCATCGTTCCAGTCGCAGGACTTGCCATCCTCTACGCCTGGCCGTTCGCAACCCTCGTCATCGAGGCCGTCGACAAGGAATCCATTCGTTCGGTACTCGGCCGCTCGCGGACCTGGTCGATCGTCTGGTTCACCACTTGGCAGGCAGTGGTGTCGACGTTGCTGACAGTCATTGTCGGTCTCGTTCCGGCATGGGTGATCGCGCGGTTCGACTTCGCAGGTCGCCGGATTCTCCTGGGCCTGCTCACCGCCTTGTTCGTCCTGCCCACTGTCGTGATGGGCGCGGCGATCCTTGCACTCCTGCCCGACACCCTCGACCGAACGGTGTGGGCGGTACTCGGCGCACATGTCGTGTTTAACCTTGCCGTCACGGTCCGCGCAGTCGGCACGGTCTGGGAGCACCTCCCCGCTGACATGGAAGATGCTGCCGCGACACTTGGTGCCGCACCACTCGTGGTCTTTCGCGAGATCACTCTCCCGCTAATCCGCCCCGCCGTCGCGGCGGCAGCTGCGATCATCTTCCTGTTCACGTTCACGTCGTTCGGCGTAATCCGGGTCCTCGGTGCCCCCGGCACCCGCACGATCGAGGTCGAGGTGTGGAGGCGTGCAACGCAGCTCGGCCAAGTCGACCAAGCGGCTGTGCTCGCTCTGTTGCAACTGATCATCCTCGGATTCCTTGCCATCTGGTCGGCACGGCTAGCACGCCGACACTCACGAGCACTCGAACTGCGGCCACTCGCCCGCCCACAGAAACCACGCACTCGGCGGGACAAGACCGTCGTCAGCATCATCACCGGCTCGACCGCTCTGGTCGCCATCGCTCCGCTAACGGCCCTCGTCATCAAGTCGCTGTCGACGCCTTCAGGGTGGTCCGTCACGGCGTGGACCGACCTCGGATCGACAGAAATCCGGCCCGGGATCACGCTCGGCCTCAACCCGCTCGACGCACTCGCAAACTCACTCCAGACCACCGCGTGGGCCACCCTATTTGCGACTGGCGTCGGCGCACTGGCCAGCCTCGGTATCGCCGCGGCACGGCGAGCGGGACGCGCCCTCGACGCCGGGCTACTCCTCCCGATCGGGACCTCGGCGGTGACCATCGGCTTCGGCATGCTGATCACATTCGACACCGCACCGTACGACTGGCGCTCGGAATGGTGGATTGTACCGGCTGGGCACGCACTGGTTGCTGTGCCCTTCGTCGTCCGCTCGACACTCGGTGTCCTCCGCTCGGTCGACCCCCAGCTATCACTTGCCGCCGCCACGCTGGGCGCAGCACCGACGCGGGCATGGCGCGAAGTAGTCGTGCCGCACCTATGGCGCCCTCTCGCTGTCGGCGCAGCCTTCGCCGCGGCGATTTCGCTCGGAGAATTCGGAGCGACCAGCTTCCTGTCCCGTAGTGGCGGCGAGACCCTCCCGATCGCCATTGAGCAGCTCCTCGCTCGCACCGGGTCGCTGCTGCAGGCGAAGGGGTATGCGCTCGCAACGATCCTCGCAGCTGCCACGGTCACACTGGTGATCGTGATCGACCGAACCGGTGACCTTGCCGGACACTCAAAGGCTCGGAGCGGGACGCTCGACGAGAGGCACGCCGATGCGCGGCGCTGACGTCGAGCTGTCGGGAATCTCGGTGTCGTTCGACGGGACCACTGTGCTGGATCACGTGAGCCTCTCCGTGACCACCGGCGAAGTGGTAGCGCTACTCGGGCCATCCGGCGGCGGTAAGAGCACGCTGCTCCGAGTTGTCGCCGGCATCATCGCTCCCGACTCGGGAATCGTCCGCATCGACGGCGTGGACGTCACGCGCACACCGACCCACCGGCGAGGGATCGGGATGGTGTTTCAGGACAACCAGCTCTTTCCACACCGATCAACGCTGGACAACGTTGCGTTCGGCCTGAAGATGGCAAGAGTTGGCCGCACCGAGCGCCAAAGGCAAGCAGGAGACTGGTTGGCCCGGGTGGGACTCGACGGGATGGGCTCGCGCAAGGTCACCGAGCTGTCCGGCGGCGAGGCGAAGCGGGTGGCACTGGCCCGCACACTGGTAAACGAACCGCGTCTGGTGCTGCTCGACGAACCGCTGACCGGGCTCGACCTCAAGCTCCACAACAAACTCGTTGACGAACTCACCGACCTCCTCCGCGCCACGGGCGCAACTGCGCTCCTTGTAACCCATGACGTCGACGAAGCTGCAGCGATCGCTGACCGCACCGTGCGTCTCGACGAAATCCAGAACGCTCGATGACGCCGATCGGTCCAAGTGACCCGGTTGAGATCACTGCCGCAGAGACCTATGCCTTGCGGCAGCGCGTCCTGCGCAACAACCAGGCCGCCGCACACCTCCAATGGGACGGCGACAATGATCCTGGCACGTTCCATCTTGGGATCCGGGATGGTTCAGGATCCATAGTCGCCGTCTCGACATGGCTCAGCGGGCCTTCGGCGACCCAGATCCGCGGGATGGCCACCGACCCCGCACTCATCGGCGGTGGCCTCGGGTCAAGACTGCTCACCGCGGGCATCGAGCGGTGCCGATCCAGCGGGAGCACCGTCGTGTGGGCGAATGCCCGGGTGACGGCCATCAGCTTCTACGAACGCGCCGGTTTCACCGTTGTCGGCGCCGAGTTCGAGACCCCCGACACCGGGCTTCCGCACAAGGTGGTGCGCCTGACGCTCGGACGCGACGTCGATCGTTTTCCGTCGGTTGCTCCAGGGACCCTCTGACGGGCATCAAGCAGCAGAAGAAGAGCGGGGCATCCGTGCTGCGTCGTTGGGTCGCCGTGCACCAGCGACGGGCAGCTCATTTTCCGATGTCCGCGAATAAGACGACGCACACACCGTCGATGTCGCTGCACGTGCACGCCGGCACGAACTCACGGACATGCCCAGTCGGCGGCGGCACGCTTCTGATGACGGCATGGCAGGCTGTCGTAATGCAACTCGGAATGATCGGACTCGGGCGCATGGGCGCCAACATGGCGCGACGGCTCAAGCACGGCGGCCACGATTGTGTCGTCTACGACGTGAACGCCGATGCCGTCACCGCTCTGGCTGAGGAAGGATTCGCCGGCACGACCACGCTCGAGGAATTCGTCGCGACACTCGACACACCCCGGTCGATTTGGGTGATGATCCCCGCAGCGTTCGTATCCGAAATGCTCGACGTTCTCGTTCCCCTGCTCGACACGGACGACACCGTGATCGACGGCGGCAACTCGTGGTACCGCCTCGACGTCGACCGGGCAAAAGAGCTCACCCCGAAAGGGATCCACTACGTCGACGTCGGAACCAGCGGCGGAGTCGCCGGGCTCGAACGCGGCTACAGCTTGATGATCGGCGGCGGGGACACCGCTATCGGTCGACTGCAACCAATCTTCGACACACTCGCACCCGGCGTCGATGCTGCAGAACGCACTCCAGGACGAACAGGCGAGCCCGCCCCAGAGGAGAGGGGGTGGTTGCACTGCGGACCGACCGGCGCCGGTCACTTCGTGAAGATGGTGCACAACGGGATCGAGTACGGGCTGATGGCGGCTATCGGCGAGGGACTCAACGTCCTGGCAAAGGCCAACATAGGAAGCGAGACCCATGACAATGACGCGGAAACCGCGCCCCTCGACACAGCGGGGTACTATCAGTTCGACCTCGACCTCCCGAAGGTGGCCGAGGTCTGGCGGCGTGGTTCGGTCATCACTTCATGGCTGCTCGACCTCACCGCCGAGGCGCTCTACGATGATCCTGACCTGAGCCGGTACAGCGGACATGTGAGCGACTCCGGCGAGGGACGGTGGACGATCAACGCAGCGATCGACGAGGGGGTTCCAGTACCGGTCCTGTCGGCCGCTCTGTACCAGCGGTTCGTATCCCGGGGCCGCAATGACGTGGCGAACAAGGCCCTCTCCGCAATGCGAGCCGGGTTCGGCGGGCACACGGAGCGCACGGAGTCGTCACGATGACGGGCAACTTTGACGAGCAGCGCCCAGGCGCGTACCTCGGCACAACCCAGATGCACGCCCACCAACCTGAGGCCGACGCACTCGTGCTGTTCGGCGCCACAGGCGATCTTGCGAAGCGGAAGCTGTTCCCGTCCCTTTACGCCCTCGAACGTCACGGCACGCTTCGCGTCCCGGTGATCGGCGTTGCCCGCAGCACATGGACCGACGAGGACTTCCGGATGCACGCTCGCGACTCAATCAACACCCATGTCGATGGCGCAGATGCGACGGTCGTGGACTCGCTTGAGGCGCGACTCGACCTGATTCAGGGCAACTACGCCGACGAAGCGACCTGGACCTGCCTGCGCGACGCCCTCGACCGATGTGGTTCAACCACAGCGGTGTTCTACATGGCGATCCCGCCGTCAATGTTCCCGATGGTCGCGAAGAAGCTGGCATCCGTTGGCTTGAACACGCGCGGGCGCATCGTCGTTGAGAAGCCGTTCGGCCGCGACCTCGCTTCTGCGATCGAGCTGAACAAGACGTTGCATGCCGTCTTCCCTGAGGACCACATCTTCCGAATCGATCACTACCTCGGCAAAGAAGCTGTCGAGGACCTCCTCGTCTTCAGATTCGCGAACACCATGATCGAGCCGGTTTGGAACCGGCACTACGTGCGCAGTGTGCAGGTGACGATGTCGGAGAGCATCGGCATCGAAGGCCGCGGCAACTTCTACGAAGGAGTCGGAGCGATCCGCGATGTGCTACAAAATCACCTGCTACAAGTCGTCGCTCTTCTTGCGATGGAACCGCCAGCCGGCCCCGACCCAGGCTTCCTCCAAGACGAAAAGGCGAAGGTTATTAACGCCATGCGCCCCATCGACGCGGGCTCGCTCGTTCGCGGGCAGTACGTCGGTTACCGAGACGAGAAGGGTGTGCCTGAGAATTCCGAGGTCGAGACCTTCGCCGCTGCGAGGCTTGAGATCGATTCTTGGCGATGGGCTGGGGTGCCATGGTACGTGCGAGTCGGCAAGGGCCTGGCGGAGTCGGCGACCGAAGCGGTCGTGGAATTGCGTAGCCCCCCACGCATGTTGTTCGACGGGGCGGGCAGCCCACCCCCAGAGCGCAACTTGATCCGACTCCGACTCGGCAAGAACGATGGCGTCACATTCGCGCTGCAGGCGAAAACGCCAGGCCCCGACTTGGACAGCCAGGAAGTCGACGTCGACGTCGACTTCGCTGCCGCGCTCGGCGAACGCCAGGATGCCTACGAGCGCCTACTCGGCGACGCCTTGATCGGGTCGTTGCGTCGGTTCGCTCGCCAGGACGTGGTGGAGGGGACCTGGCGTGTCGTCCAGCCGGCGCTCGACGAGCCCGGGCCAATCTTCCCGTACTTCCGCAACTCGTGGGGGCCGTCGGAAGCCTCGTCAATTCTGGTCAACAACAAAGACGCGTGGTATCTCCCGTCACCGGCCCGCTGATATCGTCTTCCCACCCATCAGTATTTTTTTCTCACATACTGAGATATAATGTGGATCCTCATCACTCTTGCGGCGGCAACATTCCAGATTCTGCGGACGGCCCGGCAACACGAACTGCGGCGCATGCTGCCAGTGGTGCCAGCCGGCTTTGTCCGCTACGCGTACGGGTTCCCGCTCGCAGCCGTCGCGTCGCTCGTCACGTTCGGAGTGTTCGGGTCGGAGCTGCCGCTGCCGCCTACACACTTCTGGCCGATCATCGCCGGAGCCGGTATCGCCCAGATCCTCGGCACCATTGCGCTCCTGCAGTCGTTCCAGCTGCGTGACTTCGCGATTGGAACGGTCTACGTCAAAACCGAGGTGATCCTCGTCGCCGTCATATCAGCGGTCTTCCTCGGCGAGGCGATGCAACCACTCGGATGGGTGGCGGCTCTGGTGTGCATGTCCGGTGTCGCGTGGCTCGCATCGCCCCACAAAATCACCGATGCCCTCAAGATGATTGGCGACCCGGCGGCACTGATGGGTCTGGCAGCCGGGTTGGGGTTCGCCGTTGCCGCAGCAGGAATTCACGCAGCATCAAATTCGCTCGGCAACGGCCCCGCCTGGAACCGAGCGCTGTTGACCCTGACCGTGATGCTCGGCATTCAGACGCTGGTAAACGGCGCACAACTCGTCGCATCCGACCGGTCCTCACTCCGCGACATCTTCACCAACTGGCGCGCGGCGATCCCGGTCGGAGTCCTGAGCGCGGCCGGCTCGGCGTGCTGGGCGGTGGCGGTCACGTTAACTACCGCCACCCGTGTCCGAACGCTCGGACAGGTCGAACTTGTCTTGGCCTTCGCCATCTCCGCGATTTGGCTACGCGAACGACACACGCGCGCGGAGTACGCCGCAAGCGCTCTCGTACTCGTCGGCGTGATCGGGGTGATCGCTCTGGGTTGAGGTGGCGATCAGTCCACGACAGTCGGGTCCGGCACGAGACTCCGCTGCAGCCACTGGAACACACGCCAACCAGCTGACTCCGGCGCGAGGGTCGCAGCGGCGATGCGCGCGGCTGCGGCACCGATCGCCTTGCCATCGGGTGCCTTCACGTGTACCTCCGCAACGCGTTCGGCCATGACGAACCAGCCGACTGCGGCCTCCACGGACCGACCGACCGTAAGCAGGCCGTGGTTACGCAGGATGCACAATTTCGACTCGCCGATGGTGGCAGCTATGCGCTTGCCGCCATCGACCGAGAGCACCTCGACTTCCTCGTCGTCGAACAGCGACTGATCGAAAGCGAAGGCGCACGACTCCTGACTCATCGCTCGGAACGGCGCAACGTTCGCTGACCACGGCGTGCCGAACTGCGTATGCGTGTGAGCCGCCGACGCCGCGTCGGGACGCGCAGCCAGGATCGGCGCATGGATGTTGTACCCGGCGGTGTTGACCGCACCGGTGAGGTTCCCGTTGGCGTCCTTTACCTGTCCATCCGGTCCAACGAGCACGAGGCGGTCGACCGTCGCCGCGCCGAACGCGACCCCCCAGTCAAGAAGCCAGAAATGATCGGTCAGCTCTGGATCACGCGCCGACACGTGCCCGTCGCCGAGCTGACCCCAGCGCTGCGCAGCAAAGATCCGGTAGCCGATCGCGCACATCCGCTTCCGGTGTGCCCGCTCATCGGCGATCGATCGCACGGTGCCGTACGGCTCAACGCTGTCGAATTCCGGGTACTCGTCCATGCGTCGAGCGTAAACAATTCAACACCATCCGTTCACTCCGCCGCAGAGCCATGATGGCATGACTCACTTCGTTCTCGGATGCCAGGTCGCGGTGTGGCATCGCCATCACCGCCCAGAGCAAGTTACATCGATTGCTCCGGGGTATGGCACTCAACGCGCCATTAACCATACGGCGCACGACCACCTGGCTCTTCGTGTCAGGCCCCGGCTCGAGCAGCACCGATTTCATCCGGACGTCAGGTTCGACCCCAGCGGCTCGGGCCTGCGGCGCTGGGCAGAGTCGATTTATTTTTCCATCGACGACGCATACGTGGTTCGACATGTTCTGCCCCTTAGACGGAGAAACGATCCCCCGGACGCACGAACGATCGACACAACGCTGTCACCAGGCATGACTGGTCTGTGTCGGATCTGCATCCGGGCACCTTCAGCCGCGTCATGACGCGAGGAACCCTCGACGCGGCACGACGATCACAGCACCGTCTTCTGGATCGACGTCGACCGTGACGCAAACTCGGTAGACCGCGCCGAGACGCTCCGCTGTGAGCACCTCGCGCGCCGGGCCAGCAGCAATCACCTCACCGTGATCGAGCATGACGAGACGATCGGTATAGGTCCCGGCCAGGGTCAGGTCGTGTAGGGCCGAAATCACCGTCAATTGCTGGGCTTCGCGCAACTCGGTCACCAGTTCGAGCGCCTGCTGTTGGTGGCCGATGTCGAGTGCCGACGTCGGCTCATCCAGCAGCAAGATCGGTGTCTCCTGCGCCAACGCACGTGCCAGCACGACCCGCTGGCGTTCCCCACCGCTGAGCGCACCAAGCATCCGATCTGCGAACTCCCTGAGCCGCAGCCGATCGAGGACGTCATCGACGACAGACCGATCGTGCCGTGACGCCCCGCCGAAGTATCCGATGTAAGGATTACGTCCGAGCAGCACGTATTCGAACGCTGTCATGTCACCAGGAATCAAGGGTTCCTGCGGCACGTAGGCAATCTGTTGGGCCCGATCGCGGTCGCCGAGCCCTGCCAGATCTACTCCGTCAACGTACATCGCGCCCCCATATTGAACCAGCCCGGCGACGGCTCTCAACAAGGAGGACTTTCCGGCACCGTTCGGCCCGATCAGACCGACCCACTCCCCCGCTGGCACACCATCACTGAAGGAACGCAGCGCAGTCCGATCTCCGTACTGCACCGAAATCCCATTCAAGGTGAGCTCACTCATGCGCCAACCCGCTTCGTCCGGAGGAGATAGATGAAGAAGGGTGCGCCGATGAACGCTGTCACCACGCCGATCGGCGTCTCGGCCGGATTCGACAGCATCCTCCCGGGAATGTCCGCAAGAATCAGGAACGCTGCACCCCCCATCAGCGATAGGGGCAGGAGCCGACGGTGACCGGCACCGGCGAGCAGCCGGACAACATGAGGCACGATCAGCCCGACAAAGCCGATTAAGCCGCTGACTGACACAACGGCCGCGGTGCCCAGCGTTGCGGCGATCACGATCGTCAACCTGGTGCGCGCAACGCTCATGCCGAGCGTTGCGGCCTCATCGCCGCCGACACGAAACAGATCGAGATGCCGGCGGTGTATGAGCAACACGACCACGCTGACGACTGCGTATGGAAACACCAGCCCCACATCTCCCCACGTCGCGTTCGCCAGACTTCCCGTGATCCAGCGGAAGACTTCCCGGAACACCTCCAGGTTGCGCTGCAGGAGGAATGTCTGCACGGCAGAAGTGAAGGAGACTACGGCGACACCCGCCAGAACGAGCGTGACTCCCGTGCGATCACCCCCGAAAGCTGCTCCCACGGTGTAGGTCACCATCACGCTCGCGACGGCGACGACGAACGCTGCGGTCGGGACCGGGTCGACGGCCCAAGACGACGTCACCCCGCGGCCAACGGTGAGCGCAAGAGTCGCTCCTAGGCCCGCCCCGGCCGCGGCTCCCAGCAAATACGGACCGACGAGCGGATTGCGAAACACTCCCTGGTAACTCGCTCCGGCGATCGACAGCATGCCGCCAACAACACCTCCAAGCACTACCCGAGGCATCCGGATCTTCCAGACAATTGCCCACTCGCTCTCGCTCACCCCAGTCTCGATCGAGATCAGCGGAAGACGGTTGACGAACTCGAGTGGCACCCGCCACCAATCAGGGCCGGCCGGGCCGATCGAGGCGCCGAGGACGACCGCTGCGGCGACGCACGCCGCACCTACCCCGAACCACCACCGATCGGTCCGATCAGCCACGTCCGTCGACTTCCTCGATCAGCTCTCGGCGGCGACGCCGACCTCAACGTTCGCCACGGCAGCGGCAACGTCTTCGAGATAGTCCACGATGCGCGGACCCCAGCGTGAAGCGACGTCGTCATCCATTTCGATGACGCTTGAGTTCTGGACTGCCGCGATTGCGTTCCATCCGGGGCGCGCCGCCACCGTGAGAGCGGTCTCGGCGCAGCACTTAGTGTCGGCGAGGAAGACGAGGTCGGGATTCGCTGCGACGATGAACTCAGCGTTGAGCTGCGGAAACCCGAAGCTCTCGGTCTCGTCGCCATCGGCAATGTTCTCCAAACCGAGCGCGCCATATACCTCACCGATAAACGTCGAAGAGTCGGCACTGAAGTACGTCGGGTCAAGCTCGTGGTAGAAGCTGAGCCCGGCCCCACTGTCGCCCGACTCTGCGACGATCTCGTCGATTCGGGTCTGCATCGATGACACCAGCTCGGCCGCTTCGGCCACGTTGCCGGTCGCCGCGCCGAGCTGCTCAATCTGCGTGTACGTATCCGAAATTGTTGACGCAGCGGGGCCGTCCCACGACTCGATGTCAAGTTCCGCAAGCTGGTCGCCGAGCCCCGTGAAGTCACCGCCGATCAAGACGAGATCCGGCTCGTACGAGGCGATTGCCTCGACGTTCGGCTCGAAACCGGACAGCTCGTTCGGAAGCTCAAGGGCTTCAGCCGGGTAGTCCGAGAAATCGTCGACAGCGACGAGCAGGTCACCAGCACCGATCGCAAACATTATTTCGGTGTGGGTCGGGCTCAGCGAGACAACACGTTCGGGGGTGACCCCAGCGCCATCGGTCGTGACTGGCTCCGTGACGGCCGACTCCGGTGCTTCAGGTTCCGTGACGGCGGACTTGGTGTCGACTGATTCGTTCGACAGCGCTTCGGTCGTAGTCGAATCCGTGCTCGACGACTCGTCACTGTCCGAATCGCTTCCGCACGCGGCCGCAATTAGTGACAGGCCAGCCAGTGCGGTGACCAGTGTTCGGGTGTTCATATTGTTCCTCCAGGAGATGTGGAGGACAAGCTGGGCTACATCGCTGCGCTAAGCCGCAGCGTGCGAACCTTCCCTTGCCTCGAGGGATAATCATTCGCGTCGACGGCAGAGGCGACCGGACTCAATCAGGAATTGTGAAACCTGATCATCACCGTTGCGGGACAGCGCCGGAATCTCACCGGACTTCGCTCTGTCGAGGACAGTTCGACACAGTAGCCGGAGATGCGTAGCCTTCCCAATCTCATGATTGACTCCCCCGACGTGACCCCTCTCGACGATCATGACGAATCGACTGCACCGACCGCCGACCCCCGCCCAGACGGACTGCGGCGTGCCGAGTCACTCGTTGTGGTCAACACCGGTAATGGCAAGGGCAAATCGTCGTCGGCGTTCGGGATGATGGTCCGCGCCGTCGCTCGCGACTGGGACGTCGCTGTCGTGCAATTCATCAAGTCAGGCAACTGGAACGTCGGCGAAGAGAAGGTCGGGCGACAGCTTGGCGTCGACTGGTATGCGTTTGGCGATGGGTTCACGTGGGACTCCGACGACTTGTCGAATGACATCGCCCACGCCGCCGAAGGATGGGCGAAGGCATGTTCGCTGATGGCCGCGGGCGAGCATCAACTCCTGATTTTCGATGAGCTGACATACCTCAGCGCGTTCGGGTGGCTTCCCATCGCGCAGATTGTCGAACCCATCCGCAACCGCCCGCCGCATGTGAACGTAATCGTCACCGGACGCGATGCCGCCCCCGAGCTAACCGACGTCGCCGACACCGTTACGGAAATGACCGAGATCAAACACGCATACCAGCAGGGCATCGGCGCGATGCGCGGCATCGACTACTGAGCAACTAGTGGCGCTCACTCTTCTGATCGGTGGCGCGCGCAGCGGCAAGAGCTCGCTCGCAGTCGAAATCGGCTATCGGCATCATGCGGCTGGAATGCCGGTCACCTACATCGCCACGGCACCCAGAGTTGAGGGAACCGATGACGCAGACATGGCCGACCGGATCGAACGCCACCGCCGGGAGCGGCCGGCGACATGGGCCACGATCGAAGAAGAGCTCGATCTCATCGACGCACTCGCATCAGTCGACGACGGGCTCGCAATCGTCGACTGCCTCACACTCTGGACCTCCAACCTAATGTGGCGTGAGCTCGAGGAATGCGAAATCCGCACTCTGGCGACCGCAGCAGCAGCAGCAGCAGCTACACGCCCCGAGCCAACCGTTGCGATCACGAACGAGGTCGGACTTGGCGTCCACCCTGAAACCGGGATCGGCCGGCGATACCGGGACGTGTTGGGCTTCGTCAACCAGGCCTGGGCCGAAGTTGCGGACCCCTCTCTGCTGCTCGTCGCCGGCCGCGCCACCCGACTCGACAACCCTTGGAAGCACCTGACATGAGCCTGCTCAGCGACCGACTCACCGATCTCCCCGCACCTGACGGAACCGCACGCGCCAGAATCAGATCTCGCGCCGACAGTGTGCTCCGACCGACTGGAGCACTCGCTCGGCTCGACGACATCGCCGTGTGGAAGGCGGGCTGGCAACGCACTGCATCGCCAACAATTTCACGCCCCGTCGCTCTTGTCTTCGCCGGGGACCACGGCGTGGCGGCAGCCGAAGTGAGCAGCTACCCGACGGACGTCACCGCCGCCATGCTGAATGCAACGCAGCAGGGACTTGCCACGATCAATGCCTTCGCCGACGCTGCTGGTGCGACGGTCACCGCAGTTGATGTCGGGGTCGGACGCCCAACCGCTGACATGCGCCACGAATCGGCGCTCACCACCGAGCGATTCGACGAAATCACTGCGACGGCCTTCGCCGCCGTCAATGACCTCGACACCGACATGTTGATCCTCGGCGAACTCGGGATCGGTAACACCACTGCGGCCGCAACAGTTACTGCAGCGTTGGCCGAAGGCGAAGCGACGATGTGGGTCGGTCGCGGAACCGGCATCGACGACGCCGGCCTCGAACGCAAGCGAAACGCCGTGCGGCAGTCGCTCCGACGGATCGCCGGCGTCGCCGATCCGCTCGAGATCTTGCGAGAGGTCGGCGGATCCGAACTGGTCGGTATGGCTGCTGCTGCCGTCGCCGCACGACATCGGTCGATCCCCATCATCCTCGACGGCTACATCTGTACTGCTTCAATGCTGCCGCTTCACGTGGCGGAGCCGACGGCACTCGACCATTGCATCGTTGGCCACTGCTCGGCCGAGCCCGGCCACCGCCTTCTCCTCGAGCGACTCGAGAAACCCCCGCTGCTCGACCTCGAGATGCGCCTTGGCGAGGGGTCAGGGGCCATGGCCGCTCTTCCCCTCGTCAAGATGGCATGCGCCGGCGTGGTCGAGGTCGCAACGTTTGACGAATGGTTCGGCCCCGCCGTCTGATGCCTCGGCTCGGCTGCATCGGCGCGTTGCAATTCCTTACTCGCATTCCTATCCGGGTGCGGGCTGCACCCGACCTGGCCGCATCCGTCCCCTGGTTTCCAGTAGTCGGCGCAGCGATCGGTGCGGTGGTTGGCAGCGTCATGGTCGGGCTATACCAACTTGTGCCGGCGACCGTTGCTGCTTCCATCGCCGTGACGGTGGGCGTGATGCTCACCGGCGCATTCCACGAGGACGGCCTCGCCGACACCGCTGACGCGATGGGTGGATGGACGCCAGAGGACCGAAGAGAGATCCTCAAGGACTCGCGACACGGCAGCTACGGCGTGGCTGCAATGGTCGGATCAATCCTCGTCCGGGTGCTCTGCGTCGGCTCGCTCGGCCCGGCCGCAGCGTTCGGAGGTCTCGTCGCGGCGCACGCGCTCGGCCGTGGTGCTGCAGTAGCGGTGATGGGGGTTGCCCCACCGATTCCGACCGAGGGGCTCGGCGCCGACTACGCACGGGCGCTGTCGACGCGCCGCGCCGCTATCGGCGTCATCGCAGCGCTCACCCTGGGGACGCTTGCCGTGGGCTGGTGGGTGGTCCCACTTGCGTTGGCGGTAGCCATCGGTGCCTCCATCGTGGCCATGATCGCCAGCCGCACATTCGGTGGCGTGAGCGGTGACATCCTCGGTGCCGTTGAGCAGGTTGGTGAGTGCCTCGTGTTGATCGTCGTCTCCGGACTGGCCCTCCGCCACTCGATCTGGTGGGCTCGGTAGCCTCATCAGCCGTGCCCGACCCCCGACGCTCATTGCTCAGCTCCGTCGCACAGCTCGCACGCGGCTTCGCGATGGGTGCGGCCGACATTGTCCCGGGCGTGTCCGGTGGCACGGTTGCACTCGTGCTGGGTATCTACGACCGGCTCATCCTCAACATCCGAATCGGGGCGCGTGGCCTCAAGCAGCTGCTAACCGGTGATGGCGCCGGACTCAAGCAGACCATGGCTGACATCGAATGGGTTTGGCTGATCTCCCTCCTCGCCGGCATCCTCGCAGCAATCGCTGCACTGTCATCGGTGCTCGAGCGCCTCCTCGAAGAGGAGACCATTGCAATGGCTGGGCTGTTCTTCGGCCTCGTCGTCGGCACTATCTGGATCGCGTGGCACCTCCTGGAGCGGATCGACGCAGCCACCCTCACGATCATCGCCGGCGTTGGGATCGTTCTGTTTTTCCTCCTTGGTCTCCGCGAAGACACCGGAGTCGCTGAAGGCACCGATGAAGTCGTCACCCAGCCGTTCTGGGTGTTCGCTGTAGCCGGTGCGATCGCGATCTGCGCAATGATCCTCCCTGGGATCTCGGGCTCTTTCATCCTCGTGATGCTCGGCATGTACACCGAGGTCCTCGGTGCGGTCAACGATCGCGATTTCGGATCGCTCACAGCGTTTGCCATTGGCTGCGTCGCCGGACTCGCACTCTTCTCCACTCTGCTGAGTTGGCTGCTCCATCACTACCGCAACCAGGTGATCGCAGCGATGATCGGTCTGATGCTCGGGTCGATGCGCGTCCTCTGGCCCTGGCCGAACGGGACCTTCACAACAACGCTCGCCGCTCCTTCAGGCGAGATCGCCCTGCCGATCGTGCTCGCCATCGTTGGCGCTGCAGTCGTCATCGCCGTCGAACACTTCAGTTCGAGGGTCGGAACGATGCCCGACTCGCTCGACTGACCAGAGACGGTGATGGTCAACTCACAAGCGCAGCGAGGCGGTCGATACCCGACTCGATGTCGGCATCACCGAGCGCGAAGCTGAATCGACCGTACCCGGGGGTCCCGAAGGCCTCGCCCGGCACCCAGGCCACCTTCGCCTGGTCGAGCACGATGTCGGCCAGCTCTAACGTGCTGTTCGCAGTGACGCCGCCGTAACTCCGGCCGATCAATCCACGCAGGTCGGGGAACGCATAGAACGCGCCCTGCGGCTCAGGGCAGACGACACCGTCGATATCGTTGAGCATCGAGTGAATTAACCGGCCCCGACGCGTGAACGCCTCACGCATCATCTCGACGTCGTCGAGCGGACCCGATACAGCTGCGAGCGCAGCTCGCTGAGACACATTGGCGACGTTCGACGTCGCGTGCGACTGGAAACTGGTGGAAGGCTTGATGACATCCGTCGGGCCGATCATCCAACCGACCCGCCATCCGGTCATCGCATACGTTTTAGCCACGCCGTTGACGACCAGGCACTGCTTGGCGAGATCCGGGACGAGTACCGGCATCGACGAAAACTCAGTGGCGCCGTAGGTCAGGTGCTCGTAGATCTCGTCGGTGATCACCCAGACGCCGTTCGCAACGGCCCACTCGCCGATCGCCTTCACCTCAGCAGGTGTGTAGACGGCGCCCGACGGGTTGTCGGGGCTGACGAACAACAGGACCTTGGTGCGGTCAGTCTTGGCCGTATCCAGTTGCTCGATCGTGACCTTGAAGCCTGACTTGACGTCGGTGTCGATGACGACTGGCACACCACCTGCAAGCGTGATCGCCTCGGGGTACGTCGTCCAGTACGGCGCCGGGCAAATAACCTCATCGCCGGGATCGCACAGCGCAGCGAAGGCGGTGTACACCGCGTGTTTCCCTCCGTTCGTGACGAGGACCTGAGCAGGGTCACATTCGAGACCCGAGTCGCGCATTGTCTTCGCCGCGATCGCTTCTTTCAGTTCTGGCAAGCCGCCGGCCGGCGAGTACTTGTGATTCTTCGGATCGGCGCACGCTGCCTGCGCTGCCTCGACGATGTGTGGCGGAGTCGGAAAATCGGGCTCACCGGCTCCAAAGCCGATCACGTTCTCTCCCGCCGCCTTGAGCGCCTTGGCCTTGGCGTCGACGGCGAGGGTGGCCGACGGATGGATGGCGGAGAGGCGGTGCGATGCGCGGTTCACACTTACCGACGCTACCGGCGGGACCAGGCGCGCCCGGCAGCCGTTTTCTTGACCGGTTGGGGACCGTGGTCAACGCCGCCATGCTGACCGGGTGAACGCAAGGCCCGAACAGATCACCATCCCCAAAGAACTCCTCCCGGCGGACGGTCGCTTCTGCTGCGGCCCATCGAAGGTTCGCCACGAACAGATCGACGCCATCGTCGTGGCTCGCGACACCCTGCTCGGTACGTCTCACCGCAAACCACCCGTCAAGAATCTTGTTGGTGCAGTCAGGTCGAAGCTGGACAACCTCTTCCAGCTTCCCGATGGCTGGGAAATCGTGCTGGGCAATGGCGGATCGACCGTTTTCTGGGATATCGCAACGTTTGGACTCGTCCGCGGGCGCAGCCAGCACGCAGTTTTCGGCGAGTTCTCCTCAAAGTTCGCCCATGCGTGTGCTGCTGCACCGCACCTCGGAGATCCATCTGTGATGGAAAGCGATGTCGGCACCCACCCGACGCTCGTAGCTGAAGAGGGCATCGATGTGTACGCGCTCACGCACAACGAAACCTCCACCGGCGTGGCGATGGACCTGCGGCGGCCGACCGGCACGTCCGCTGGATCTAGCCTCGTGGTAGTCGATGCTACGTCGGCCGCTGGCGGACTGACCTGGTCGCCAAGCGAGGTCGACGTGTATTACTTCGCGCCACAGAAGTGCTTTGCGTCCGACGGTGGCCTGTGGCTCGCTGCGTGCTCTCCAGCCGCGGTAGATCGGATCAACGAGATCGGCAGCTCCCCGCGCTGGCGCCCAGCGTCACTCGACTTGAAGGTTGCACTCGACAACTCGACCAAAAACCAGACCTACAACACCCCGGCCGTCGCAACACTGGTGATGCTGAATGAGCAACTAGACTGGATGCTCGACAGCGGGGGGCTTGCCTGGTCCTCTGGACGTAGCGCTGAGTCGGCCGCCACGCTCTACGGGTGGGCTGACTCTCGCGAGTGGGCAACTCCGTTCGTAAGCAACCCAGCCGAGCGATCGAATGTCGTGGGCACGATCGACCTCAACGACGCCATCGACGCCAACGCCGTTTGCGCAGCGCTGCGCGCCAATGGCGTTCTCGACACCGATGCGTACCGAAAGCTCGGCCGCAACCAGCTGCGAGTCGGTATGTTCCCCGCCGTTGAGCCCTCTGATGTCGAGGCACTCACCCGTTCGGTCGACCATGTCGTCAGCGCACTGGCAGACTGACCGCTGTGGACGTCACCGAGGTACTCGACTTCTCGACAGGTGATATCGGGCCGCTCGACCGACCCGTGATGCTGGTCGGCCTCGAGGGCTGGTTCGACGTGGCCAGTGCAGCGAGCCATGCGGTGGAGTCGTTCATGGACGTCGAGCAGGCAGTGATCGTCGGGGAGATCGACCCTGACCCGTTCTACGACTTCACCCAGCAGCGCCCGTTGGTGTCAGTCGACGACGGCATACGCAAGATCCAGTGGCCCTCGAACGAAATCGTCCTCCAACGCAATGCAGGACACCGTGACATCGTGTCGCTCGTCGGCGTCGAACCGCACCTGTACTGGTCGGCCTACGTCGATGCGATCATTATCGTCGCCGAGGCGCTCGGATGCGAGGCAGTCGTCACCGTCGGCTCGGCTGCCGAAGCGATCCCGCACACCCGACGTCCACCGGTCACGGGCAGTACGGCCAATGCCGACCTCGCTCAAAGGCTCGGGCTTATCGCCCCATCCTACGAAGGCGTTACCGGCATCGCCGGCGTTCTCCACGCTGCGCTCGACGCACGCAGTATCCCGTCGGTATCGCTGCGCGTCGGAATCCCGCACTACTTGATGAACGCCGAGCACCCGCTGGCGACCGATGCTCTCTCGCGACATCTAAGTCATGTGCTCGGCGTCCCGGCGGGCGTCGACTTCAGCGACCAGATCGACTCTTGGCGTGAGGTCCATGACGAGATCATCGAGACCGATGATCAGCTGCGGATGTACGTCCGCATGCTCGAGGCCGAGTTCGACCGTCGTTCTGAGGCGGCAATCCCGAGCGCCGACGATCTGGCCGCTCAGTTCGAGAACTTCCTCGACGATCTTCGCCCCGACGATCCAGCCGACTGAGTCCGGCGGCGACCAAACGGTCAGTTCCCCGACATCGTGATGTCGGAGATGACGAGACTCATCCCAGCGGCACTCATGGGTAGCCACTCGATGTCGCCACCGACCTCGACGATGTCGAGCAGCATTCGCTGCAGCGTCGACGCAATCGTGAATTCGCGAACGGGTGCGCCAACTTCGCCATTCACAATCAGTAGCCCGGCGGCACCCGTGGAGAAGTCGCCACTAATCGGGTTGACGCCCGAGTGCAGACCCTGCATCTGCTGCACGAGCAGACCATCTTCTATCCCTGCGACGATCTCGGCTTGTGAACGAACCCCCGGCTCGAGCGAGAGAGCGAGGCACCCCACGCCAGGTGTCCCGGCGAAACCACCGCGCGTCGCGTTGCCTGTTGAGACAGTCTCAGCACGGCGAGCTGAGTACGAGTTGTGCACGAACCGCTTCAATACGCCACCCTCGATAAGCACGTTACGTCGCGCCGCGAGCCCCTCCCCATCGACATCGGTCGAGGTGTAGGCCTTGGGATTGGTTGGATCATCTACGAGTGTGACTCCGGCCGACGCAACCTGATCACCCAGGCGGTCGGCGAACAGCGAACGGCCCTTTACTACAGCCTCACCGTTGAGGGTCGACGAGATGACCCCGAGGAACTGTGCGGTCACGAATGGGTCAAGCACCACGGTCACCCGCTTCGACGCCGGCTTTACGGCACCGAGCAGCCGCGTGGCACGGTCGCTGGCCTCCTGAGCGGCACGGTCGAGATCGAACTCGTCGGGCGACTTACCCACCGAAAACCCGAATCCGGTCTGAGTTTCGGCGTCGTCGCCCTCACCCTCGTCGGCCAGCGTCGAGACCGACACATAGCACCCGTTCTCACGCCCGGACTGCCGGATCCCAGCAGTCGAGGCGACCGCTGCTTCGCCCCACGCATCCGCATAGTTTGCGTCGTCGACGCGCACGCGCGGGTCGACTCCCGATGCCAGCCTCTCAAGTTCCTTTGCAAGGTCAATCTTGCGATCGGTGGCGAAATTAGCGAGCGCATCGTTCCAAAGCGCCTGCTCGGTCGGCGCAACACCGTCGGGTTTGGCAAGACCGGCCCATTCATCGATTGTGCCGAACTCGACGTTGTCGCGCGCCTCGCCAAGCACATCGTGCACAGCCGATTCGTCGAGCGTGCCCGCATAAGCAAACCCCGTGCGACCGTTCTTGACCACTCGGATGCCGATGCCCTCGGCCTGCGCCGACACGAAGTGCTCGACTTCACCCTCGTACACCCGAACTTCGGTTTCGCCGCCGCGAGAGACGAACGCTTCGATCTGTTCGCCGGAACCGGCCTGTTCGACCACGCGGTCAGCAAGCGCTTGCAACTCGGCAGTCGTGTCGTTGATGCTCACGCTGCAGTGCCTCCAACAGTCAACGCCTTCACCCGGAGGGTTGGCTGACCATCGCCCACGGGCACGCCCTGGCCGTCCTTGCCACAGGTGCCTGGGCTACCCATCGAGAAGTCATTCGCAAGCATGTCGATGTCCTGCAACACCTTCGGGCCGTTGCCGATCAGGTTGCCGTCGCGAAGCGGCTCGGTGATCGTGCCGTTCTCAATGAGGTAGGCCTCGGTCATGCCGAATACGAAGTCGCCGGAGGCGGTGTTGACGCTGCCACCGCCAAGTTTTGCGACGTAGACGCCGTTCGGGGTTGACGCAATAACGTCGTCGGGGTCGTCTGGACCGTTCATCACGAATGTGTTCGTCATCCGCACCATCGGCAAGTGTTGATAGCTCTGCCGGCGGCCGTTCCCGGACTGGGGGCGGCCATCCTTGCGTGACCGCAGAAAGTCCCACATGTAGTCGGTGAGGATTCCGTCCTCAATCAAGACATTGCGCTGAGTGCGCTGGCCCTCGTCGTCGATCCCGAGCGTGCCCCACTCACCCGGCATCGTGCCATCGTCGACGAGCGTGACGAGGGGATTGGCGACCTGTTTGCCAACTTTACCTGCATACACGCTGGCACCCTTTTGAATATGGTCCGCCTCAAGGCCGTGGCCGCACGCTTCGTGGAACAACACCCCACCGGTGCCGTGCTTGATCACGACGGGCATTTCGCCCGAAGGGGCGGGCCGCGCTGCCAGCTTGGTGACCGCCTGACGAGCGGCTTCGCGTGCGAGCTCCTCAACGTCGACTGTATCGAAGATCTCGAAGCCGACCGTGTGGCCCATCGACTGGTAGCCGGTCTGCATTCCGCCGTCAGCGGTGGCCACGGCATTGATTCTCAGCAGTGTGCGGATGATCTCGTCGTCGGCGAATACGCCGTCAGAGTTTGCAACGATCACCCGTTTGGTACTGTCACCGTAACCAGCCGACACCTGGACGATCTCCGGTCCGTACGACCGGGCGGCGTCGTTCATTCGATTGAGGAGCTCGACCTTGCGGGCCTTAGCGATCGAATCGGGATTGTGGACGATTGTGTTCGGGCGATGCTGTTCAGAGAGCTTGAGGCCGACAGTCTTAACGCCGCCGCCACCCTGCTTTGCCGCTGTCGCAGCAGCCGCTGCGGCAGCGGCCAGACCGGCTTCGGACAGGTCGGATGTGTACGCGAATCCGGTGGTTTCGTCGGCGATGACGCGAATCCCTGCACCCTGATCTCGCCCGCTGGTCACCTGCTCAATCCGACCGTCGTCGAGACCTGCTGATGTCGATCGTTTGTCTTCGGCATACACCTCGGCGAAATCGGCTCCGGTGGCTGTGGCGCCGGAGAGCACGCGTTCCAGGACGTCTTGGTCGATCACTCGCCCAGCTTACGAAGCGGAACACACTTCTTCTCGTCCCGATCGACGTCTCTTCCATTCCCGATTCGCTCCGGGCCTCGATGGACCGTGCCGACGCGGCGGCAGGGCGTTAGCGTCGGCGTTTGTGATGGTCGAGACAGGAATGCGCGGAACGGCGAGCCTTGTGGTGAGCGAGTTCGATACCTCGGTCGCTCTCGGCTCAGGCGACATCAACGTCCTTGGGACGCCTCGGTTGATTGCCCTTTGCGAAGCAGCGACCGTGTCCGCACTTGCCGACCAACTGGACGACTCGGTCGCTTCGGTTGGCATGCGAATTCGCGTCGATCATCTCCAGCCCACACCGGTCGGAGTAGCCGTGACCGCTGAGGCGGTCCTGGACAAAATTGACGGACGACGATTGACCTTCACGGTGTCGGTGTCGGACACAGGCGGACTCGTTGCAGCCGGAAAAATCACCCGGGCGCTCGTGGACCGCGCCTCGTTCCTCGACAAGTGCTGCACGGCCTGACCTCGCCACGCGTACAGTACCGGCGATGACCGAGGGGAGCCCCACAGTCGAGACTCCCGAGCGCGTCCATCGCCTCCACTGGTGGAAGGAGGCGCTAATCGTCGTTGCGTTCTACCTCGTGTACTCATGGATCCGCAATCGCTTCGGTTCCAATCAGATCGCGGCGGACGGTGTTCCTGAGGCCGCATTCCACAATGCCGAAGACATCATTAGGTTCGAGCGGGCGCTCGGTCTGTTCCACGAGGAGTCGCTGCAAGAGGTCTTCCTCGCCCAAACCTGGTTCATCCAGTTCTGGAACGTTTATTACGGCACCGCCCACTTCTTCGTCACTCTCGCCGTATTCATCCTCCTGTTCTTCAAACGCGCCGACGTATTCCCACAGTGGCGGAACACGCTTGCAGCAATGACCGCCCTAGCAATCCTCGGTTTTGCCTTCTTCCCGTTGATGCCGCCACGCCTACTCGACCAACCATGCCCGACAGGAGACAACCTCGAGTTTGGAGGGGCCTGCATCGCAAGCGAGCTGCGATCCGGCAAGGAGAAGACATTCACGGGCGACAACGGGTTCGGGTTCGTCGACACCCTCAGTGTCTACGGAGGCCCATGGCGATTCGACTCCGACGAGGTCGCCTCGATCTCAAACCAGTATGCGGCAATGCCAAGCCTTCACATCGGCTGGTCAACTTGGTGTGCGCTAGCCGTCTGGCCGCTGCTGCGACGACGCTGGACGAAGGTTGCCGTCCTGTTGTATCCGGCGGCCACGCTTTTCTGCATCATTATCACGGCGAATCATTTCTGGCTCGACGGCATCGGGGGGCTGATAGTCTTCGCCGTGGGAGCGCTCATCGGATGGGGAATGCACCGCTGGAATCAGAACCGGCTGGACCGCCGAGAGATGCTCAATGCCATGCTCACTGAGCGATCGGGGAGGCCGGTGCCCGACATCCGGATCAGCTCGTTGGCGTCGGAGATTATGGACGATGTGTCGGGCGAGCAGAACGACGGGCAATCGCCCGACTGACTTCTGCGCTTGAGTCACCCATGAAGCGGCTACTGGTCGTAAACTGGAGTGCTAATGAGTCAGATGCGGCTGAACCCACTCAACGGGCGATGGGTGACAATCGTTCCCGACCGAGCCGAGCGCCCGAGTGACTTCGCGTCTCGCGATAACGGTAACGACCTCCCGACACTCGATCGGCCCTGTCCGTTCTGCCCGGGAAACGAAGAGGAAACTCCTCCTGCGGTCGAGACAACTGAGGAGGACGGCAACTGGTCGATGCGGGTAATCCCGAATCGTTATCCAGCGTTCGACGGCGACGACGCGTTCACTGTCCACAACCTTGGTCCTGTTCACGTTAAGGCCGACGCGAGCGGTATCCACGAGGTGTTCGTTTACCAGCCGGAACACAACGGCGGCCTCCACCTGCTCGACGACGAACACGCAGCAGAGTTGATGTTCATTCTCAAGCGGCGGCTCGCCGAGCACGCTGCGCTTCCGTTCGTCCGCTACACGCAGGTAATCGTGAACCACGGTCGCGAAGCCGGAGCGTCAGTTGAACACCCGCACGGTCAGATCCTCGGGCTTCCGTTTGTGCCGAGTGAGGTTCTCGACGAAGAACGCGCGTTCGCCCGATTCGCCGGTGGCTCGCTCCTCGAAACCACGGTCGAGGCCGAACTCGCTGCCGACCACCGGATCGTGATCGCAAACGATGAAGTCGTCGTGATGTGCCCGTTCGCGAGCGGCGTCCCGTACGAGATGCTGATCGTCCCGCGCGAACAACACGCCCACCTACCCGATGCCTCCGATGAATCACTGCGCGCCGTCGGCATTGCGCTGCGTGATGCGATCGGACATCTCAACAAGGCCCTCGGCGACGTTGCGTTCAACCTCGGCCTGCATACCGCCCCGCACCAACACGGCGGCGACTACCACTGGCACCTGCACATCTGGCCACGGGTGACCACTCAGGCCGGTTTCGAGCGCGGCACGGGCGTTCTCATCAACATCGTCGCCCCCGAGGAGGCCGCAGCCACTCTGCGCTTCGTCGGCGCCAGCGTCTGACCCTGCGAGTTAGATGCTCTCGGGTGAAGCAACCCAAAGCTTCGACGTCGAGCAGCGTCGAGGAAGGCTGACCCTGCAACGGTTCGTCGTTGATCGCAACGACGAGACCAATTGACCTAGAACCGTGTTCCCCCACGCCGTCGGGCGGGTAGCCCACCGACTGTGGCCCCCGCAGTTCCCACAACCAACGATAGGCCCCCTCGGCAAAAAGATACAAGTCAACGTCACCGATGAGCTGGTCATTCGTCGACCTTGAAACCGAGAGTAACGGTTACGGTGCGAGGCGTGCGCGTGCTCATGCTGTCCTGGGACTTCCCGCCCCGCGAAACCGGCGGAACCGGCGCGCATGTATACGGACTAAGCCGTGCGCTGGCCGACGCCGGCCACGACGTTGTCGTGCTGACGATCGCCGATCGAGCAGCCGACGCAGCTGGCGAGCGATCCGATCGCGTTCGAGTGGAGCGCGCTGCGGTGGACCTTCCCCACATCCCCGCCGAACGGTATCTCGCACTCACCGCGTCGGCCGACCACTCCCTCGTGCAGTTGGCACTCGACGCGGATTCTCCGCTGGCGGGATGGCAACCAGACGTCGTACACGGCCACGACTGGAAGGTCGGCTGGGCGGCAGACACGCTTGCCCGACACCATGGGGTGCCGTTCGTGCTGACGATGCACGGCACCGAGCGTGTTCGTCACGGAGGCAACCTACCTATCGGTGAGCCAACCGATGTCAACTCGATCGAGTGGTGGCTCGCGTTCCGCGCCGACCGACTCATTGCGTCGACCCGCTTTATGGTCGACCAGTTGGTTACCGGGTTCGAGCTGGCACCTGATCAGGTCATCTGCATCCCAAACGGAATCGACCCGCAACTCTGGGACGGACATGATCGCGGCGATCGAGAACCGCTAATCGTCTCCTGGGGACGAGTCCAATACGAGAAGGGTTTCCAAGTCCTAGCCCGGGCGATGACTACGCTGAGAGCACAGGTTTCAAACGTATCGTGCGTCATCGCCGGACGAGGCAGCTACCTACCGGAACTTCAGACTCAGATCGACGTCGAGGGTGTCAGCGATTTAATCGCTCTTCCCGGGTTCCTCGGCGACAATGAACTGCGGTCGCTCGTTCACCGCGCCGGCTGCGTCGTAATCCCCTCGCTGTACGAGCCGTTCGGTGTTGTCGCGTTGGAGGCACTCGCTGCAGGCGCTCCGCTCATCGTGGCGCGGACAGGCGGGCTCGCCGAGCTGATCGTCGACACCGACGCAGGGCTCACCTTCGAGCCTGGCAACCCCGACGACCTAGCTCGCATCGTCAAGATGGTCCTCGGCGACTCTGCGCTCGCACAACGCCTCACTTCCAATGCCCGCCATCTCATCCAATCGATGTATGCCTGGGACGCAGTTGCGAGTTCGATCGTAGAGGTCTATGCCGAAGCAATCAGCTCCCGCAGGGTGGCGACATAAATCGTGCTGCTCGTCCTTCCGCCGGTCAACGGATTTGCGAACGTCACGACGTCGGCAGCGACCGAGTCGAACGTGTCCTCAAGCACGGCGACAAAGGCATCGTCAGGCGGATCATTCGACCACAACGAAAACACACCTCCCGGTCGCAGGGCGCCAGCCAGCCGCTCCATGCCCTCCGACTCGTAGAACGGCGCATTCGTTGGGTCGAGCAGATGTCGGGGTGAGTGGTCGATGTCAAGCAGCACGGCATCGACGTCAAACCCGTCGACGGCCAAGTCGAAAAAGTTGCCATGAACAAACTCGCAGCGATGGTCCTCAGCCAAAGACCTACCAAGCGGGACGAGATGGCGTCGATGCCAGCCGATCACCGGGGCCAGCGCATCAATTACGCACAGCGATCGAACTCGCGGGTCATTGAGCGCGGCTCGTGCCGTGAAGCCGAGACCTAACCCGCCGACGACGACGTCAAGAGGCGAGTTGGAGGTCGCAGCGAGACCGAGGGTCGACACCGCTTCCTCGCCAACCGTGATTAGGCTCGACATGAGTCCGTCCTCACCGATCTTGATCTCAAACACGTCGACCAGCAGCGTCGGTTCGAGGCGGCGACGCAGGCTGATCTCCCCGATCGCAGTCATCTGACGATCGAGCTCCTCAAAGCGGCGGCTCACCGAACGACCTCGATCACTCCGTGATGTTAGGTCCCATTCGGATCCGACAACGATGCGCCTACCTCACTAACTCACGGTCACCCGCGAGATCCCCGCTTCGCCTTCGGCTTTGTCGCAACTCACCTTCAACCTGGGTTAGGCGTGGGATCGCGAACTTGCCGCAGTGTTCAACCGCATCGATGGACGGGACCATGACCAGACCTGGCGGCGCTTGATTGAGCTGCGCGGCCACTACTGGCGACGGCGGCGGAATGTTCGCTAGCGAGTTCACCCCAATCGAAGGAGCCGGTCCGTGGGGCACCGCAGTTCGGGTGCTTCGGACTCATCCGGTCCTGAGCTCGATTCTTGAGCTCGGATTGGTTGCTCTCGGCTAGTCAGCGCGACTGGGCCCGCTCGCGAGCTCCTTCGAGATCGGCTCCCGCTCGGGTCAACGCCCCTCGCAGGCTGCATTCGGCAATTTTGACCGGTGGAGCGACGTCGCTGACGATCAAGTCGACCAAATCGCGGTACACGGCGGCAGCCGCCGTGTCAGGCTGATGAAACGCAACAGGGCAGCCCGTGTCACCTCCGGCGGCAACCGCTGATTCGAGCGGAATCGACGCAAGCAACGGAACTCCAATACTTTCGGCGAGGTACTCCCCACCGCCGGATCCGAACATTGCCGTGATCGTGCCATCCGGCGCTGTCGATGGACCCATGTTCTCGATGACTCCAGCCACCCGAAGAAACCCCTTGCGCGCCATGTCGGCAGCCCGTGCTGCAACTTGCTGTGCGGCGGTGGCAGGTGTGGTGACGATCACGACATCGGTGCGCGGCAGCATCCGGGCAAGTCCCATCTGGATGTCGGATGTGCCGGGCGGCATGTCGATCAGTAGATAGTCGAGGTCACCCCACTGAACGTCTTCGAGGAAGTGTTGAACCGCGCGGTTCAACATCATCCCGCGCCACATGATTGCCTCGGTTTCGTTCGCGCCCGAGATCGACCCCATCGACACGATGTGGAGCACGCCCGCACCAACCGGACACACGACCGGCTTCATCACCGTCTTCCCCTCGCCGGCGCGTTCACCTGTGATCTCACCATCAATGCCAAGCAGCTGAGGCATCGAGAAGCCACCTACGTCGGCGTCGAGCACGCCCACCGTGTAGCCCCGATCAGCGAGCAGCACGGCCAAGTTGGCCGTGACCGAGGACTTGCCGACGCCACCCTTGCCCGACGACAGTGCGATGATGCGGGCGGTCACCGGAATATCGGTGTCGAGTGCGTTGTCACGAGCCTTCCAGCGAGCCTGCGACATAACGTCTTTGCGTTCATTGGCAGTCATCTCACCGAAGTGGATCTTCACGACATCAACGCCCGGAAGTGAACCGACGCGAGCCTTCGCGTCACGCATCAGCTGTGCGCGCAATGGGCATCCGGCGGTCGTCAAAGCGATGGTGACATGCATTGCCCCGTCGGCGCTGCGTTCAAGCCGCTTGACCATCCCAAGGTCGACGACATTGTCGCCGAGTTCAGGGTCAATGACTCCACGCAGGGCGTTGACGACTGCGTGGCTGTCGATGTCGTCGCCGATCACGTCGGGCGGTGCCACGTCAGGCCGCTCGGGTGCTGGCGCGTCGGTATTGGTCACATCATCCCCAGTTCGAGACGGGCGACGTCCGAGAGGCGCGACACGTCCCACGGCGGGTCGAAGACCAGCTTGACGTCGACGGTCTCGACGCCGCCTAGGGCCGCCACTGCGTCGTGTAGGTCCTGACGCAGAATGTCACCCATCCCGCAGAATGGGGCGGTCACCGACATGTCGATCTCGACGTGCCACCCGCCGCCCGCCAACTCGTTGGCATCGACGCGGTACACGAGACCGAGTTCGACGATGTCAACAGGGATTTCCGGGTCGTAGACAGTTGTTGCGGCCTCCCAAACCCGGTCGATGCTGAATGCTCCGACGCTCGCTCCGATGTCTCTGCTTGATGCGTCGATAAATCCAAAGTCGACCGAGTCGCCCGGCGCGAGACGAGCCATCTCGCCCTCGCTCGTAGTCACCGTCGCAGTTCCTCCGAGTGCCTGAAGCAGGGTGACGCGGTCACCTGCGGTGAGGGTGACGCGATGACCAGCGGGCACGATCGTGACCTCGCAGTTTCGTGGAAGTGTGAAACCCTTCGTGGCCCCGATACTGACCGGTTGATCAGGCATGGTCGTGGCCCAGCCGGTGAATGATCCATGCCCGTACTGTCTCGATACCGACGTCGTCGACCGCCTGGTCGGCGAATCCGTTGATGAGGAGTCGACGTGCTTCATCGGCCGCGATGCCTCGCGACCGCAGATAGTACAACGCCGTTTCATCCAACTGACCGACGGTGGCACCGTGCTTGCACGCCACCTCGTCAGCGAGGATCTCAAGCCGGGGCTGGGTGTTGATCGCCGCCCGGTCCGAGAGCAGCAAATTGTCGTTCGACTGCACTGCGTCCGTGCCATCCGCTCCAGGACGAACGTCGATCCCGCCGTTGAAAACGCCGGTGCTCTCCTCATCGAGTACACCGCGATAGGTCTGACGACTCGTGCAGCCGGCGGCGGCGTGGACGACGTTCACCTGCTGATCGAGAGTCTGATCACCAAAGCCAAAGAACAGCCCCGACAGGTCGGCGTGGGCCCCGGTACCGGCGAGTTGCACGTTGTAGGCGATACGCCCGTACGCAGCGCCGAGGTTGAAGGACCGGGCCTTGAAGACGCTCCCAGCACGCTGCGTAACATCGACCCGACTGAGGTGCACTTGCACCGACGGCACGTCCTGAAGCAGCACGTGCTCGAGTGTTGAATCATCGGCGAGCGCAATGGTCGTGCGGATGTTCGATCCCCCAAACTCGCTGCCAGCGCCGACCCGAGTCTCGATCACCGTCGCCGAGCTGCCAACACCGATGTCGATCAGGACACCTGTACACGTTGCGTTCTGAGCGGCCGCCGGAAGCCCGACATCGACGATATGGATCGGCACGTCGAGCACCACCCCATCGGCCACCTGGACAACCGCACCATCGGCGCCATAGGCGACGTTGAGTGCGACGAAGACATCAGCGATGCCGCTGTCACCCTGCTCGAAATGCGCTGCAACCTGTTCGGGCCGTTCGGCGAGGACCTCGGCCAGCGACGAGAGGCGCAGCCCGTCGAGGCCGGCCAGGTTTGACAGCGAGGCGTCGACGGACCCGTTGACCACCACTACACGCGGCCCTTCGAGAACCGGAATCTGATTATCGAGCTCGGCGGGCACCCCAATGCCCGGCGCCACAGGCGGACCGAACGTCAACTCGCCGAGTGCGCGATGCGGGGCGTGGCGCCAGGCTTCGTCACGCTTTGTCGGGTAGCCGATTTCCCCGATCCGGTCCAACGCTCCGAGGCGCGCCTCGCTAGACGGATCTGGGTGAATCGTCACGATGGGGCCCCGGTGAGCGGCTTCTCAGGAGCGTCATCGAGGTCGTGGTTGACGAAGTCGGCATAGCCGTGGTCCTCAAGGTGGAGCGCAAGGGTGTGATCGCCCGACTGGACGATCTTGCCGTTCACGAGCACGTGCACGAAGTCGGGCTTGATGTAGTCGAGTAGCCGCTGGTAGTGGGTGATCACGATCATCGAACGGTCGGGTCCGCGCAGAGCGTTGACGCCCGATGCAATGATCCGCAGGGCGTCGATGTCGAGACCGGAGTCGGTCTCGTCGAGAACCGCTAGACGCGGCTCCATGACCGCCATCTGGAGGATCTCGTTGCGCTTCTTCTCGCCGCCACTGAAGCCTGCATTGACCGCCCGATCGAGGAAGTCCTGCTTCATCTCGACAAGTTCCATCGCCTGTTTCGCCACTGCCAGGAAATCGCGTGCCCCGACTTCAGTCTCACCGCGAGCCTTGCGCACCGAGTTGAGCGCCGTGCGCAAGAAGTACATGTTGTTGACACCGGGGATCTCGACGGGATACTGGAATCCCATGAATACGCCAGCAGCGGCGCGCTGCTCGGGCGTCATCTCAAGCAGGTCGGAACCATCGAGCGTGGCGACGCCACCGATCTCGTAACCGTCACGGCCGGCGAGGGCGTGTGCAAACGTGCTCTTACCCGACCCATTAGGGCCCATGATCGCGTGGACTTCGCCCTCCCCTATATCGAGGTCGACACCCTTCAAGATCGGCTTGTCACCGATTGCTGCTGTGAGGTTTTCGACATGCAGCATCAGCCCACACTTCCTTCCAAGCTCACGCTCAGCAGCCGCTGAGCTTCAACGGCGAACTCCATAGGGAGTTCGTTGAAGACCTCACGACAGAAGCCGTTGACGATCATCGACATCGCATCTTCTTCGGTCATGCCGCGCTGGCGGCAGTAGTACAGTTGGTCTTCGCCGACTGTAGATGTCGATGCCTCGTGCTCGATCTGCGCACCAGGGTTTTTGACCTCGATGTACGGAATCGTGTGGGCGCCACAGTCCTTGCCGAGCAGCAGCGAGTCGCACTGCGTGTAGTTGCGAGCGTTCTCCGCGGAACGCATCACTTTGACAAGGCCGCGATAAGTGTTCTGGCCGTTGCCAGCCGATATGCCTTTGGAGATGATAGAGCTGGTGGTGTCCTTGCCAATGTGAATCATCTTGGTGCCGGTGTCGGCCTGCTGGCGCTTGCTCGACAGTGCCACCGAGTAGAACTCGCCGACCGCACGATCACCCTGCAGTATCACGCTGGGGTATTTCCAAGTTATCGCCGAACCAGTCTCGACCTGGGTCCATGAGATCTTCGCATCAGCGTGGGCGCGTCCGCGCTTGGTAACGAAGTTGTAGATGCCGCCAACGCCATTCTCGTCGCCCGGGTACCAGTTCTGAACCGTGGAGTACTTGATCTCTGCGCGGTCCTTCGCAACGAGTTCGACCACGGCGGCGTGAAGCTGGTTCTCATCGCGTTGCGGCGCAGTGCAGCCTTCGAGGTAAGAAACGTGAGAGTCGTCCTCGGCAACGATGAGTGTGCGCTCGAACTGTCCGGTGTTCTGCGAGTTGATCCGAAAGTAGGTCGACAGCTCCATCGGGCAGCGCACGCCCTTAGGGATGTAGCAAAACGATCCATCGGAGAAGACAGCCGAGTTGAGCGCTGCGAAGTAGTTGTCGCGCACTGGCACGACGGAGCCAAGGTGCTCGCGGACTAGTTCGGGGTAATCCTGCACCGCCTCGGAGAACGAACAGAAGATAACGCCCGCCTCGGCAAGCGTGGCCTTGAACGTGGTGGTCACCGACACCGAGTCGACAATCGCGTCAACTGCGACGTTGCTCAGCATCTTCTGCTCATGCAGGGGGATGCCGAGCTTGTCGAACATGTCCCGGATCTCAGGGTCAACATCGTCCATGCTGTCGAGCACCGGCTTTTGCTTCGGCGCGGCCCAGTAGCTGATCGCCTGGTAGTCAATGGGCATGATGTCGAGCTTGGCCCAGTCGGGCTCCTCCATCGCTTGCCACGCTTCGAATGCTTTTAGCCGCCACTCGAGCAGCCACTCGGGTTCGTCCTTCTTCGCTGAGATCAACCTGACAATTTCTTCGTCAAGGCCCGGGGGCGCCACATCGGTGTCGAGGTCGGTGCTGAAACCGAACTCGTAGCTCGCCTCCGTCAGTTCTTCGATTTCTCGAGTCGCTTCGCTCATCGAACGTCCTTTTGGTCGGCTGGGGGAATCTTCCGCCCTGTTGAGGGTTCGTTTAGTCTGTCGTCAATCCGGGCCAGAACAACAAGCCCTACTCGCTCTTTTATCAACGGATCGACCGTTTCACAAGTTTGGCCTTGCGCAACCTTGAAAACTGCTTGGGGCACTGCTACGGTTCACTTGTGGAAACCTCCGAGGTCGCACTCTCTGACACCCAGCGGCACGTCCTCGTTGCAGTGAAGCGCCACGGCGAAGCCACCGCCGACGAGCTTGCCACCACCCTCAAGATCTCGGCGAGCGCTGTCCGTCAACACTTGAGTGTTCTGCGTTCTGCCGGCCTCATCGCCGCCCGACAGGAGCGCGGCCAACCCGGGCGTCCAGCCGACCGCTACCACGCCACAGAGCGCACCGAGCCGCTCTTCGAGACCACCGGCGGCGGCTTCTCGATAGAACTGCTCACCGACATTGAGGCTGAGGATCCAGGGCTCGTGGACCGCGTCTTCGAACGGCGGCGCCGTCGTCTCGTCGAAACTGCCCGGCGCCAACTCGCCGACAAGTCAATCGATAAACAAGTCTGCGCGGTGACCGCTCTCCTTGACGAGCAGGGGTATCTTGCTGACTTCGACAAGCTCGCCGACAATCACTTCCGGATCAACCTCCACAACTGTCCAATCTGGACGGTCGCCAATCGCTTTCGGCAAGCCTGCAATGCCGAACTCGAATATCTTCGTGAATTGCTACCAACCGCGACGGTACAACGGGTCGCACACAAGACCGCTGGCGCACACACCTGCGCCTACGACATCTCCCTTCAGGGCTAAGCAACAGAACCACGGAGTACTGAGGCCGGCAGTTCAGTACGCTCGCTGGCCATGACGTTGCGTCCCGACAACGAGACGCTTACGGAGGCGGCTTCAGAGCCGGCCCGCCCGTCGCCGATGCGCATCCTTTTCGCGTTCGGCGGGCTCAACGGGACGCTTGCGGCGGGATATGGCGTGCTCTTCACGATCGTCGACGACTACAAGACCGAATACGGGATCAACGAGACTTCGATCGGACTCGTTATCGGCGTTGGGTTCCTCGCCGGGTTCATCTCCCAGATCGTCTTCGCGCCGTACGCCGACCGCGGCCACGCCCGCACTGTCGTCATCGTCGGCGTGCTCGTAAGCGTGGCCGGGCTCCTCTTGATGGCCGTGGGCGCCAGCCTGCTGCCCATTCTGCTCGGTCGCATCATCAATGGTCTGGGCGTGGGTGCAGCCACCCCTGCGGTGCGGCGAATCGTAATCATCGCGGACCCGAACAACCTTGGGACAAACCTCGGTCGACTACTTTCGGCCGATGTTTTTGGGTTCGCCATGGGCCCGGCGATCTCAGCAGTTCTGGTCGGCCCGTTCGGGATCCCGGCGCCGTTCGTCGTGGTCGGCGCTATCTCCCTCTTCCTGCTTCCATTCGTCGCCCGCGTTCCCGTCGACGAAACGTCTATCGAGAACCGGCCGCGCCGACGGTTGGCCTTCGACCTCCTCACGATCCGGCCGTTTGCCGGGGCGACGGTGTTGGCCGGTGTCGGATTCCTCATGATCGGTGGCTTCGACGCTCTGTGGTCCCTCGTCCATAACGAATTGGGCACAGCTGAATGGATCGCCAACATCGGGATCACGCTGTTCGCATTGCCGCTCGTCTTTCTCGGCCCACGAGGAGGTCGACTCGCCCAGACGTTCGGTCCTTTTAAGCTTGCGGCGATCGGTCTTTTTGCGGGCACCGGATTTATGCTCGGCTACGGGCTCCTTCCGACCGGTGGGCTGATCTTCGCGCTCGCGATGGTTCACGCTGTCAGCGACGGGATGACCATCTCTGCAGCTGGTGTCGCAGCAGGAATGGTGATCCCCGATGACCGCCAGGCGGGAGCGCAGGGCATGCTCGGCGCGTCACAGGCGTTGATGGCGGGCGTGATGGCGGTTGTGACCGGCTACATGTACGAAAACTTCGGACGGACAGTGGCCTACACGACCGTGGCGGGCGCCATCTTCGTCGTAACCGCAATCGGTCTCTGGCTGGCTAAGGACGCCTGGTCGCTCAGACGCCCGATCACCGGCGACTGATCATCCCCTCGCGTTCGTGAGCCCCGGAAAAGTGAGGGTGGCTCAGGCGCCAGTGAACTCGGCCTTGCCGGGACCGTGCGCAAGGAAGCTGGCGACCCCGATCTGTGAGTCGTCGGTGCCGAACACCTCAACGAAACCCTCCCGCTCCAACGCGAGCCCTGCGTTGAGCGACGTCGACAGTCCGCTGTCGATCACGCGCTTCGTGATCGCTTGCGCCTGAAGCGCTCCCTTCGCGACCTCAGCGGCGAGAGCAAGGGCTCGTCGGTGGAGTTCGCCGGGGGCGACTACTTCGTCGGCGAGCCCGATCTGAAGTGCCTCGTCCGCCTTCACCTGGCGCCCTGTGAGGCACATCTCTTTCGCCTTCGACGGACCCACGACGCGGGCGAGACGTTGGGTGCCACCACCACCGGGAATAATCCCGAGCAGAATCTCGGGTTGCCCGAACACCGCCTTGTCCGACGCAATTCGATAGTCGCAGCCCAGTGCCAACTCGCAACCACCGCCGAGTGCATAACCGCTCACCGCAGCGATCACAAAGCGTGGGAGCGCTGCGAACGCACCGATCGCGTCATGAAAAAGTGGTCCGATCTCAGCTGCCTCCTCCTGCCCGCCAAACTGCGAGATGTCAGCTCCTGCAGCGAAGATCCGCTCGCCCCCCGTGAGCACGACGGCGCCCGGAAGGTCAGCGGCGAGTTCAACGGTGACTTGGCAGAGTTCTCGCAACAACTCGCGCGACAACGGGTTCACCTTGCCGTTCGCCAGCGTGACCACGGCGACTCCGTCATCGCGTCGTTCCAGTGTCAACAGTTCGTAGGCCATTTCATCAGCCTGCCAGATGCCCACCGCGAGTGACGATGGGATCTGCTCCAGGCACACGACGATCTTGTTTGTCAGATGTGCACCTCGGTCGCGATGGGTCTAGCCAGGAACGCGATGGTCAGACATGGCGAGAGCCCCTGCACGTTGATGTCGGCACCGATGTATCACGCTGCTGGCGTGGTGACCGGGGCTAATTCGACCGCCCACAATGGTTCGGTCTGCACTGTGACAGACTTCGTTCCGAGCGAAGGAGTGCCTGTGTAACTTAAGGAAGGCGTCCGAATCATTCGGGCGCCAATTCCTGCAGGTCTGCGTCATAACCAAAGCCACCGCCGAGCTGACTGCGCAGCACCCGAGGACCACAACCGAGCGCTCGCCGTCAGCAAGAACATCCTCCCCGTTAAATCGGGCACGTCCTCTTCCGCTTCCCGTCCCTTGCGGACGCAGTGGTCATCGGGTCACCGACAAAAGGTTGGGTGGAACCGTGAGGGCGATCATTTGAGTCACGCCGGACAAGATTCCCTAGGAGGAGGGGGTCCGAGCTGACTGTCGATCGAATCTTGGTGGCTTAAAACGCCCGAGGTCGATCGAACTCATTGCTGAGATTCCACGCAACTTGAGCGGCCAGGCGCTGAGGAGAATCTTGTTACCGCCTATTGGTACAACCAGGACCGCTCTGTCATCTGACACACAGGCCGGGGTCACGCGTCGATGGCTGCAAGCATCTCGTCGGCTGCGGTCCACGGATCGGTAGTGAGCGCGGCAACCTCGTTAGTCAGTTCATCCCAGCGCCGGCCGGTGCAGATCAAGCGCGCCCTGCGGCCCAAGCGCTGCGCGATGATCTCACGCAGTTCCTCACGTAGCCTAAATGTTCGCCGCTCCTGCAACAGCCCGGATTTCTCGGCGAACTCGCGATGCTCCAGCACGGTGTCCCACAACTCAATGACACCCTCACCGGTCGTACCTGTCGTGTTGAGGATCGGTGGGCGCCATGCGTCGTGCGACAGATCGGACAAGTCAAGCATCTGCATGAGGTCACGGCGGGTCTCGTCGACACCTTTTCGATCTGCTTTATTGATCACAAAGATGTCGGCAATCTCCATCAGGCCCGCCTTGTTGGCCTGCACGCTGTCACCCCAGCCGGGGTTCACCACGACGATGGTTGTGTCGGCTTTTCCAGCCACCTCCACCTCAACCTGACCGACGCCGACTGTCTCGACGAGGATCCAGCGACGCCCGATCGCGTCGAGCGCACGAACCGCCTCGGGAGTAGCAAGCGACAACCCGCCGAGGTGGCCTCTGGTCGCCATCGAGCGGATAAAGACGCCAGGGTCCGTGGCGTGGTCCTGCATCCGCACTCGGTCACCGAGAATTGCTCCACCTGTGAACGGCGACGACGGGTCGATTGCAAGAACGGCAATGTCTAGTTCGAGGGAGCGGAGGTGCTTGATGATCGCCGAAGTCAGCGTCGACTTCCCGGCACCGGGAGCGCCAGTGAGTCCGACCGTGTAGCCGGCTCCGGACCGGGGGTACGCGAGTCGCCCGATCTCGCGGGCCTCTTCGTCACCGCGCTCGATGAGCGACAGCAGGCGAGCAAGCGCGCTGCGGTCACCGTCAAGTGCGGCCTGGAAAAGTTCGGGGGCAGGCAGTCGTTTGCGGGCCATCGTCGGAGAGTCTTTCGGATCGGTCCCGGGCCGGCCCAATCAGGCGATCAATGACAATCCGATCCGGGGGCGTAATTGTCGGTCACGTTGACCACCGAGGTCACCCCGTCGATACGATCGCGCATGATCCGTTCGACGCCGAACTTGAGGGTGCTGTTCGAGGACGGGCATCCAGCGCAGGCGCCCTTCAACGCGACCGACACGACACCGGACGCCTCGTCGACGTCGCGAAACTCGATATCTCCGCCGTCGGCCTGAAGTGCCGGGCGGATCGCTTCGATCGTTGCCAAGATCTTGTTCCGCATCGTGCGCGCCATTTAATCGGTGTCGCCCGTACAATCCATGGGGTGAGGACGGTCGAAACGGCACTGCTCGCCCATCAGGGCGGTTGGGACGAAGCGCTGCTGATCGGTGGGCCGATGATCGTCATCGCCGGCCTGCTGGTCGTCGCCAAACGTCGGGTTGACGCTGCCGCACGCGAACGGCAGGCATTTAACACTGACTGAAGGCCAGGCTCCGTCAGTCAGTGTCGCGGTCGATGGTTGCGCCGACGCCCCTCAAACGCCCGACGAGATCGTCGTATCCGCGGTCGATGTGATGAATACCGGAGATGCGGGTCTCGCCCTCAGCAGCCAGCCCGGCCACCACCATCGCGGCACCCGCGCGGATGTCGTGCGCCTTCACGGGCGCACCGGACAGTCGGGGCACGCCACGGATGACTGCGTGATGGCCACTCGTGCGAACATCAGCACCGAGCCGCTGCAGCTCCTCGACATAGCGAAAGCGGCCTGGATACAGATTCTCGGTGACGATGCCGACACCGTCGCCAACCGACAGCATCGTGATGATCAACGGCTTGTAGTCGGTGGCGATCCCCGGATACGGCAGCGTCGCAACGTCGATCGAGCGCGGCCGATCATCGGCAGCGACATGAATGCCGTGATCAGTTGATTCGAGCCGCAGCCCCATGTCTGCGAACCGATCAAGCAACATCGTCATGTTGTCGGCGCGGGCACCAATGACATCGAGTTCACCGCCGGCAACGGAGCAGGCCGCCAGGTAGGTGGCAGCCTGAATCCGGTCGGGCACCGTACGGTGTGCCACGGGCCGCAAATTGTGCTGCTCAACACCTTCAATCGTCAAGGTCGACGACCCGATCCCGTCGATTTTCGCCCCCATCGCCACGAGGAACTCGCATAGATCGATGATCTCCGGCTCGCGGGCGGCGTTGTCGATCATGGTGACTCCCTCGGCAAGCACTGCTGCGGTCATCAGATTTTCCGTCGCTCCAACGCTGGGGAAATCAAACGTGATATCGGCGCCGTGCAAGCGATCAGCGCGCGCCTCGAGGTACCCGTGGCTGAATTTAAACTCGGCGCCCATCGCCTCAAGACCAGCGATGTGCATATCGATCGGGCGAGCACCGAAATCGTCGCCGCCGGGCATCGACAAACGAACCTCGCCGCAGCGGGTGAGCAGCGGGCCGAGCACGTTGATCGATGCACGAATGCGTTCGACCAACTCGTACGGCGCTACCGGGATTATCTGGCCGGAGTTGAACAGGACCAACTCACCCGGGGCCGGCCGTGACATCTCGACGCCGATTGCAGCAAGCAGGTCGCCCATGATCGAGACATCTGCGATGTCAGGGACGTTGGACAACTCGAACGGACCGTCGCAGAGAATGGTCGTGGCCATCAGCTTGAGGACCGAGTTCTTGGCCCCGGGAACCACGACCGTGCCGGATAGCGGTCCGCCTCCGCGAACAATGATCTGTTCTGATTCTGAGCTCACGACTGAACAGTATGCTCCGACCGTGGAGTCAGGTGGTCGCATCATCACGCGACGTTGGCCCGACGACGTTGAGCACCGCAAGCGACTCGCTCGTCCGCGGACCGACCTGCTCCGGGAGAGGGAGGTCCTAAACGGTCGCACCGAAATAGGCCACGAGTTCGTGTTCACGCAGGAGCACGGTCCTTTCACCACATATAAGCGCATCGTCGAACTCGTTGAGGCGACCGACCGGAAACCGGCACAGATTGTCGAACAGACAAGATACCGCGTCAACATTCCGTGGTTCGGGTGGTTGTTCCGGATTCCGATTCGGGGTGTTCTCGCCCGCCGCATCTCGGCGCACGGGTGGTGGTCACCGCCCGATCAGCTCGATCCGACGCAACTGCTCGTCATCGGATTGCTCGCTGCAGCGTCGATGGCAGCAGCATTTGTCAACACGATCTTCACTCAAACGGTCGGCTTTGCCGCCGATGATTTCGGGATTAGCGAAACAGCCAAGGGCGATTCCGGGTCGATCGTGCGCGCTGGGATCGTCTTCGCGCTTCCGGCAGCGGTACTCGCCGATCGGATCGGCCGCCGAACGGTTCTGGTGATCGTGGCATGGCTTGCCCCGCTACTGACGCTGCTCGGTGCGTTCGCGCCAAGCTTCGGGCTCTTGGTAGCCAGTCAGACGGTCGGTCGTCCGATGGGCATCGCTCTTGCGTTCGTCGTCGGCGTGATAGCGGTAGAAGAGGTACCCCGAAACAGCCGGGCCTATGCGATCAGTGTGCTTGCGATGTCGGCAGGTCTCGGCGCTGGGATCGCGGTGATGTCACTGCGACTCGCCGACATCGGACCGGGGGGCTGGCGATACGTCTACGTCGTCTCGATAGTCTGGTTTATCGTCGCTTTCGATCTCACGCGGCGACTCCCCGAAACACGCCGATTCGTCCACGAAGCTCAACGGGTCGACCGCCCACCGAAGGTGCCCCGACTCGACCGCAAACGCTTCGTGCTGCTTGCGTCCGTTGCGTTTGCCGGCAACGTCTTCATCGCTCCAGCCAGCTTCTTCCAAAACACTTATCTGGAAGACATCCGCGGGTTCAACGGGGGGATGATCGGACTATTTTCCATTCTGATCGGCACGCCGGCCAGCATCGGGCTGATCTTAGGGGGACGCTTCGCCGACCGTCGCGGGCGACGCCGGCTGATCGTGGTTGCGCTCCCCATTTCGACGTTGTCGATCATCGCCGCCTTCTCAGTCGGCGGACTCGGACTCTGGGCCTTTTCGCTCCTCGGCGGAATCCTCGGTTCCGCCGTGTATCCGGCGATGACCGTGTACCGGACCGAGTTATTCCCCACTGCGAACCGAACACGCGCCACCGGTTTCGTGACCGCGTCGGCGCTGATCGGAGGCATCGGGGGGCTCAGCCTCACGGGGCGACTCCTCGATGGCGGCTGGTCGTACGGTTCGACGATGGCGCTCTTGGCGATCGGCCAGCTCATCGTCACGATTCTTGTGGTCGCTGCCTATCCCGAGACTGCGCACCGCGAGCTCGAGTCACTCAACCCCGAGGACGACCCGCTCAACTTCACCGTGTGACTGACCCCAGGAACGTAGCGACGCGTTCTGCGATTTCGTTGTCTGCACCTCGCAGGTCGTGGCGACCGCCCTCAATCCAGTGGTGCTCCACGGGCGCCGGAATGCTCGCGGTCCACTGCTCAAGCTCGTCCGGAGTCCCGAACGGGTCCCGCGTGCCGGAGATGAATAGGCACGGCACCGAGATCTGCGGGAGATGCTCGACGCGCAGCGTGGCGGGCTTGCCCGGTGGGTGGAGTGGATAACAGACCAGCACCAGGCCAGCAAGGCGCCCGACCGCGCCCATCTTGTCGACGTCTGCGGCCACCATGGTCGTTATCCGCCCGCCCATCGATCGGCCGCCCATAACAATCGGACCCCGTCGCCGGGAGAAGCCAGCGAGGTCGTCGCGAATTGCCGCCATCAGCTTTGGTGCCCGGTCGGGCGCCGTGCGTCCGTGACGGCGATACGGGAAGTCACGGCGCTCGACAAGTGCCTTTGGGCTTAGCCGCCGCTCGGTGACGAGCAGGCTCGGATGATCGCACCCGGTCCCGGCGCCGGGGTACAACAACAACGTCGGTTTCGCCATCAGGACAAGATTCGCCGTGCTTCGGCCAGATCAGACATGGCCTTGGCGGCGTCAATCGTCTCGCCACCGTGATCCGGGTGAACACCACGCATCTTCGAGCGAAACGCTTTGGTGACGTCGCGCGTCGATGGTCGATCACCGCCGAGATCGAAGCCGAGCAACTGCATCGCCCAGCCGCTCGGATCGGCTAGCGCTTCGAGCGTCGTCGTCTGGGAGCCCGCCAGATAAGCGATCATCGACGGCCCGATCGGGCCGCGCCAACGCGCTGCCTTCTGGATCACCGGCGTGATCAGTCGACGATGCTCGATGGCCAGCCGTTCGACGGCATAGACGGCACCGAGTACCTGGGCGAGGTCAGTGCCTGTCGTGGCGAAGTCAAACGAGAGGTCGTCGCCGTCACCGACCAGTCGGTGGGAACTGTGCGACAACCCGTGCCGGTCAAGCTGAAACCGATGCCGCAGGCGGGGCTGGACAATGCGCCGGCCGGCCTCTATCTCGTTGATCAGTCGGTGTATGTCCGGCACATAGTCGTCGGAGACTCCCCCGAGATGCTGCGCGATGATTGCGCCAAGCAACAGGCCCCCGAAACCGGGAGCAGGATCGACGGGGAGCACCATGTGTCCCAGCGAAATCCGTCGGGTGGGCTGGACGGGGCGACTGTGAAAGATCTCCAGTTCGGCCAGCAGCACCTTTTAAACGCTACCGACCCCCTCGATCGGTTGCGTGATCGTCAGACGTAGTCGCGCACAATGGCCCGCAATTCCTGCGCAAGTCCGATCACATCGGACGACTCCTGCAGCCGACCATCGTCGCCGACCGGTTCATCAGGAACGCTACTGCCCTCGGCGTCGGCCTCGATCCGGACGACGATCGCGCCAACCGCAGAAACGGTCTGCTTCCAGATTCGAGGCGCCAGCGCGTAAGGCGGATGCTTCGGATGGATCAGCATGTTGATATCGATAAGTTTGAGACGCGCCTTTGCGTCGAACGGGTCCTTGGCGAGCTTGTTCGCTGTCAGGAAGATGTCGCTGAGCACACCCTCCGGCGGCTCATTGACACCACCGTCGTCGACAGGACCGAGTTCGCCGGCTTCGATCGCATCGAGGAGCGCGTCAACGTCCTCCTCGGCGTCGGCGGCGACGAGAACCGTAGCATGGTCCCAGCGATGGGGGATCTCGGCATCGACGAGCGCCTCGGTGAGTGTTGTCCGGTCGACACCGGTCCACTCGTCCAAGCCGTACTCAAGGGACTCTTCATCATCTCCCAGGCCGACCGGAAAGGGGCCAAACTTGGCTTCGAGCCGCTCGAACATCCCATCAGCAGCGGCCTCGACGACCTCAGGGACCACGAGTTCCTCGTCGTCCCAATAGTGCGGAATGTCGACGTCAGCCAGTGCTTCGGCCAGCTCCGCGCGGTGGTCAAACGACCAGGCGGACAGGTCATAGTGAACCTTGGTGACGCTCTCGTCGTTTGGATCGAAGTCAATCGGTTGGCCCGACGCCGCAGTGTCCTGCTGCTGCTCGCCGCCCTGCTTGTTCACAAATGCCACGACGCCACGCTACCTTCGGCAGGGATTGACGGGTGGAGGACGCTATTCAGCCAGCGATGCGGTCGAGGAACGCACTGGTTCGGTTGTATTCATCGTCGACGTTGTCGGGCCGACTAAAGCCGTGGCCTTCGTCTGCGTAGACGACGAAGTCGACGTCTCCGCCCGACGCCGCTATGCGCGCAGCGAGGACCTCGCTTTGTGCGACCGGAACGACTGCATCATCGGCACCGTGCATCAACAACAAGGGTTTAGTGATCCGACCGGCGCGGTGAATCGGTGACAACGCAGCGAAGGCAGCTTCCGAATCGGGCGAGCCATCGTTCGGCGCCACGAGAGTCTCGGTGTAGTGGGCCTCGAACCGATGGGCCACCTTGGTCAACGACTTCAGATCGCTCACCGGATACAAGGCGACGCCACCCGCAACGAGTTCGGGGTGGTCGGCGAGCAGCCCGAGCACCGTCAACCCACCCGATGAGCCACCGAGGATAACGGTCGAGTCCGGCGACGCCCAGCCCGAGACCTGAGCATGTCTGATGAGATCCGCTGTGTCATCGATATCGAGACGACCCCACGAGTGGTGGAGCGCCTGCTGATAGGCCCGACCATGACCCGTCGTCCCGCGCGGATCGACGACGAGGACGTCCCACCCGCGGCTCCACCAATACGTGGTACGCGGGCGCCAGTCGATCTGCCATTGGTCTGTCGGGCCACCATGGACCCAGACGAGCACCCGCCCTTGACCGGCGACGAACCGACGAGCGTGAAGCGTCACTCCATGATCCCGCGATTCCACCTCGATAAGTTCAGGTTCCGGCAGCACCTTGCAAGGCCAAACGTCGGGCTGGGAGTGGGCAAGGGTCTTGCGCTGCCAGGTTCGAGCGTCGTAGCACACAATCTGGGTGGGTGTTCGAGCTCCGCAGCGGAGCGCGGCCAGGCGTTCATCCACCCAACTCAACTGACCGTGCACCCCGCGACCGATCTGTTCGATCACTCCGGACGCCATGTCGACAACGCAAAGCGCTCCGTGGCCACGCTCGTTGCGGGTGAAGGCCATATGGGTCCCAGCGTCGTTAAATGCGAACGACCGATTTCCCATCCCCCAGGTCGGCCCGCCGTGTTCGATCGGTTCGGATACGACGGGTCGATCGTCGACGTGCACGTTCAGCCAACCGGACCCGTCGTGTATGTGCACCGCCTCACCGTGAGGCGTGAACCGCGGCTGCTGTACAGCGGCATCGGTGAGCGCCCACTCGCGAATCGTGCTCGCTACGAGAGCACAATCAACACGAACCGATCCATCCCATGGCATGTCGGGCGGGCTCCAACCCTGCCACGACACGATCCGTCCGTCGGGCGACACCGACGGGTCGAAGCAGAACGCATGGCGGCCATCGTCGAGCCGCTGGGTCTCTCGCCCGACGAGATCAAGCAACCAGACCTCGGCCTCATCAAGTACGTACGCGATGAGGTCGCCGCGCACTGCGGGGGCTCGCACGGCCCGCCCGTGGTGCGTCAGTCGATCGAGATCGGTGCCTTGCTGCCACCACAACTCGCCGTCGACTGCGGCGTAGACGAACGACGGCAGCCCGTCATCGTTCGGCACCCAACTGAAACAACCTCCCCCAAGTCCGCGTCCAGCAGCCGGGTCGGGTCCAAATGTGAGCTGGCGCTCAACCCCTCCGTCCATCAACGGCACAGCATTGATCGACGACGCGCCACGCCATCGCTGAACGAACCCGACCCACTCGCCGTCAAGCGACATGGTGGGCTCGGTGAGCTCGCGCCCGGCTCGGGCCAGTGACAACGGAATCGGCTGCACGTCGCGACAATACAAATGGCAACTCGCTGGGATGATCATGGCCCGCGAACTACGGTCAGGTATATGGCTGAGTCATCCCGTGAACGCCCAGATCGCAACCTCGCAATGGAACTTGTTCGTGCCACCGAGTCGGCGTGCCTTGCGGCCGCCCGCTGGGTCGGGCGCGGCGAGAAGGAACGCGCCGACGGCGCCGCCGTTGAGGCCATGCGAATGTCACTGTCAACCGTGCAAATGACCGGAACCGTCATCATCGGTGAAGGCGAGAAAGACGATGCGCCGATGCTTTTCAACGGCGAAGAAGTCGGAGACGGATCTGAACCGCACGTCGACGTTGCGGTCGACCCGATCGACGGCACCACGTTGACCGCCCACGGTAAGACTAACGCTCTGTCCGTTATCGCCGTTGCCGACCGCGGTGCCATGCTCGACCCCGGCCCGTCGTTCTACATGGAGAAAATCGTGGTCGGCCCTGATTCGGTGGGCTCAATCGACGTCACCGCGAGCCCGACGCAAAACCTGCGATGGATCGCGAAGTCAAAACGCGAAGACGTTCAAGACCTGACTGCCGTTATTCTCGATCGCCCGCGCCACGCCGATCTGATAGGCGAGGTTCGCCAAGCAGGCTGCCGAATCCGGCTCATCACCGACGGCGACGTCTACGGGTCGGTGGCGACTGCGTGGCCTGATGCCGGCGTTGACGTTCTGTTTGGGATTGGCGGCACGCCGGAAGGCGTGATCTCTGCAGCGGCATGCAAAGCGATGGGCGGCGAAATGCAGGCCCGCTTTGCGCCGCAGAGTGACGACGAGCGGAGCAAGATGATCGCAGCGGGCTACGACTTGAGGCGCGTGATGGATCAGAACGACCTGATCACATCCGACAATGCTTTTTTTGCGGCCACCGGTCTCACCGACGGGGCGCTCCTACGCGGTGTGCGCTTCGATGCTCTCGGTGCCCGTACTCAAAGTCTGGTGATGCGCTCTCGGAGCGGGACCGTCCGCTTCGTCGACGCCCGTCACCGCGTGTCAAAGCTACGGGAGTTTGCCGCAATCGATTACTGATTCTCCGGCACAGCGCAGGAACGGGGTGCGCTCCTATCGGACGCAGCAACGTTGCGTACGGGATCAGCCAAATCCGTTGACCAGAACAGCAAAGTGGTTAGACGTCGCAGCGTGGCGTTTTCCGACGATCGCCTGATACTCGCCAGAGTTGTAGATTTCCTTGGCTTTCTCAAGCGACTCGAACTTGAGAACGACAGTCTGCTGGCCAGCACCCTCGCCTTCGAGTTGCTCGCTCTCTGGATCGAGCACTAGCACCTCGCACTCGACGCCGATCCGCAACGCCGAACCTGCGCCACCCTGGTACTCCGTGTACAGCTCAGGGTTGTCGACATCGTAGTTCACGATCAAGTAGGCGCTCATGGCCGCGAGCTTGGCACACTGCAGCACGGTTCAGCGATGCGCACGTCGGGCGGATACTGACTTGTGCAGGCTCCACGACTCCCCGACGCAGCACAGGCGCCCAGCGACGAGTCAGGCGCAACGAAGTGGTACGTGACGTCGTCGTGCACTTCGCCAGGGACGTTTGGCGGGTCTGCATGGCGCCCGCTGGACCTCAGGCGGTAAATCCGGTTCCGGTCGCAGTGAGCCGGGCCTGGGCCCGAGCCTTGCCAGCAACGGCATCAGCAACATGCGCTTCCACGGACTCGGTCTTCAGGATGAGCTGGTGACGTTCGAGCGCTTCTTTGGCACGGTCGATGTCAATTTCATCGGCCAACTCTGCCACGTCGGACAGGATCGACACCCGAGTCGGGTTGCCGCTCACCTCGATGAAGCCACGGTGCACGGCAACATCCTGGATGGTTCCGTCGGTGAGAAAGATGCGCGTATGGCTCTCCACTAGCGCACCGACGAACGGAGCATGACCGGCCTGGAACGCAATCTCCCCGCCGCCGCCGGCGGTCCGAGTGATCACCATATTGGCCTCGCCGGAGAAGATGACCTTCTCAGGCGAAACGAGTTCGACCTGCAATGCGTCAGCCATGGGGTGGTCAGCTCTCCTGCAGGGCCTTGGCCTTGGCCTGAACCTGATCGATGTTTCCGACGTTCAGGAATGCTTGCTCCGGCAGGTCGTCGAGCCCACCGTCGATGATCGCTTCGAACGATTCGACAGTCTCAGCTACCGGCACGTACTCGCCGTCGAGGCCTGTGAAAACCTTAGCGACGAAGAACGGCTGAGACAGGAATCGCTCAACCTTACGAGCACGGGACACGGTGAGACGGTCCTCTTCGGACAGTTCATCAAGGCCGAGAATCGCGATGATGTCTTGCAGTTCCTTGTAGCGCTGAAGCGTCTCCTGCACACGGCGAGCAACGTTGTAGTGATGGTCGCCGACGACTTCAGGCGACAGAATCGTCGACGTCGATGCGAGCGGGTCGACCGCCGGGTAGATGCCAAGCGAGGCAACGGTTCGGGACAGCTCGGTAGTGGCGTCAAGGTGCGTGAACGTAGTAAACGGTGCCGGATCGGTGTAGTCGTCAGCAGGGACGTACACGGCTTGCAGCGATGTGATCGAACGTCCCTTAGTCGAGGTAATCCGCTCCTGGAGCTGACCCATCTCATCGGCGAGAGTCGGCTGGTAGCCCACGGCCGACGGCATGCGGCCGAGGAGCGTTGAAACCTCGGAGCCGGCCTGCACGAAACGGAAGATGTTGTCGACGAATAGCAACACGTCCTGGCCAGCGACGTCGCGGAAATACTCAGCCATCGTCAATGCCGACAGCGCCACACGCAGGCGCACGCCTGGCGGCTCATCCATCTGACCGAAGACCAACGCCGCTTTTTCGTAGACGCCTGATTCCATCATTTCGAGACGGAGGTCGGTGCCTTCACGTGTGCGTTCGCCCACGCCCGCAAAGACGGAAACACCACCATGCTGGCTGGCGACGCGGTTGATCATCTCGGTAATGAGGACCGTCTTACCCACACCAGCACCGCCAAACAGGCCGATCTTGCCGCCAGCGACGTAGGGGGTGAGAAGGTCGACAACCTTGATGCCAGTTTCAAACATTCGTGCCGACGGCTCTAGTGCGTCGAAATTCGGGGCGGGACGGTGAATGTCCCAACGCTCCATCTCATCGAGGCCGTCGGGCTGGGTGTCAAGCGCTTCGCCCCACACGTTCCAAACGTTGCCGAGGACCTTGTCGCCCACGGGTACCTGAATACCGTGGCCTGTGTTGCGAACGGCGGCGCCACGTACTAGGCCATCGGTTGGCTTCATGCAGATGGCACGCACGCGGCCGTTGCCTAGCTGCTGTGCGACCTCGGCGAGGACAGTGGTGGACTGACCTTCAAGCTCAACAGTGAATTCGACCGCCGAGTTGAGTTCAGGCAGGGCGCCGCGCGGGAACTCGACGTCGATGACGGGGCCGGCGATGGCTACGACTCGGCCGTCTTGCAGTTCGTTCTCTGTCATGGTCATGACTGGTGTCTCCTGGTCTTCCTGGTGCGTTCTGTGTGGTGCGTCGATGCTCGCTGATGCGGCATTTGTCGAATCAAGATGCGGTCCCGCCGGATGCTGCTAACCCCTCAAGTTGGGAGCCGAACATGTCGTCTCCCATGTCGAAGTAGGCTGAGGTGTCGTCACCATCGTCGAGAGCTGCTGCGCCGCCGACGATCTCCATGATCTCCGAGGTGATCGAGGCCTGACGGGCACGGTTCATCACGATGCTGAGACTCTTAATGAGTTCCTCCGCGTTGTCGGTCGCCGACTTCATGGCTCGCTGGCGGAAGGCGTGCTCTGAGGCGGCGGCATTGAGCAAAGCTGCATAAATTCGCGCTTCGACGTATCGCGGCAGCAGCGTCTCGAGAATTTCAGAAGGGTCGGGCTCGAACTCGAAGCCTGCTCCGGTGGCATCCTTCCCGTCACCGCCGACCACCGTGTCACCGGTGAGCGGCACCAGCGGACGAAGGACAACTTCCTGGCTGCCTGCCGTGATGAAACGGGTGTAAACGAGTTCCACCCGGTCGACCTCACCCGAAACGAACAGATCAACGACGTACTCGCCGATTCGGCGAGCGTCCTCGTAGCTCGGCTGGTCGCTAAACCCCATGAACGAACTACTCAGCTGGTAGTCGCGGAACCGGAAGTATCCCTCAGCCTTCTTCCCCACCGGCACGATCGTGTAGTCCTTGCCCGCGAGAACATCAGCTTTCACTTCGCCTTCGGTTGCACGCTGCACTCCAGCGTTATACCCACCGCACAGACCGCGATCAGCGGTGATCGCAACGTAACACGTCGTCTTGACTTCGTCACGCCCTGCCAGAATCGGAGCGTCCGAGGCCGCGCCAGCAGCAGCGAGGTCCTTGACAACTTCGGTGATCTGTTCCGAGTATGGCACGGCCGCCTGCACCCGCTGCTGAGCTTTGACGATGCGCGACCCCGCTATCAATTCCATGGCGCGTGTGATTTTCTTCGTGGACTGCATCGCCTTGATGCGTCCGCGGAGTATGCGCTCGGTGCCACCTGCCATAGGGAATTACTCCGTTGCGAGGGTCTTGTTGGACTCGGTGTCACCCATTTCATCGGCCTCAACCGACGTAGGATCAACCGGGTTGCCTGAGGCGTCGCCGCTCGAGGCGAACTGCGCCTTGAAAGAATCAACGACGTCGGCGAGCGAGTCAGGGATCTTCTGAGTCTTCAGCTCGTCGAGCAGACCTGCGTGGCTGGACCGCATGAAGTCGAGCAGCTCGGACTCGAACCGTTGCACGTCGGTGACGGGCAGATCGTCGAGATAACCCTTGGTCCCAGCGAACAACGAAACGACCTGGTCTTGCACCGACATCGGACTGTTCAGCGGCTGCTTGAGGAGTTCCACGAGCCGGTAACCACGCTCAAGTTGCGCCTTGGAGATGGCATCGAGTTCGGAGCCGAACGTAGCGAAAGCCTCCAGCTCACGAAACTGCGCGAGGTCAAGCTTGAGCGTGCCAGCGACACCCTTCATCGCCTTAGTCTGGGCAGCAGAACCGACGCGTGACACCGAGATGCCGACGTCGACGGCCGGGCGGACACCCGACTTGAACAGTGCATCCTGCAGAAATACCTGGCCGTCGGTGATCGAGATCACGTTGGTTGGGATGAATGCCGAAACGTCGCCAGCCTTGGTCTCGATGATCGGCAGCGCAGTTAGCGAACCGGCTCCGTTCTCGTCGGAAAGCTTCGCAGCACGCTCGAGTAGACGGCTGTGCAAGTAAAAGACGTCGCCTGGGTAGGCCTCACGACCCGGAGGCCGCCGCAGGAGGAGCGAGAGCTGGCGGTAGGCGTCGGCCTGCTTGGAGAGGTCGTCGTACACGATCAACGCATGTTCGCCGTTGTCCATCCAGTGCTGGCCGATGGCACAGCCAGCGTAGGGGGCGAGGTACTTGAATGGAGCCGAGTCGGCGGCGGGCGCCGTGACCACGACGGTGTAGTCGAGCGCTCCGGCCTGGCGAAGGGTGTCGACGGTCTGAGCGACGGTAGAGCCCTTCTGGCCAATTGCAACGTAGATGCACTTCACGCCTAGACCCTTTTGGTTCAGGATCGTGTCGATGGCGACCGCGGTCTTGCCTGTCTTGCGGTCACCGATGATCAGTTCGCGCTGACCGCGTCCGATCGGGGTCATCGCGTCGATCGACTTGATGCCGGTCTGTAACGGCTCGTGCACGGGTTGGCGGCCGAGGATGCCCGGCGCCTGGATCTCCATGCGTCGCTGCTGCACTCCGACCAGTTCGCCGGCCCCGTCTACGGGTTCACCAAGTGCGTTTACCACTCGTCCGAGCATGCCGTCACCGACGGGCATCGAAAGGATTCGGGATGTCGCCTTGACCGTCTGACCCTCTTCGATGTTGTCGACGTCGCCCAGAACGACAGCACCGATGGCATCTTCGTCGAGGTTGAGTGCGAGCCCCATCGAGCCGTCCTCGAACTCGAGGAGTTCGTTCACGGCAGCATCGGGAAGGCCCGACACACGGGCGATACCGTCGCCGACTTCGGCGACACGTCCCACGGTGCGGGCTTCGACTGACGGCGAGAAGCCTTCGAGATTGTTTTTGAGCGCCGATGCAATATCGGCGGCGGAGATTGTGAGTTCAGCCATGTTGTTTCCTCTGTTGATCTCTGGGTTGATCCATGGAGATGCGGCTCAGAGCCGCGACTTCAGCTGGTCGATACGTGTACGGACGGTGTCGTCGAAGACGTCGTCGCCGACCATGGCGACGACGCCACCGACCACGCTGGGGTCGACGACTGCCTTGAGGTTAAGGGTCTTGCCGGATGCGTTTTCAAGCGCCGCCTTCAGACGAGCCTGCTGGTCACTGGTGAGTGGAACTGCGGTGCGCACCTCGGCAACATCGAGTTGCTTGGCGCTGCTCGCCCGGTGAACGAGCACGTCCACGATTGCCGGCAAGTCACGAGCCTTCCCAGAGCCGATCACCATCGACACGAGCTGGGTCGTGGTCGAGGTTGCCTTACCCCCAAGCAAATCCTCGATGATCGCCTGACGCTTCTCAGCCGGGATCTGCTCATCGGAAAGCGTGTTGCGGAGTTCTTCGCTCGATTCGTACGAACGAGCAAAACGGAAAAGCTCATCTTCGACTTCATCGAGCGTGCCATCGGCTCGGGCAATCTCGAATAACGCACGGGCGTATCCGTGGATCTGGGCATCGCTCATGAGGTGACTCCTTGTCCGGAACCGATGCGGGAGATGAAGCTCTCGATCAATTCCTGCTGGGTGGCGCTATCCAGTGTGGCGATCACACTGGACTCGATGGCCCGGCTGGAAAAGTGAGCGATGTCAACTCGGAGGTCGTCAGCACCGCGACCCGCAGCGGCAGCGATGTCTGCGGCAGCTTTGGCTTCAAGTTCTTCGATTTCCTTCGTCAGCCGCAGACGCCCCTCTTCGAGCAGCGACGCAGCCTGGGCATCGGCTTCGGCGAAGAGTCGGCTGCGTTCGCCGTCGACATCGCCCAATGAAGTCCGGATTCCGGCAGCGTCTGCTTCGGCCTTCGTGCGTGAAGCGGCCGACGCGTCAAGTTCGTTCTGGATGCGCGCTGTGCGATCTTTCATCCCCTTTGAGATAGCGGGCCAGGCGAATTTGTAAAGCATCACGAAGACGATCAGCGAGGCGAGACCGCCGATGATGATCTCCTCGATCGGTGCCCAGATCGGATCAAGTGACGTGGATCCCACGCCATCGTTCGGCACCGACTCGGCAGCAAGGACTTCGCCGGACATCAGGTTGAACGTTGCAGCGATCATGACGAAGCTCCTGTGCCGGCACCCATGGCCGAGCCGACGGCGGACTGCACGACAGACGTACTCGGCACCCTGCCGGTGGCAAGTTCGGTTGCTCGACTGACTACGTCCGTGACCGCCGCCTCGACGTCACCCATCGCCGCTTGACGTGCTGTATCCACTTCTGCCGTAGCAGCTGCGCGTTGCTCGCTAATCCTGGCATTGGCAGCCCCAATCTGTGCGGAGCGCTCGGCTTCAAGCGTCACACGGGCAGCGTCGACCTTCTGTTGCGCTTCGGCCCGCACAGAGGCGAGTCGAGCCTCATATTCGGCAACATCGGCCCGTGCGGCTGCGGTGAGCGTCTGGGCGCTTTCCTGGTCGCTCTGCACCTTGTCGTAGCGGGCCTGCATGCCCTGGCGGACCTTCGGAAAGAGCCAGAAGCGCAGGCAAATTGCAAGCACCACGAAGGCGCCAAATCCCCAGATCATCTCCTTTTGTTCAGGCGCGATCGGGTTCAGCTCCGGGCAGTTTTCACTACCGAGCGTGAAGACGTCTTCGCCCCCCAGCTCCTCGATCTCCTCGTCGGAGAGGTCGGTGCGTTCACACGTTTCGGCTTCGAGGAGTTTCACCTCGAGCTGTCCGGTGGATGCAGTTGTGACGACGGCTCTCAGCACGTCAACTCCATTCCTGGATTTCTATACGGATGGGACTCATGGCCGAGCTAGTCGGCCGCACGCCGAATCAAGCAAACTTGAGAAGAATGAAGACGACGAAGCCGATGAGGGCGAGCGCCTCGGTGAAGGCAATGCCGAAGAACATGGTGGTTCGCACCATGCCGGCTGCCTCTGGCTGGCGGGCCATGGCTTCGACCGACTTGCCGACGAGGTAACCAATGCCGATGCCGGGCCCGATGGCCGCAAGGCCGTAGGCGTAGCCGGCACCTGCTGCAGCAGCGGTGTTCTTAGCATCTGCGGGATCAATGCCGGCTTCATCTGCGGCGGCGACAAGTGCGCTGAAAGCTTCCATTTGGGGTTTTTCTCCTGTGTGGTTTCTGTGAGTGGGAGATCGTTGAGAACGAATCGGTGTGACGGAATCAGTGCTCGTCGCCGTGGCCGGCGGTTGAGTTACTGATATACACCGCCGCCAAGATGGCGAAGATGTAGGCCTGCAAGAAGGCGACAAGAATTTCGAACGCCGTCAGGAAGACGAGCATGCCGAACGGCAAGATGCTGGCCGGAACCAGCAGGAACTGGCTGGTTTCAGCGGTAGCAAGCGCTGCGGTCAACAGTGCGAACGTGACGAGCAGAATGTGTCCGGCGAGCATGTTCGCCATGAGCCGGACGGTAAGGCTGAACGGCGTCACGATGATGGTTGAGATGAACTCGATTGCACCCACGAGCGGCTTGAGCGCAGTCGGAACTCCGGGAGGCCAAAGCAAGTGGCCAAAGTAGGCCGCACCCTGGTGCTTGAGCCCGACACCGATGTAGATCACCCAGACAAGCAATGACAGCGTGAGTGGGATCGCAATGCGAGCGGTGGCGGGCATCTGGAAGATCGGCAGGATCCCGGGAATGTTGCATAAGAAGATGAAGATGAACAGGCTCAGCAAGAATGGCGTCCACTTCAGTCCATCCTTGCCGAGAGTCTGCATGACGATTCCCTCTTCGACGAACTCAATGGTTTGTTCGGCGAGGTTCCGGGGGCCGGTCGGGGCCACCATCGGATCGGCTCGACTGGCGATCAGGAACAACCCGATGCCGAGCACCGCCGCAAGACAAGCGATCAGCGCGATCTTGTTGAAGGTAGGGAAGATGTCCTGCCAACGAAGCAATTCGTTAATCGGTGGGAAGACGAGTCCTCTGGCTGCGAGCACGTTGATTCCGTTTCAGTCGTGAGGTTGAGTCAGGGTGGATGGTTCAGGGAAGTCGATATGCGCGTTCATGCACGATCAGGTTTGAGACCAGGATGGGCTAACGACAGAGCGACAAACTTCATCTCCCAGAACAGAAGCCCGAGGTGCGTGATGATAATGGTCGATCCGAGTGCGGGAAGTGAAATCCAACTCGCATCCTTAACTAACAGTACGGCGAGAAAGATTAATCCAAGGCGGATCAGGTACCCAAATAGTGTTGCACCCATCATGAGACCAATCGAAATTCGAGCAGCGCCGGCGATGAGGCCCGCCGCAAGCGCGAAGTTGGCCAGCACAATCGCAATGCCGTACATGCTTGACCACGCACCGTTGGCACCCCAGATCACTGCGCACACTGCCACGATCAACGGGGCGACGATGACCCCGCGCTTAATCATGTCCTTTGAGACAGTCACTTCAGGCGCCGGCCCATCGAAGCGGGTTCCCAAGATGTCGACGTCGTGTGCGGCGGCCACGGTCATGCCGCCTCTCCGTTGGCGCCACCCGCAGCGGACGATTGATCGGGGCCGGAAAGCTTCGCCAATCGCTGCGCGTCGTGCTCGTTCATCTTCGCCTCGTATCGGTAGAAAAAACGTGCGAAGAGGCCAACCGAGCCAACTACCGTCATCACGATCATAAAGATCGGCATGGTGCCAAGGAGACGGTCAAGCCCGAATCCGGCGCCGAGGAAAATGGCCAACATGATCACGGCATCCATGCCGTGGCCGAGCGAGTCTTCGGTGTTGACGCGAACGTTTTTGGGCGGGCGGGGGAGGAGCTTCATCGATCCGGGGTTCTCAGGCAGGGCAAGCGACGTCCAGTCGCTTGTGAATGCATGCACAACCTAGTGCCGCCGCCCTGGTCCGGCAACCCGAACTCAACCAACATCATGGGATTCAGGCCTGGGATTCGCTGTCGAACAACGTCGGCCGGTCGGGATCGGCGACCGAGCGCTCAATTCCGCCGGGCGGCGTGTTGTTGTTTCGGCGCTGCTCGATCACGCTCGGATGCAGCAACGTGAAGAGCGCAATTCCCAGCGCGGCGATTCCAAACGGCAGATACCTGGGGTTCTGTTCGGTAAGAACCGGATACAACACGAACGCCGACAGCAGAGCCGTCCAGGTCCAGAGGATCAGCACGCTGCGGCGATGTCCGTGTCCTAGGTTCATCAGTCTGTGATGCAGATGCCCCTTGTCAGCGGTGGCGAGCGACGAACGACTTGTGGCGCGCCGGATGATCGCGAATACCGTGTCGACGATCGGCACGCCAAGGATCAACAACGGAATCGCGATCGGTGCGAGGAAGAAGTAAGTCGTACCGATCGTCTCCGACCCGAACGAATCGGCGCGCCCACCGACCACGCTCGTCGATACGGCAAGCAACAGCCCAAGCAGCAATGCTCCCCCATCTCCCATCATGATCCGCGCCGGGTTGAAGTTGTGCGGCAGGAACCCGACGCAGACGCAGACCGCGATGATCGCGAACAGCGGCCCGATGTTGCTCGGTAGGAGCAGGTCACGTGCGGTCAACTCCTGGCTGTAGAGAAAAAACGCGAACGCTCCGATCGCGACGACACCGGCTGCAAGACCATCAAGGCCGTCGATCAGATTGATCGCCTGGCTCATACCCACCAGCCACAACACGGTCACGAGCGGCTTGAGGTCGTCGGAGAGAATTGTCTCGCCGAGATACGGCAGTCGGAACGAGTCCATGACGACGCCGAAGTAGACCAGCGCAACTCCGGCGAGGACCGTGCCGAACACTTTGGCCGGCGCGCTCAGTTCGCGTACATCGTCGATGAAACCGGTCCCGAAGATGATGATTGCCGCGATCAGCACGCCAAGCGGTTCCGAGTTGGATGCGAAGAGCGGGTCGAACACATTGAACGCCCAAGCCGTCCCCAGCGCCACGATGAAACCGATAAACATTGCAAGCCCACCGACGTCCGGTAGCGGTTCGGTGTGCACCGTGCGTTCGTTGGGCAGGTACACCCAACCGAACCGGCGAGCGATGCGACCAACGATCGGTGTGACCCCGAACGTGACCACCGCCGCCAGGCCACCAATCGAGAGATACGCGGCAACCGACGGCACGAGGACGCACCTTACGACACGACACCGCTCTGATCTGTGCGATTCGCCCGAACGTCCGCCGAGCACTGAGCGCAGACAGCCGTTGAACTCTTGATCTTCGCGCCGTGTCGCATCCCACAGACTGATAACCGGACCTCGTCGGCGACTACATATTGGCGCGGTGGTGGGACGGCAATCAATGGACGGTGCACCGCCAGCTGCGCCCATAGCGGCCCGTGACAGCGGCAGCGACACCCGGCGACTCGGTGTTCGCTGCACCGCCGAGTCCAGCCGCTACTACCGCTACGAAACCTGATCAGCCAGTCGGCGTAGCCGCCAAAATCCGGTACGGCCCCCTCACAGGTGCAAACACCGAAGCGACGCGGAGCATCCGGTTGCCCTGAAGAACAGCCGAATGCTCCGCGTCCGCCTCGGCGAGTCTTTCCTCGCCCGACACGCTAAACCGCGTTTCATCGTATGGAGCGCAAACCTGCCAGCGATTCTGAACAAAAACCATCACGGCGAACCGGCTCGCCGGGATGGGTTCGGGCGAAGCATTCCGAGTCGCGTTTTAGGGTTATGCATCTTCGTTATCCAGCCATCGGAGGGCAAGATCACCTCAGTTCAGCAATAGTCACGGTTTCTGTCTAGCGTACGGCTTCGCATGATCTCGCAGAACTGTCGCCGGGCCCGCTGGGGCACCCAGATCGCCGTAGGGGCGGCGATCGTCTTGACCGCCTGCGGTCCCCTCACGAACTCCGACGACAGCACATCCGCACCCAACTCGGCCGCGTCGAAGAACACGACGACGATCGACCCAACCACTTCCATAACGGAGAACGCAGCGAGCACAACAACGGTCGAGGTCGCAAGGCCCGCCAGCGGGATCTCCTTTGCCGACGAGGTCCTCCCGATCCTGGAGACCAACTGTGCATCGTGCCACACCGCCAATGGCCCCGGTACCGCACACCTGGTTCTCGAAACAGCCGGCGACATCTCCGATTTCGACGCCGAGTACATCGCTGCGGTGGTTGACGTCGGATACATGCCCCCGTGGCCCGCAGACGATGGCGACGTCGCGTTCCACGGCGACCGGCGCCTCGACGACGCCACTCGGGCCACGATGGCATCCTGGGTGGAGGACGGCGGGATCCTCGACGTTGACCCGGACACGCCGATCATCGCACCGAGGGGCCCGGCAGCTCTCGGTGAGGTCGACGCCACCCTCACCGGCGAGCCATACAAGGGAACGGTCGACAACGACTCCGATGACTACCGCTGCCAAATCTACGACCCCGAACTCGACGCCAGTGGGTTCCTCACCAGCTACGGGTTCGAGCCCGACCAGACCGAAGTCGTTCACCATGCTCTCCTGTTCCACGTCGAGGCAGCAGCTCGCGAAGCAGCCGAGGCGGCGGCTTCCTCGAACCCCGACATCGGATGGGCATGCACCGGACTCGCCGGGTTCGGCAGCGCAGGCGAGACCAAGCAGATCATGAGCTGGGCCCCTGGCCAGGAACCGACCGTGCTGCCAGACGACGTCGGCATCGCCGTTGCGGCGGGCGACTTCTTCGTCGTTCAGATCCACTACCACTACGAACCCGAAACCGCCGACATTCCACCCGACGAGTCCACGTTGCTCCTCGATTTCGCCGACGACGTCGATCTCGCAGCCGCCGGCGGATTACTTGACCCCATCGACCTCACGCTCTATCTCGGCCCAGCAGAAATCCCGTGTTCGACGAGCGAGACCGGCCCCCTGTGTGACCGCGACGTTGCGGTGGCAAAACTCATTGAGGAACAGGGTCGGTTCGCCGGATTCGTCGGGAATGCCTTAATGGCGACCTGCGGCGCAACCGTTGCCGATTTCGCCGACATGACCGACGGCATTGCGTCGTCATCGTGCGACCATCCAGCACAACCCGGTGAGATCATCTCGATCTGGGGACATGAGCACGAATTCGGCTCATCCTTCAAAATGACCCTGAATCCGGATTCACCGGACGAACGGGTCCTGCTCGACATTCCGCGCTGGGATTTCGACTGGCAGCTGAACTACGAACCGGTCGAGCAGATCGTGCTTCAGCCCGGCGACACCATCCGCGTCGAATGCGAGTGGGACCGGTCAAAGATTCCCGACGATGCCGAGCCGCGCTACATCGTGTGGAGCGAGGGCACCAACGATGAAATGTGTTACTCCCAGATCATCACGAGGCCGACCTGAGCACCGGTATCCGTATGGAGGAAGCCAGCACTACTCAGGTCAGTAGGCGGGAAACTTCGCGCAGAGCGCACCGACTTCGCCCCGAATCGAGGCGAGCGCTCCGGCATCGCCAACGTGGCGGAGTGCCTGAACGATCAGCTCTGCAATGATCGGCATCTCCGCCTCGGTCATTCCCTGGGTCGTGACTGATGGTGTACCGATCCGCACACCGCTTGTAACAAACGGACTGCGCGGGTCGTCGGGGATCGTGTTCTTGTTCAGCGTGATCCCAGCCTGATCGAGCGTCGCCTGTGCGACTTTGCCGGTCAGCTCCGCATCGAACGGGGTGAGGTCGACGACCATCAAGTGGATATCGGTTCCACCGGAGACGAGCCGGAAGCCTTCCTTTACGAGCGCCTCGGCGAGAGCCGACGCATTCGTCACGACCTGCTGTGCGTACTCGGTGAACGACGGGTCCATCGCCTCGCGGAACGCAATCGCCTTGCCAGCAATGACGTGTTCAAGTGGACCACCCTGCCAGCCGGGGAACACCGCCTTGTCGATCGCCTTTGCGTGCTCGTCTTTGCACAGAATGCAGCCGCCGCGCGGGCCGCGCAAGGTCTTGTGGGTCGTGAAGGTGACTACGTCGGCATACGGCACGGGATTGGGGTGGGCGCCCCCGGCCACCAGTCCGGCGAGGTGGGCGATGTCAAACATCAAGAGCGCCCCCACCTCATCTGCGATTTTCTTAAACGGCTCAGGATCGAGGCGCCGCGGATAGGACGTTGTGCCGGCGACGATCATCTTCGGACGGTGCTTCAGCGCGAGCTCACGTACCTGATCCATCTCGATGCGATCCTCGGCATTCGTTCCGTACGCGACAAAGTTGTACAACAGACCACTTGCGTTGACGGGTGATCCGTGTGTGAGGTGACCACCGTGGTCGAGGCTGAGTCCGAGAACAGTGTCACCCGGCTCGAGCAGCGCCTGGTACACGCACATGTTCGCGTTGGCACCCGAATGCGGCTGCACGTTTGCGTGGTCGGCACCGAACAGTTCCTTGACGCGGTCAATCGCCAGCTGCTCGATCGAGTCAACGACCACGTTGCCGCCGTAGTAGCGCTTGCCCGGATAGCCCTCAGAGTACTTGTTCGTCAGCACCGAACCGGTGGCGGCCATGACGGCCGGTGACGTGAAGTTCTCGCTTGCAATCAGCTGCAAGCCGGTGACCTGCCGCTCGACTTCGGCCTCGAGCAGGGCCAACACTTCGGTGTCGGGATCGGTATCGGAGGGAAAGGGCATCAGGTTTCCTTGTCTCGGGAAGCGCCGCGTGTCAGAAACGCAGCGCAACGTGTCAGAAGTCGGCTTCGAGGGCGGTGATCTGGTCGACGCGGCGCTGATGGCGGCCGCCTTCAAACTCGGTTGCGGCAAAGGTGGTGACGATCTCCTCAGCGAGACCGACACCCACGACGCGGCCCCCCAACGACAGCACGTTCGCATCATTGTGTTCACGCGCCATCCGCGCGGTATAGAGGCAATTGCAGAGCGCAGCGCGCACACCGCGCACCTTGTTCGCAGCGAGCTGTTCACCCTGGCCGCTGCCGCCGAGGACGATCCCCCAGTCGGCATCACCGGCAACCACGGCCCGGCCGACGCCAGCGCAGATCTCCGGATAGTCGACCGAATCGGTCGAATAGGCGCCCCGGTCGTCGACCTCATGGCCCTGCAGAGTGAGGAACGAGACAAGGTGTCCTTTGAGGTCGTAGCCGGCGTGGTCAGATCCGATTGAAATTCGTGCCATCAACCGTCGAGTGTACGGCCGGAATCGTGGCAGGGAGCGCTCGGTTCGTACAGTCTGGCGTCGTGACGCTCGATCCCCGTACTCCCGTGATCGTTGGCGTCGGCCAGTACAGCCACCGTGCCGATTCCCTCGACGATGCCCTCGAACCCGCAGCGCTGATGGAGCGCGCAGCCCTGATGGCGAGCACCGATGCCGGACTGGACGGGCCTCCTGCTGCGGACGCAGTGCGCGTCGTCAACATCATCGGCTGGCGATATCGAAATGCCCCACGCTTTCTAGCGGAGCGACTCGGGATCGAGGACGCCCGGCTCGGCGAGACCACACCGGGTGGGAACAGCCCCCAATCTTTGGTCAATGCGACCGCGATCGACATCCTCGCAGGAGACGTTGACGTTGCCGTGCTCGCAGGGGCCGAAGCATTTCGGACCTACATGCGGGCGCGCAAGGACGGGGTGACACTCGATTGGCCGAAAGCCGATGGTGATGATCGACCCGACCGCATCGGCAAGGAGCTCGAAATGAGTCACCCGGCCGAGCGCGACCTCGGGATCCTGATGCCGGTCCAGATCTATCCAATGTTTGAGACGGCGCTGCGCTCTGCAGCTGGACGAACCGTCGAAGAGCATCAGGCCCGCCTCGGCAAGCTGTGGTCTGATCTCAGTCACGTTGCGGCTGACAACCCGCATGCGTGGATTAGAACGGCAAAGTCTCCCGAGGAGATCACGACCGTCGGACCGGCCAACCGGATGATCGGCTTTCCGTACCCAAAGCTAATGAACTCAAACAGCGATGTCGACATGGGCGCTGCGTTGATCATGTGCTCGGTTGACTCCGCTCGTCGGCTCAGGATCGCCGAGGACCGGTGGGTTTTTCCGCACTCGGGTACCGATTGCCACGAACACGACTACGTCTCGAACCGCGACACCTTCACCCGCACACCTGCGATCGAGCTTGGCGGCAAACGTGCGCTCGAGCTGGCCGGCGTGACGATCGATGATGTCGCCCTAATCGACCTGTACTCCTGCTTTCCGTCCGCAGTTCAGCTCGGAGCACAGTCGCTCGGCATCGACCCGATGGAACGGCAGTGGTCGCGCACCGGGGGTCTCCCCTTCTGCGGTGGACCATGGAACAACTACCCGATGCACGCGATCGCAACGATGGCCGCCGAGCTGCGCGAGCAGCCGAGCGAGCACGGCCTGGTGTGGGCGAACGGCGGCAACGCCACAAAGCACGCCTTCGGCGTGTACTCGGCAGCGCCACCGATAGGCGGCTTCCGACACGATTCCCCCCAGGACAAAATCGATGCACTCCCCAAACGGACGCTCGCAGTCGGAGCTGACGCCGCCGGTCCGGCCGATATCGAGGCCTACTCAGTGATGTTCTCGCGCGACGGACTACCCGAGACCGCATTTGCCGCATGTCGACTCGCCGATGAACGGCGGGCATGGGGATGCACCAGCGACCCCGCTGTTGCCGAAGCGATGTGCGATGGCGAGTGGGTAGGGGTCGGCGTCCGCCTCGAAACCGATGCCACCCTGAGGATCTGAACATCATGCGTCGACTTAGCCTGAAACTAGATGGAGCATTGCGATGGACTGAGTGACCGCACTGCTGTGAACCCTGTCCGGAATTGCGGCGAAGGCATCCGTCATCATTTCGGGTGGTCGCCTCTTCGGAGCTCACCGCAGTTTTGCCGCCCGGGGGATCTCGGGCGTATCGGATGAGCGAGTGCCCTCGTGATCTCGGAAGCGATAGCCGAACGGAAGCAGCGCACGCTCGACTTGGTCTTGGTTGCCATTGCACTCGGAGCAATCTTCGACCAGCGCTGCGGCACTCGTATCCTCACACCGCCCTCAAAGGCTTTCTGGACCGACGCATGCGAACCGACGGCAAGGTCACCGCTTGGGCCTCAGGGACTCGGCGACCCAGACCGAGAATCGGTATCGGATTCCGCCACTAGTTCGAAACGCTGGGCCAGACAGTGGTGTCATTGGCGGGAACGTTCACCTCGGTCGGCCCCGATTTTTCGCACGTCGACGCGACGCCGGACAGAAAGCTGCACCTCCGACCCCGCATACGGTCAGGCCGGCCGTGGAACGTGAGCTGCTGCACTAGGTGCCTCAACCGCGCCGTGTTCCCGAACGTCCCAACGAGTTGATGGAACGAACCTTGTCCGGCCAGTTCTCTGCGTCCATCTCGTTCCCGTTCGACGAGCGAGACGCCCGCCTGCCAGCTCAGCTCGTCGATCACGTCATCCTTGATCGCAGAACGTGAGCATCAGGATTCGCTCCCAACGACGTCGTTCCCGGCGAGCGTGCCGCGGTCGGGACAGTTCTCGAAGATGTAGTCGAGCGACGGGGTAATGTCGAACTCGGTGGTGTCAAGCGTCGGATCCTCGAGAATCGATGGCGTGTCTTTGAGAAATGTTCCGGTTGCAGTCAAGAGAATCTGCTGTAAGTCGTCTGCGACGGCGACAGCGACGTTCTCTGCGTCAAGCCCAGCAGCCGCGATCGCCTCGATCCAGGCGTCACCCAACAGCTTGATCTCGTCATCGGTACCACCGGCGTCGGCCAAGGCCTGACGTGCTCGCTCGGCGCGATCGAGGATTGGGCCTGGAACGTCCACCGTCAATGCGTCGCGGTTCGATTCGATGTCAGCAGGGAACTCGGCTGACATCGCTGCAACCGCACTCGTCACGGCATCGGACGCTGCCACTTCAAGCGCGGCAGCGGCAGCCGCCGGCTGGACCGCCCACGCCAGGGAAAGCGCCTGAACCGACCCGGCATATTGGCTCCACGCCCGGCAGAACGCATCGTCACTGGCGATCCCGGGGACACCGGTCTCAGGAACCGGAGGGATCGATTCGACGACCGGAGCTGCATCTTGCCCGGTGTAGGTTGCGGATTCCTCCGAGCCGGACTCGGTGAAGATGTCTCCGTCGTCGGGTGTCGTCTCCGTCGACGACCGAGTGCCCTCGTCACCGCCATCGGCACAGGCCACAAACATCGAGCCCGCACAGGCGAGCACGGCGATCCGACGAAGCGAAGCCCGTTCCATACCGACAGTGTGCCCGACTGCCTGGCAAGCTCGGCGACATGACCGCACGACCGAGGATGATTATCGACTGCGACCCAGGCCACGACGACGCCGTGGCCATTATTACCGCAGCACACATCGCCGACATCGTCGGCATCGTCACGGTGGGCGGCAACGTTGACATCGATCTCACAACTCACAACGCGCTGGTCATGCGCGACCTCGTTGGGATCGAGGCTCCCGTCCACCAGGGGTCCAGGCACCCGATCGTCGCGAAGCCACGTCACGCCGCTGCGATCCATGGAGTATCCGGCCTCGACGGAGCGAACCTCCCATCACCGATCACCCCGCTCGATGGTACCGACGGGGTCGAGTTCATCATCGAGACATGCCGGTCGGAGGAGGGTCTGTGGCTGGTGCCGACCGGGCCACTCACCAACATCGGCATGGCGTTTCGACTGGCACCCGACCTCGCCGAACGCATTGCCGGGGTCTCCCTAATGGGAGGCGGCAGCTTCGGCAATCGGTCGGCCGTCGCCGAGTTCAACCTTTGGGCCGACCCCCACGCAGCCTCTATCGTATTTGACACATATGATTCGTCCACGCCAGGATCAGCCGCTGGCAGGCTGATCATGGCCGGTCTCGACGTGACACACCGCTTCCAAGTCACGCCGGAGCGAATCGAGCGCACACGCGCAATTCCCGGACGCCTGGCCGAGATCCTTGCTGGTCTGTTTGACTTCTTCTCGGGGACGTACCTCTCTCGCCACAATGACGGCGCAATGCGCGGGGCGGCGCTGCACGACCCGCTCGCGGTCCTGGCTGTCGCCCGCCCCGAACTGTTCGAGCGGAACGACCGCCACGTCGTGGTCGAGACCGTTGGCGAACACACCGCCGGGATGACCGTCATCGACGAGAGACGTCTCCTCGAGCGGGCCGCACCGAACTGTGAGGTGCTAGTCGATGTCGACGCCGACGCCGCATTCGACGTGATCCTCGCTGCGATCCGAGCCAGCACACCCCGCATCTGATCCGCCGCTACGAACCCTGAGCGCCGTTCTAAAGTGGCGCCCGTGACCGATTCGTTTCCCCGCCAAAACGCCCGCACCCAAAGGTTTACCTTAGGCGAGCCGCGCAACCTTTCGGTGTCAACCGACGGCGAGCGCGTCGTGTTTCTTCGCAGCGGCGCTGGAGACGATTCCGTCAATGCGCTGTGGGTGCTCGACGTCGCCACTGGCGAAGAGCGTCTGATCGCAGATCCACGAACGCTGCTCAAGGTCGACGATCCAGTCGACGGTGAGCTCACCGCCGAGGAGCAAGCCCAACGGGAGCGGACACGAGACGGTACGACGGGAATCACCGCCTATTCGACAGATGCCGCATGTCAGGTCGCTGCCTTCGCACTCAACGGACAGCTCTTCACCGCCGGACTGCTGAGCGGCCAAGCGCGCCGGCTCGTCGTCGAAGGCCCTGTTCACGACCCCCGGCCAGACCCCACCGCCTCTCGGCTTGCGTACGTGTCGGGTGCAACACTGCGAGTCGCTGAACTTGACGGATCGTCGCAGACGCTTGCCGGAAAGGATCCAAAGGACGGTAACGCAGTCTCGTGGGGTAGCGCCGACTTCGTCGCCGCCGAGGAGATGCACAGATTTCGCGGGTACTGGTGGAGTCCCGACGGACAGTCGATAGCCGCATGCCGCGTCGATGACGCTCCGGTTGCGGAGTGGACCATCGCCGACCCAGCCGAACCCTCAAGACCGGCTCGAACAGTGCGTTATCCGGCAGCCGGCGCCGAAAACCCCGTCGTTACCCTTCACGTTCTCGGGCTCGACGGCGCCCGCCTCGACATCGAATGGAACCGAGAGTTCTTCCCCTACCTCGCCAACGTGGAATGGACCGACGACGGGCTCCTAATGTCGGTGCAGTCGCGGGATCAACGGGAGTCGATGGCAATGAGGGTCGACTTGTCCACTGGCGAGGCTCTCGTGCTTGCGCGCGACTACGACGACGCCTGGATCGAGAACGTCCCCGGCGTACCTCGCCTGTTGCCCGGCGGCGCGATCCTGACGGCATCGGACCGTGACGGGATGCGTCGGCTGTACGTCAACGATGCGCCGGTCACGCCGCGCAGCCTCCAGGTCCGGTCGGTGGTGAGCGTGGCCGACCCGGACACGAACAACGAACCCAACATCGTCTTCCTTGCAAACGATCCTGACGAGCCGACCGAATTGCATGTCTGGTCGACCACGGCCACAACCGATCCCGACGCCGAACGTTCCGAGCTGGGCCGGTTGACCGAGCAACCCGGTCTCCACGGGGCTGTCATCGGCGGCCGTACGGTCGTGATCCGATCGGTTTCTCTCGAACACCCGGGGGCCACCCACACCGTCCTCGTCGACGGCTTGTTCGACGGCCCAAGGCTCAAGTCGTATGCCGAGACGCCATCCATCACCCCTAACGTCACGCTGATGCGCAGCGGTGAGAGGGCGCTCGCCACGGCAGTCCTCTTGCCAAGCGGCCGCGATCCGGACGACGACACACTGCTGCCCGTGCTACTCGACCCCTACGGCGGCCCGCACGCCCAGCGCGTCACGTCGGCCTACAACACCTACCTGTCGTCACAGTGGTTCGCCGACCAAGGATTCGCAGTCATCGTCGCCGATGGCCGCGGCACGCCTGGTCGTGGACCCAAATGGGAACGCGCCGTCCACCACGACCTCGCCCATCCGCCACTCGACGATCAGATCGATGCGCTTCATGCCTGCGCGGAGCGTTCGCCGATTCTCGACCTCGACCGAGTGGCGATCCGGGGTTGGAGCTTCGGCGGCTACCTCGCCGCACTTGCGGTGTTGCAGCGGCCAAACGTGTTCCACGCAGCAATTGCCGGTGCTCCCGTGACTGAATGGCGGCTGTACGACACCCACTACACAGAGCGATACCTCGGAGACCCCAACACTGATGATGGTTCCGCAATTTACGACGCCAACTCGCTTATTCCGCTTGCTGCCCAGCTCGAGCGCCCACTACTGCTGATTCATGGGCTGGCCGACGACAACGTCGTGGCGGCGCACACGCTGCAACTCTCGTCTGCGCTGCTCGCTTCAGGGCGGCCCCATGAGGTCCTCCCGCTCGTCGGCGTCACCCACATGACCCCGCAGGAGATCATCGCCGAAAAAATACTTAGACACCAACTCGATTTCTTGACGCGCGCGCTAGCACCGGCTCTGTAAGCATCGGTGTCATGACCGACCGACTCGCCGAGCTGTACCGCGGCGTCACTGTCCACGCCACTGCCGATGCCGAACACCGCGCTGCTCTCGAACTCCTGACGTTAGTGATGCTCGCCGACGACCACATCGACGACGTCGAAGTCGACGTCGTCCGCGAAATCAGCCAGGAGTGGCGGGGCGATGATCTCGCATTCGAAGACCACATCCGGGCGGCTATCGAGTCTGCCCGACGAGCAATCGAGACCGCCCGGACAGCCGAGTTCCTCGACAACATCGACGCAACGATCAGCAGCCGCTTGCTACGCCATGCGTTGTTCTCGGCTGCCCGCGAGGTCGCTGGTGCAAACGAGGCAGTCAGCCCGGCGGAGGGCACAATCATCGCCGAAGTCGCCTTACGATTCAGCTGAACCTCGACCGCTCGGTGCACGATCAACCTCAATTGTTTGCGTACGCGTATCGACCGGCGCATGACCTGGCCGGCCTTCAAAACGTCCTACCCGACGAACTGGACAGCACGTTCGGTGTGATGCAAGTCCTTCCGCTCTTTGTGCCGAGCAACGGCAGCGGTGCTGCTTTTTGATCCAGTCGACCACAGCAGTGTCGATCTACGTCTCGTGGGCTGAGCCAATGTGAGCGCGAGCGATCTACCGGCCTCGCCCGACAGGACAGTTCCACGCCGAAACGTACTCCGACGAAACGGTGCGAAGCATGTGGTCCGCGTTCACCCACGAGCAAATCGATCCCGACCTGGAAAGTGTGGCGAGATGGAGCTTCTGGGCGATCATCCTGGACCGGTTCAGCGAGGCCGGAGTCAAATTCGACTTGATCGACGCACAACTCGGGACCCTACGGATGCATTGGGTGAACGGACACGCAGCCGCCGATGGAACGGCCGACCTACGTACCCCTGAGATAACCTGACACTAACGGCTTCGCTTCCACTCGGCTGATTGACGTTCGTCAACGGCGAAAGTGGAGCCGAACGGCGTCACGCACCACGCCCTCGTGAAGTTCGTGTCCGCGCACGACGTGATCCCCGGCGAACCCTGCCTCGCGGTATGCAGCGATCAAGCGGGCATTCTTGATGTACGGAAGAAGCACCACATCGGTCGCACACCGATCGGCGATGAGGAATTCGGCCACCGCCCGGCACACCGCTCGGTCAACACCGCGGCCGAATAGATCCGGCCGGCCAAGGAGGAAATCCAGGGACCAAACACCGCGACCATCTACGAGATCGAAGGCTGCGGCTTTATCCGAATCACCGAGTTCGGAGAACTGGACGTATCCGACTGGATGTTTGTCGAGTTCAATAATGCAGGTGGTGATGCCATGTCGTTCGTGCCGACCCCCCGGGCCGTACTCGGTGAGAACGGCGGCAAGGTCGGTCATTTCGCGGCCCTCGTACCAATTCAGCACCTGGGGCGCAGACAGCCACCGCAACAGGTCTGCATAGTCAAAGGTCGTGTTGTGTAGGTGTCGCACAGCAAGGTCACCGTCTTCCCAGGCGACGTTGAAGAGGTGGGACGGAGAACGGCCGAGCGACACCCGATCGTGACCTGCGAAATCGCAGCGTGTCGCCGTGTCGATCATGCCGGCAGCAGACATCAGCTCACGAACGGTATCACCCTGGTCGAAGCCGTGTTCGAGCACGAGCCAGCCGCCAGGTCTGAGTCGCCGAGGAGCGCCCTGGACGATGGTTCGCAGAGCGTCGAGGCCGTCGGGTCCGGCGAACAGCGCCGCCGCCGGCTCCCACTCACTGACGATGTGATCGATCTGCACCGAGGTGTCAGCGATATACGGGGGGTTCGAGACGATGACGTCAAACCGGGTCTCATCGGGCAGCGCTTCAAACCAGGAGCCTTCGGCGACACTCACGTTGACAGCTGATCGCCCGAGCCCGGCGAGATTGTCGCGGGCAACTGCGACAGCGTCCGGCGAGACATCGGTGATCCAGACCCTGGTGCCAACGTGCGGGAGTTCGTCGGCCATCGCGAGTCCGATGGCACCCGACCCCGTTCCGAGATCGACGGCCGCACGATTCGGACCGGAGGCACGGGCGAGCCCAATTGCGATCTCGGCGACGAGTTCCGTCTCAGGGCGCGGAATCAACACCCGTTCATCGACAGCAAGGTCAAGGTGGCGGAATGCCCAACTCCCGAGCACATATTGAATCGGTTCACCAGCGCGGGCCCGTGCAACCATTGCGTCGAGGTGCGTCACGGCTCGTCGCGCCGCTGGCTCGTCTAGGATCTTTCGGAACTCGGCGGGGGTCGTCGCCGAAGCGGTCTCGCAAATCCAACGGGCGTGTGTCGACTCGTTGAGCAGCGCGCCGGTCTCAAGGAGCAGCTCTCGCCACGAGACGGTGTGCTCGTGCCCGATCCCGTTGCTGGTGTCAGGCCGGGTCGTCACCGGTCAACCCCTCGGCGAGCAGGCGCGCTCGTTCTTCGGTGGCCAACGCGTCGACGATGATGCCCAGGTGACCACCGAGGATGTCGGCTAGCCGATAGACGGTGAACCCGATTCGATGATCCGTGACCCGATTCTCCTTGAAGTTGTACGTCCGTATCTTCTCGCTGCGCCCGCCACCGCCGACCTGGGAGCGCCGCTCCGTCGACAGCTCGGCGGCGCGCTCGGCTTCAGCGCGCTCGAAAAGTCGAGCGCGGAGCACCTGCATCGCCCGATTCCGATTTTGCAGCTGCGACCGCTCATCTTGCATCGTGACCACGACCCCGGTCGGGACGTGGGTGATCCTCACCGCCGAGTCGGTGGTGTTGACGTGCTGACCGCCGGCTCCACTTGATCGGTACACGTCGACCTCAAGGTCTCGGTCATCGACCGCAACAGCGACATCATCAACGTCGGGAAGCACAGTGACGGTTGCCGATGAGGTGTGAACCCTCCCCTGGCTTTCGGTCACAGGTACCCGCTGAACACGGTGCGGGCCGCCTTCGTACTTGAGGTTCCGCCACGCAGTCTCACCGCTGACGACGAAGGTGATGTCGTTGTAGCCACCCATATCGGAGACCGCCGCCGACAGTGTTTCGGTCTTCCAGCGGTTTGAGCTTGCGTAGGCCGAGTACATCTCATAGAGGTCTCGAGCGAACAGGTTCGCTTCCTCGCCTCCCTCCGCTCCGCGTATCTCTACGATCACGTCGCGACCATCATGTGGGTCCTTCGGAATCATGAGCTCTCGTAGCTCGGATTCAAGCGCAGCGAGCTCCGATGCAACGGCGTCAATCTCATCAACGAGCATCTGACGTTCTTCGCCCGATGCACCCTCAAGCATTTGGCGCGCGGCCTCGCCGTCACCACGCCGGGTGTTGAAGCGGCGGATTTTCACGACGATCGGTCCGAGGTCGTTGTAGCGCTTAGAGACGGTGCGGAGCTGCTCGGAGTCGGCGAGCACCTCAGGGTCGGCGAGTTGATGTTCAAGCGTTTCGTATTCGTCGGCGATCTGCGCAAATCGGTCGATCATCGCCATGTCATAGCCCGGCCATTTCGACCGGCCGGTCAAGGAGTCCGGCAAGGTCTTGAGTTGCTGCAACAAGATCCCGCTCGGGTGCAGCGATAAGCACGCGCTTGACCTCGTTGGGCAACGACAGAGCTACGTCTGCGACGAATGGGGTGAGATCAAGATCCACCCCGCACGAGAACACGACGGCAACAAACTGGCCATCGGCATCGACGCCGCGGGCGACGCACGGCTCAACATGCTTCACGCTCTGGCGCGGTACCGGCGGATCGACTGGCACGAGGCTCGCAAGGCCAAGGATGCCCGGGTTCTGCTGCGCCCGCCATCGAAGGAACCGTTCGGGTGCCATGCGATTGAGGGGATGCTGGGGCGCATCCATGCTGCGATGAGCCGTGACCGAGGCAACGACGTCGGCTAGCACTGCAACTTTGGGCAGATGGCCGTGGATGAGCTGGGATGCTTCGCGATCGTTCGCCCCGACTCCGACTTCGAGACATACTCCCTCGGCGGGCTGCGAGATCAGGTCGGTGGGCACGTCGTTGAGTTCAGCGAACTGTCCGACGGTCGGTTCGTCGACCACCCGGCACACCTCAAGTCCGCGAACGTCACCCGTCACAACACCTCGTTCGACGAGCGGTGTGGCCCCGCCCGCATTAATCAGTCGGAGTAGATCGAGATGATCAGGGTCGGCCGCATAGATGGGCGGCGCCGCCTCGGCCACAACCGGAAGAAGGGCACGGTTCTCGGGAAACCAGACGCGAATCGGGAATTCGAAGCCAGCCGCGCGGCGGGCGAGCTGACCGCCTCCGTGCTCGGCGACAACATCGAGCGAGCGTGCGCGTCGGCGGATCGCCCAGACCAGGCTCGCCCCAAGAGTCCGACCGGCTGGACCGTCGACGATCACCCAGGCTGCACCGTCGAGCACAAACCCTGCGCCTGTGCCGAAATCGATCGGCTCGACGTCGAGTTCGACTCCAAGATGAGAGGATGCAAGCGCCCGCAACTTGGTTCCCAACAGTTGTCGACGCCGCTCGCCGGCCGCTGGTCCACCTCCGTCACTCATCTCCCCGACGCTACCGAGGGGGCCGACCGCGAATGTCTCCGAGATCAAGATCCGGCATGACTCGCCGGTCCGACCTACGCCGGAAGAAGATCACTCCTCGAGGTTCGTGGGCTTGCCCTCGCGCCGCCCGTAGCGCTTATTGAAGCGTTCGACACGGCCACCGGAGTCGACGAGCTTTTGCTTGCCGGTGAAGAACGGGTGGCACTCGTTGCAGAGTTCGACGGTGAGGTCACCCTCGACCGTGGACTTTGTCGTGAAGATGCTGCCACAGGAGCATTTCACAGTCGTGTTGGTGTATTCGGGGTGAATATCAGTCTTCATCGTGGTTCCTCTTTCGATCCTGTTGTGACGGCTGAACGCTCGACCCCACCGGATTGTGGTGCCGTCGATCGTCGTCTAGATCAGCACCGTGGGACGCTACCTGCTTACAGCCGAACACGGCCGACGTTCCCGACGTTGGTTGGTGTCGAGCACCGTCCAACGTCACATGCCAGGTTGTTTGGCGATCTCGCTAAGGAACTCACTATTCGACTTGAACGTCTTCAGGCGGTCCATCAGCAACTCGAGACCAGGCGCAGCGTTGCCGTCGGCGGCGAGACCGCTCAGTACGCGACGCAGCTTCCAGACCATCTGAAGTTCCTTGCGGTCGAACAGCAACTCTTCGTGGCGTGTCGACGATGCATCTACATCGATCGCCGGGTAGATCCGGCGCTCGGCAACCTTTCGGTCGAGGCGCAACTCCATGTTGCCTGTGCCCTTGAACTCCTCAAAGATCGCTTCATCCATGCGACTGTTCGTGTCGACAAGTGCGGTAGCGAGGATCGTGAGCGAACCGCCCTCTTCCACATTGCGAGCCGACCCGAAAAACTTCTTCGGCGGGTAAAGCGCACCGGCGTCGATACCGCCGGAAAGAATCTTGCCGCTCGACGGCGCCGCGAGGTTATATGCCCGGCTGAGACGGGTGATGCCGTCGAGCATAATGACTACGTCCTTGCCGCCCTCAACCATGCGCCGCGCCTTGGCGATCGTCATCTCGGCAATGGCAGTGTGCTCGTCGCTGGGACGATCGAAGGTCGACGAGATGACCTCACCCCTGACGGAGCGCCTAATGTCGGTGACCTCTTCGGGCCGCTCGTCGATGAGCAGCACGATCAGCTCGACTTCCGGATTGTTCTTCTCGATCATCTTGGCAATGGTCTTCATTATCGTCGTCTTGCCGGCCTTGGGAGGCGAGACGAGGATGCCGCGCTGGCCCTTGCCGATCGGCGAGATCAGGTCGATTATGCGTGCCGTCATGTTCGCAGGATCGGATGAATCCTCGAGCTTGAGCTTCTCGTCGGGGAACAGCGCCGTCAGGTCCTCGAAGCGCGGGCGCTTCTTGGCGGCTTCCGGATCACCGCCGTTGACCGTGTGAACCTCGAGTACCGCCGGGTTTTTCTCGTTGCGTTGAGCGGGGCGCATCTTTGCCGTGATTTCGTCGCCCTTGCGCAACCCGTACTGGCGAGTAAGCCTCACACCGATGTAGGCATCATCCTTGCTCGGGAGGTAGCCCTTGACCCTGAGGAAGCCGTAGCCCTCGTCACGGATGTCGAGGTAGCCCGACACTTCTACCGGCTCGGTCGACTGAGGCTGGCCATCGCCCTCGAGCATCTCGATGTCCTCGCCCTGTGGGCCTTCCTGACCACGAGCGCCACCCTTACGCCGACGGCGGCGGCGCTTGTTGTTCCCACCGCCGTCCTGGTCGGTGTTGCCGCCGCCCTGGTTACGCCCTCCCCCGTCGTTGCGGTTGCCGCCGCCCTGGTTGCCACCCTGAGAACGACTCTGGCCGTCGTTGCGGTTGCGACCACGTCCATCCCCTTCGTTGCGGGAGCCGTCGCCCTTCGAGCCCTCGCCGCCTTGTCCGTCGCGCTGCCGATCATTGCTGCGCTGACCGTCTCGGTTGTTCCGTCGACCATTCTCGTCACGTTCTGCCCGGGACCGTTCGCCCTCGTCATGCTTGGGTTCGTTCGGGGCCTTAGACGCATCCGACGTGTCGGTAGAAATGCCCTGCTCGGCGAGTTCCAATTCCCAATCAGCAAGTGGCTCACCGTCAGGGCCCAGGACAGACTCGGCATCGCCACCCGCATCGACGGAGTTGCCTCTCGGCGTGTCGTCGTGACCTGCCTTGTTGGCGGGTCCGCCGTCATCACCCGACGACGAGGCGTCAACGTGATCGGCGGCCTCGGAGATCGACGCAGCATCGGTTTCGCGAGCGCGGCTGGAAGATTCTGGCGAGGCGGGCTCTAATGCCGAGTCACCGCCCGTCGCATTGATGATCGCGCCGACAAGGTCGGCCTTCTTGAGTTTCGAGATCCCCTTGACGCCGAGCGCCTTGGCGATCTGAAGGAGTTGATCCTTGTCCTTGCCTTCCAGCGCGGACTGTTCGAGTGCCTGTGCGGCCATCGGATGCCTCTCTTTCGCCGGCGGTGGAGAGCGACGGCGAGGTCAGATTCAGGAGATGAGGTCGCAACACGTCGAGATCAATGCCACGAGCGAGCGCAGTGACTCCTGGGAGATTCGCACGCTTCGAGAGAACGAGGTGCGGTCCGGTGGGAACCGAACAATGGAAATGCTAGTTGGTCGTGGCAGTCGATTGCAACGTCAAGGCCCTATATATCGTCCTGTACACCAAATCGCCTGCCACAGTCGTGGTCGACCACTCAGCGAGTCAGCGATTCAACGAGCGCCTGCACCGCTGCGAGGTCGTTCGCAACCGTCTGCGTACGCTCCTTGCGGTCGGACAGGTCGACAAGATGCTCAGGGAGCGTCGGGCGCGTTTGCGTAGCCTGCTCGACTGCATCGGGGAACTTTGCCGGGTGTGCCGTTGCAAGCGTGACCATCGGCCCCACCGGTCCATTCGGTCCCCCGAAAAGTCGTGCGGCAGCGGTACCCGTTGCCGTGTGCGGATCGACGAGCATGCCGATCTCGTCATGCATGCGTGAAATCTCCTGCAGCGTTGCATCGTCATCGAACGCAGCAGCGCGAAACGTGCCATCGATGAATGCTGCTCGCTGATCCGGCTCAACGTCGAGGCTCCCGATCTGGCGGAACCGGTCGAGTTGTTCGGAAGTGAGGCCCCCGTCGCGCCCGTTCATCTCGAATAGCAGTCGCTCGAAGTTCGACGACACCTGGATGTCCATCGACGGGCTCAATGTCGGAACGACACTGCGCGCCGTCATATCGCCGTCGTTGACGAAACGGGTAAGTATGTCGTTGGTGTTCGACGCGAGAACGAAGTCACTGATGGGCGCGCCCATCTTTCGCGCAATCCACCCCGCAAGCACGTTACCGAAGTTGCCGGTCGGCACAACGAACGTCGATGGCTCGACAAACGTTTCGGAGGCGACGACGTAGTAGACGGTCTGCGCCATCACCCTCGCCCAATTAATCGAATTGACCGCCGACAGATTATTGCGCTTGCGGAATGGGGCGTCGTTGAACATCGCTTTTACGAGGTCCTGACAATCGTCGAATGTTCCGTCGACGGCGACGGCATGTGCGTTCGATGATTCGACTGTAGTCATCTGCCGGCGCTGGACCTCGCTGGTTCGACCGAGTGGATACAGAATCACGATGTCGACGTTGTCGCAGCCGGACACGCCGTCAATCGCCGCCGACCCAGTGTCGCCACTCGTTGCGCCTACGATCGTGACTCGCTCGCCACGTCGTGCGAGCACATGATCGAACATTCTGCCAACGAGTTGGAGCGCAACGTCTTTGAACGCCAGCGTCGGTCCGTGGAAAAGCTCCTGCACCCATTGGTTCGCACCGATCTGCACCAACGGGACCACTGCGGGGTGACGGAATGTCGAGTATGCCTCGGTGCAAAGGTGGGTGAGGGTCACTTCATCGATGTCAGGCGTGACGAACGGAAGCATCACTTCGACGGCCCGATCGACGTAGTCGTGGCGACGCCTGCCGCGGTTCGTCAGCTTCGGCCAGGTTGCGGGCACGTATAGCCCGCCGTCGTTTGCGAGGCCGGCGAGGAGCACGTCCGCGAATCCCAGTTCGGGGGCGCGGCCGCGGGTGGAAACGTATTTCATGAGCGCTCGCCCTCAGCTGCCAATGACTCGGATCAGTCCGCCGACTTTCAGGACGACGTCGAGGCCGTTGAGTTCACGGACGGTCGCCTGAACATCCTTTTCGCGAGCCTCGTGCGTGATGAACACGAGGCGGGCATCTGGGCCATTGCCCTCCTGCTCGGCCACGCGGATGCTGACCCCATGCTCGGCGAACACCCCGGTGACTGCATGCAACACACCCGACTGGTCGGCAACGTCGAGCCCAAGCAGGTATTCGGCTGACGTCTCGTCGATCGGCTTGATCGTGGCCTTGCCGAGCGCACCGACTGAGCCATGAGTTCCGGCGCGAAGATTCATCGCCGCGTCGATCACGTCGCCGAAGACGGCGCTGGCCGTCGGAGCGCCGCCGGCGCCACGCCCATAGAACAATGCCGAATCGACGTAGTCACCTTCAACGAACACCGCGTTGAAGCTGTCCCGCACCGTCGCAAGGGGATGATGGTCGGGAACCATCGTCGGGTGCACGCGGACACTGACGTCGTCGGTGTCGGGGTCACGCTCGACAATGCCGAGCAACTTGACGACGTAGCCGAGACGACGGGCGATTGCGATCTCCGATGCGGTGATCTCACTGATGCCCTGGTGATATACATCGCCAGCGACGACCTTCTTGCCGAATGCCACGGTGGCGATGATTGCTGCCTTGGCGCCAGCGTCATAGCCCTCCACGTCAGCCGTGGGGTCGCGTTCGGCATAGCCAAGGCTTTGTGCGTCCTTCAGCGCCGCCCCGTAATCTGCGTCGCCACCAGAGTCGACCGAATCGGTCATCTTCGTCAAAATGTAGTTCGTTGTGCCGTTGATGATGCCGAGGATGCGGGTGATCGGTTCGCCGTAAAGACTCTCACGCAGCACTCGGATGAACGGGATCCCAGCGGCAACGGCCGCCTCGAACAGCAGGTCACGCCCTGCATCATCGGCAGCCTTGTAAAGCTCCGCTCCCACGTTGGCTAGAAGTTCTTTGTTGGCAGTCACAACGGGCTTCCCGTGCGCCAGCGCTGCGAGGATCAGTTCACGTGCCGGCTCGATTCCTCCGATCGACTCGACGACGAGGTCGATGTCAGGGTCGGTCACGAGGTCCATTGCGTCGCGTGTCAGGATCTCATCACTCACCTCGACGTCTCGAGGCGCCGAGATGTTGCGGACCGCCACCCGTGCGATCTCGAGGCGGATTCCGGTCCGCTGCGCGACTGCGTCGGAGCGGGTTCGCACGATGTTGATCAGCGCAGCGCCCACATTGCCGCAACCGAGCACGCCGATGCGCACTGTTGGAGAACCGTTCGAGTCATTCACGGTTCTGAGGCTACGGGACGGCCCGCACGTCACTGCGCGTCATGGACAACGACTCGGGTCCGGTTGCGGCACGCCACTAGTTCGTCACCCCCCCCCACGACGGTACGCCGTGTGCCCGCAGCGACATCGGCGCGGACCGCATGGTTCGATCCGGGAAGTCATTGCAGATCGCGATCGAGCGAGTCACCTCTTTGAACAGCACCCAGACCCAGACGGCTTCGTCCGGGTCCGCATCGCTGTCCATGTCGGGCGAGTTCTCAACAGTGACGCCCTGGTCGGCGCTACGCGACGGAGGCCCGGAGCCACGAGTCATCTTGCCGGCGGACCGATCGCGCTCTTCCCGCCCGACCGTAACGCGCTTGATTAAGTCCGGCCGCACGCTGATCGACTTCGGCATGAACACGGAGAAACTCATGTTAGAAGACGTCGGTCGCGAGGAGATCGCTGAACGTCTCGCGGCGAACCACGAGGCGGGCGTCTCCGTCAGAGCAGAACACGACCGGCGGCCGCGTGATCTTGTTGTAGTTTGAGCCCATTGAGTGGCCGTACGCGCCGGTCACCGGCATCGCGAGGAGGTCGCCGACTCTGATGTCGACCGGCAATCGTGCGTCGAACGACAGCACGTCACCCGACTCGCAGTGCTTGCCGACAAGCCTGGCGGTGAGGTCGCGTGAGTCGTCAACGGCACGAGCGAGGAACGATTCGTACCCGGATCCGTAGAGCACCGGGCGCGGGTTGTCGCTCATGCCGCCGTCGACCGAGACGTAGGTCCGAACGTTGGGTATGTGTTTGATCGTGCCGACCGTGTACAGAGTCATAGCGGCAGCGGCCACGATTGAGCGGCCAGGCTCGACGCTGACGCGGGACTTCACGCCAAGCGCCTGGCATGCATTGAGCAGAGCGTTGCCCCATTGTGTGATGGAGGGCGCCTCCTCGCCTTCCACATAGGCGACACCGAGCCCACCCCCGAGCACGAGTTCGGGCAGATCGAGCGGAACGGCAAAGTCGGCCATCACCTCAGCGGCTCGCGCAAACGATGATGCCTCGAACACGTTCGAGCCGATGTGGCAGTGGACGCCGACAAGGTTGACTGACGGGGAGCGGCGAGCGCGGTTGACGGCGCGATGCGCGTCACCGTTCGCAAGGTTGAAGCCGAACTTTGAGTCATTCTGTCCAGTCGAGATGAACTCGTGCGTGTGGGCGCTCACGCCGGGCGTGATCCGCAGCACCACGTCAAGGCCGGTACCCACACCGGAAGCGATCAAGGCGTCGATCCGATCGAATTCGTCGAACGAGTCGACGGTCACGTACCGCACGCCTGCCTCGATCGCTTGGCGTAGTTCGGCGGACGACTTGTTGTTGCCATGCATGGTGCAGGCCGATGCCGGTACCCCAGCGGACATCGCGACGTGGAGTTCACCACCCGAAGCCACGTCGAGGAGCATCCCCTCGTCGTATGCGAGCTTCGCCATCGCCCGGCACAGGAACGCCTTGGTGGCATAGATCACCCGGTCCCGGCCAAACGCCGCGACCGCCTCGCGGCACCGGCGACGCAGGTGCAGTTCGTCGTAGACGAAAACCGGCGTGCCGTACTCCTCAGCGACATCAGCCACCGAGCAGCCTCCTACGCGCAGCATCCCATCGGGACCGACTTCGGTGCTATCCGACAGCAGCCGCCGATCGAGACGTGTCACATCTGCTCCGGCGCGTCGATGCCAAGCAATCCGAGCGCTCGTTCCAGCACACGAGCTGTGAGGTCGGCGAGCGCAAGGCGGCTTGAATAAGTCGGCTCAGGCGAGCCCTTGATCCGGCAATGTTCGTAGAAGGCACTGAAAGTGGTCGCCAAGTCATACACGTACGTGCACAGCTTGTGGGGGCTGTACGACTCGAGCGCGGCGTCGACCGCCGATGGGAATCCTAGGATCTGTTGTGCGAGGGCAAGCTCTTGCGGCTCGGCGAGCTCGATCGGGGCCGTCCGCATCGGGGCGCGCTCAACCTCTTCACGACGGAAGATCGAGCAGATGCGGGCGTGGGCGTACTGAAGATAGGGCCCGGTATTTCCTTCAAACGCGAGCATCCGGTCGAAATCGAAGACGTAGTCCTTGACACGGTCAGTCGACAGGTCGGCGTATTTCACCGCACCGATCCCGATCGATCTTGCTACGTCATGACGAGTGTCCTCGTCGAGATCCGGGTTCTTGTCGGCGATCGCTGCATCAGCTCGCGAGACTGCTTCGTTGAGCAGCGCTACCAGGCGCACCGGCTCGCCCGAGCGGGTCTTGAGTCGCTTCCGGTCGGTTCCGAGCACGATGCCAAATGGGACGTGCACGGCCTCGATCTCGTCATCGAGCCAGCCGGCCATTCTGGCCACGGCGAACACCATCTGAAAATGCTGTGACTGGCCCGCATCCACGACGTAGAGGATCAAATCGGCGCCGATCCGCTCGGTGCGATCGATCACGCAGGCAAGGTCGCTCGTTGCATAGTTGAAGCCGCCGGCGCCCTTCTGAATGATCAACGGGAGCGGGTCTCCTTCGCGGTTCTCGAACCCCGGCGGAAAGACGACGTCGGCGCCGTCGGATTCTTCGAGTAACCCGGCCGTAGCGAGGCGATCGACGACGCCCGGCATCAGGGGCTGGTAGTGACTCTCGCCGACAAGGTCGTCGTCTGTCAGCAGTACCCCCAACGTTTCGTACACAGTATTGAAGTACGCCGCCGACAGGCCGACGAGGATCTCCCATAGTCGCAACGTCTCTCCATCGCCGCCCTGCAACAGCACCACACGCTGACGGGACCGCTCCTGAAACTCGTCGGATTCGTCGAATTTGACCCTTGCCTCTTTATAGAACCCGTTGAGGTCGCCGAGTGACAGTGCCTCGGCTGCATCGGCCTCACCAAGGTCGAGAAGGTGCTCAATCAGCATGCCGAACGGCGTTCCCCAATCCCCGATGTGGTTTTCTCGCTTTACCGAGTGGCCGCAGGCCTCAAGCATTCGTACGAGTGAGTCGCCGATCGCCGTCGATCGAAGGTGGCCGACATGCATCTCTTTCGCAACGTTCGGCGCCGAGTAGTCGACCACCACCTGCAGCGGCTGCTCCGACGGCACCAGCCCGACTCCGTCGGCGGAGGCGACCGCTGCCAACTCGCCGGCGAGGAACTGCGGCGAAAAAGTGACATTGATGAATCCCGGCCCGGCAACGTGTGACGACGCAACATTGTCGAGCACGCCGGAGTCGACCACACGCTGAGCGAGCGCCCGCGGGTTGTCCCCCAGCAGTTTGGCGAGCGACAGCGCACCGTTAATCTGCGCGTCAGCATGGTCAGAAGGGCGCACCGTAGGATCGGGATGACCGCTCTCGCTGACCGTGTCCGGCCCGGCGATTTCGTCGAAGACCGGCTGCAAAAGGTCGATGAGCGCTGCGATGGGATCAGACATGTATTGACAAGTCTGCCCGATCGCGTCGAACGCCGCACCGACAGATACATTGCCTGATGTCTCGCCTTCGTAGCTCAGGGGATAGAGCACTGGTTTCCGGAACCAGGTGTCGCAGGTTCGAATCCTGCCGAGGGCGCTCTTGTGATGTCATTTTCCATCGGCGCGGTGCGCCGAGAGCGCAGCGGGTCAACACCTAGCCGCAGCTGAGGGCAAGCTTGTCACCCGTCAACCAAACGGTTTAGTCGAAGGCGTCATCCATACGCTGCGACAACGACTGCGTCATCGAGCAGCGAACTCGCCCCGAAACGGAACGTGTCGGGGGTTGCCCACTCACTTCCGAGTCGATCGCCGACAACGTCGAGGTACTGCATTGCATCGTCGACTGTTCGTATGCCACCGGAGGGTTTTAGGCCGACATTGCGGTCGGTTTCCGCTACGACGTCAGCCATTAGTCGGACCGCACGCAGCGTGGCGCTCACCGACGTCTTGCCAGTCGATGTCTTAATGAAGTCAGCGCCGGCATCCACCGCCAATCGCGCTGCTCCCCGCACAGCAGCATCATCGGTCAACTCGCCGGTCTCGAGAATGACCTTGAGCTCGGCTGGGCGACCGCTCCGGCCGACCGATTCGTGAACGACGTCAGCAATCCGCTCGACCATCGAGCGGGCCACGCCAACATTACCGGACGAGTACGCGCGGTACGGCAGGACAAGGTCAATCTCATCGGCACCGGCGGCGAGCGCGTCCGACGTCTCGACGGTCACAGCTTCGATGTCAGTGCCACCTGCAGGAAAATTGACCACGGCAGCGATGAGACAGCTTCCGCGATCGGCGTCTGCGTCGAGGAGGCTCGCCACCCGGGCAACGAACTCCGGCCACACGCACACGGCCGGGACCCCGGACTTAAGCGCACAATCTACAAGATCAGCAAGCGCGTCAGGAGTGCGGGCATCATTGAGATCTGTTAGATCTATCAGTGACATCACCCGCACCGCATCGTGGCGACGCGACGATCCCCGGTCGGCTGCGCTGTTCGTCATCGTGATCACCGTAGCGCCGAGCTTCAGCGCCACTATTGAAAGCGCTTGCACTCGGGCGCAGAGATATGCACGCCGGAGACGAGGACACCCCAATGGATGCGACCCAGGGGAACGGTGACTCTGGGCGACACGTCAGCGGATACAGGAAGTCGCAGAGCGTCTCAATTACGCGCCCGATCCAGCGGCCGCACGCCTGGTGCTGGCCGCACCGAAACTGTCACCGTTGTCGTCCCGTCATTGAACGGCTGGTACTTCTCGACTGTCATTACGGGCGCCGAAGTAGCGTGCGCCCGCGCCGGCTTCGAATTCCAGGTGATCACGGTTTCGAGCCCGGAGCAACGCGACCGGCTCCTCGATGAGTCCCGGCGATTGGAACGTCGGACCGACGGATTGATCCTCATCGATGTCACGATCGAGCCGAACTATATTAAGTCACTCAAACAGCGCGGAATCGGACTCGTCGTGATCGGGGTGAACCTGGCCGGACACCCGTCGGTATATATCGATGACGAGTTGGTCGGAGCAATGGCTGCGGAGCACCTCGTTAAGTTGGGCCACCGGCTGCTTGCGGTCATCAGCGGACAGCCAGCCTGCCCCCTGAGCTTCGATGTTTCCGCAGCTCGGCGGCGGGGATTCAACCGAGCACTCACGGCGGAGGGCGTCGACATTGCCACGGTGCCGGTCCAGAAAGGCAGTTTCAACATCAAAGGCGGTCACGACTCGATGTCCGCCCTCCTCGACGGGCCAACGCCACCGACAGCCGTCTTCGCGATGTCAGACGAGATGGCCTTCGGGGCAATAATGGCCCTCGGCAAGCGATCGCTCAAACCTGGCGTCGACGTGTCGATCGTGGGTGTCGATGACCACGAATTCGCTTGCGTCGTCGACCTGACCACCATCCACCAACCCGTCGCAGACCACGGCTCGGTAGCAGCTGGGATGTTACTCACCGCAATGATCGATGCGGAGAAGACCCGCCGCTCGGCAGTCGTTGGCGACAAAGCTCCCGAACATGCTCCCGTGCCGACACCGTTCCGGCCACCACTCACCCTGATTGAGCGCACAACAACCGGCCAACCGCGTGCGCAGCGTTAACGCAACAATGCATACAAGAAAGCGTTTCAGGCCGAATTCAATGCGGGTCCAGCCTGAACTAGCCGTTGCTCAACTCGGCTGCGATTGCGATCCCTGCCATGAGCTCGATCACGCAACCCGATATTCATCGCAACACTCTCGCAGCTGGACATCCACTCCAGATGACCCCGATCCCCGCGTTGCAGATCTTCAACAACTAGCCACACCTCACATTGCCGCTTCTCGCAAGACCATCCTCCTTATTCGAGATTTTGATCTTGCCGGGACGACAACTGCGGTGTGGCTGACCCGCACCGGCTTCGCTATGCCCTCCGCCATCTTCTTGTTGCACAACTGCATCAGCTCGTTGCCGCAAGACCTTTTTGAGGTCTATCGATCAATAGCTTAAACCACTTCACAATTTTTTGGCGGTGGGTGCTCCCGCTATCGGTTCCGGTGTTGGCAGCGTTCGCGGTCTTCCAATTTCCGTGGAAACGAAACCACTATTCAATGGCCTCGCGATAATCGACGCCAGCGCCATCCAGCAGCGCACGACCATCGTCATCACCAACCCGGCTGGCGACCTCGGGCGCAACGGAGCAATTTTTCCGTCGTGCGAGTTTGTGCGGGCCTTCGTACGTCTCGTTGTAATCGCGGCTCTGAAGCGGTGCGTCGCGCGCGACATGTTCGCGGATCGGTTAGGAGCTGGCACCGGGCCGTCCTGAGTAGACGAAGGACCCTGACTCGACTCGCCGCCAGGAAGCTAGGTTCGCCGACGTGAGTTCGCTTGTTCAATCCCACAAACGCAGTCTCGGCGCGCTTCCCCCGGTGGGGCCCATCGCCTACGGGCAGTGGCGCTTTACAAACGAGGATCTCTACGCAAGCCACCGACTGCTAGAAACAGCCCTCGATGCCGGGATGAACCTCGTCGACACCGCCGACGTCTACGGCTTCGACTGGGGTGGAACCGGCTTTGGCCAAGTTGAGGAGATCCTCGGCCGTGTGCTCGCCCTATCACCTGTGCTGCGTGACCGAATGGTTCTTGCAACCAAGGGAGGCATCGCCCCTCCCACGCCCTACGACTCGTCACCGAAATACCTGCGCTCGGCTTGCGAAGCCTCGCTGCGTCGGCTGCAGACCGACGTGATCGACCTCTACCAGATCCATCGGCCCGACCTATTCACGCACCCGGCCGACGTGGCGATCACACTCAGTGCCCTTCGCGCCGAGGGCAAGATTCGCGAGATCGGCGTGTCTAATCACACCCCGGCACAGGTTGCGGCACTCCAAGCACACCTTGAGTTCTCGATTGCGTCCAACCAACTTGAGTTCTCGGCAACCAACCTGGCCCCGATGCGTGACGGCACACTCGACCAGTGCATGGAGTGCCGCATCGCGCCCATGGCGTGGAGCCCGCTGGCCGGCGGACGCCTTGCTACTGGCGACGGTATCCGTCCCGAACTCTTGGACGTACTCGACGGGTTGGCTAAACGTGAAGGCATCGACCGCTCCCAGATGGCGCTGGCGTTCGTCCTCGCCCATCCCACAGCACCGACTGTGATCATCGGATCGCAGAACGCCGACCGCATTCGCTCGGCGACAGCGGCGCTCGGCGTCACCCTTGATCGCAACGACGTGTACGCCATCGTCGAGGCGTCGGAGGGAGTCCCCCTGCCATGAGTTCGATCACGCAACCCGACGTCGCCGAGGTGTCCTGGTTCAGCGCCCTTTGCGACGACGACTACGAGTTCCTTGGTCTTCCCGACCCTGCGCTGGCGTCATCGTGGGAACACTGCCAACAAATTGTACAAGCTGCTGATCGCAGTGGATTCGACAACGTGTTGTTGCCGTCGGGCTACGACCTGGGCATCGACGCCACTGCGTTTGCAGCGGCGATCGCTACCCACACCGAACAGATTCACCTCCTACTCGCAGTCCGGATGGGTGAGATGTGGCTCCCCCAGTTGGCCCGCCAGATCGCGACCGTCGATCAGTTCGCTGGTGGCCGTCTGAACGTCAACATCATCAGCTCCGACATTCCGGGCGAAGCGCTCGAGTCCACACCCCGGTATCAGCGAACGCGTGAGTGGATGCAGGTGCTCCGCAAACTACTCAATCGCGAGTCAATCGACTTCCACGGTGACTTCGTCGACCTACGACTCGATCCACCTCGCGCGTCCACCGTGGACGGAACGTGCCCTCCGTTCTATTTCGGCGGCTTCTCGGCCGCAGCGAAGGACGTCGCTGCGGCTGAGGCCGATGTCTTTCTTACCTGGCCCGACACCGTGGCATCAGTGAGCGCCACTGTGACCGAGATGACCGCGTTGGCCCGCGAGCGCTACGACCGGGACCTGCTCTACGGGCTACGCGCTCACATAATCGTGCGCGAAACCGAAGCCGCAGCGCGCGCCGCAGCCGAGCGGCTCGTGTCCAAGCTCGATCCGGAGACCGGCAAGGCAATCCGCAACAAGTCGCTCGACGCCGCCTCGGTCGGTGTGTTGCGGCAGGCAGATCTACGCGCCTCGGCGTCCGATGACGGATTCATCGAAGAGGCCCTGTGGACAGGCATTGGACGAGCTCGTTCCGGTGCAGGTGCAGCGATCGTCGGAGATCCTGACCAGGTGCTTGCCAAGCTTCGCGCTTACAAGGAGGGCGGCGTGCAGGCGTTCATCCTGTCCGGCTACACCCATGAAACCGAGTGCGATCTTGTGGCCGAACACGTTCTACCCCACCTCAAACACACTGCGATCAAGCCGCGTTTCACGCCCGACGTCTGAATCACCGAGACAATCTCGGACATCCGAGCTGATCTCGTCAGTCCCAGATCGCGACGCGGGTCTCCGGATCGAAGAAGTGCATGTTCTCAGTGGCGACGGCAACCGTCACGTCTTCGCGCATCTGCACCTTCGAGCGCGGATTGAAACGCCCAACGGCGTTCGAGCTTGATTCGGACTCCTCGACAGCGTCGGGATCACCCGAGTCGACGGGTCGAGCGTTTATGTCGAAGTGCACCATCAGCTCCGAGCCGAGGGCCTCGATGAGTCGGACGTTCGACCTGAGCTGCCGACCGGCCGTGTTGCGTTCAACCATTGCTGCGTCCTCAAAGTCCTCAGGGCGAATACCGACGAGGATCTTCTTGCCGGCGTGGCCGCGAAGCGCCGGACGAGCGGCGAGGACCTCGCTGCCCACGGTCAAGTTCTGGTCCCCGACGCGTACGACACCGGTATCGCCAGTCAGGTCGAGTTTCGCCTCGTACAAGTTCATCGACGGTGAGCCGATGAATGCCGCGACGAATACGTTGTCAGGCTTGTCATACAGGTTTTGGGGTGTGTCGACCTGTTGCAGGTATCCGTCCTTCAGAACGGCAACACGATCGCCCATAGTCATGGCTTCGATCTGGTCATGCGTGACGTAAACCGTCGTGACAGCCAACTCGCGCTGGAGCGCCGCTATCTCAGCACGCATCTGCACGCGGAGCTTGGCGTCGAGGTTCGACAACGGCTCGTCCATAAGGAATGCGGCCGGCTGGCGAACGATAGCCCGGCCCATCGCAACGCGCTGACGCTGTCCGCCGGAGAGCTGACCGGGCTTTCGGTCGAGGTTGGCATCGAGCTCGAGGATCTTCGAGGCCTGCCGGACGCGACGATCAATTTCAGCCTTCGGCACCTTCGCGAGTTTGAGCGCAAACCCGATGTTGTCGTACACAGTCATATGCGGGTACAGCGCGTAGTTCTGGAACACCATGGCGATGTCGCGATCTTTCGGCTCGACGTCGTTGACGACCTTGTCACCGATCCTCATCTCGCCACTCGTGACCGTCTCCAAGCCAGCAATCATGCGCAGCGCCGTCGACTTTCCGCAGCCCGACGGGCCGACCAGTACGAGGAATTCCTGATCGGTAATCTCGAGGTCGAGATCGTGAATAGCCTGGAATCCGTTCTCGTAGATCTTGTTGATTTTCTCGAGCGCGACGGTCGCCATCTGGTTCTCCCCGGAGATTCATGTCGTCGTTCTGACCGTAGCCTAAATAGCCGCTCTCATCCCTCGCTGCGGTAGCGGCTCCGACTCGTGCCTGCCGCCGTGATGGCAGCGCGCGCCGGTAGCGTCGCTCTCCATGGCCGTGAACCAAATGAAGAACAGGATGCAGGCACTGGGGTTGCTCGATCGCGCCTTTAAGGCGGCGTCCGACGAGGAGCTGTCCGTAACAATCGGCGCCCTCGACGACGACCATCGCGACGGACTCGAGTCGTTCGTCGAGGCCGCATCGGCCGATGGCGTTCGCTCCGGGGTAAAGGCGGGTCGAATCGACGGCGGAATGGAGGCGATCGCCGCGATTATCACCGACGCCGCTCTTGCCGATTGCATCGAGCAGCTCGGCGACAACGCCGACAACCCATCGTCCGACCAGTTACGCGAGGTGATGCCAGGAATCGTGGAGCGTCATACCATCGGGATCAGCCGGATCATGCTGGCCGGCACAGTGGCCGGAGAGGCGCCGGCGTCGGCGATCATCCGCGATCTCCTCAAGAACGACGACACACTCAAGCTCCCGAAAGCTGAGGAAGTCGAGATTGCTCCGCTCATCGACACGTCGAAGCGGTCCGACGACGAACAGGCCGAGTTGCGTGCGAAGCGCAAGGCAACGAAGAGGGCGAAGCAGGAGGCCGAGCGCGCCCGTCGTGCGCAGGCGGCTGCCTCTCGCGGACGCTGACCAATCAGAGTATCGACTGCCCCGACACGCGACGTTCGTGGTCCAACAGATACCGCTTCGAGTCCACGCCGCCGGCATAGCCCGTGAGTGAACCATCGCTGCCGATGACACGATGACACGGCACGATGATCGAGATCGGGTTCCGTCCATTCGCAGCGCCCACGGCGCGCGCTTTGCTCTGGTCGCCCATCCGCGCCGCCTGCTCGCGATAGCTGATCGTCTCGCCGAAGGGAATCTGGCGCAAAGCCAACCACGCCGCCTGCTGGAATTCAGAGCCAATCGCGTCGATTGGGACGTCGAAATCGATGCGCGTGCCATCGAAGTACTCAGCGAGCTGGAGGGCCGCCTCGTCGATAGTCCTGCACATGCCGGGCGACACGGTGGCTCCTAGATCAACCCTCGCACGGTCGGGGACCCGGGTGGCGTCGTCGCCCGACCAGAGAACAGCGCGAACGCCGACCGACGACGCAACGACTCTGAGCGAGCCTACGGGACTGTCGATCATGGCGCTGCAGAGGGGGTCTGCGCCAGGGTAGGGGTCTGCGTTCATGACGCGTCCTTTTTGTCGGAGATAAAGGTGTGTACGTCCGGGGTGGCATCGCTTGCACGCACTGGAGCCGTGGTTGTTGCACTCAATCGATCGGAGACAGCGTATGAAGCGCAGTACGAACGTGTCACTTGACGGGTCCCCTGGGCGGCCGGGCCGGCATCAGGCGAGCCGGCCGGAACGACGTATCGGCGAAGCACGAAGAGGCCCGCCAGCACCATGGCAACGCCGCCGTAGAAGGCGGATTGCTTGCCGACGAACTCGCCGAGCAGTCCGATCGACAGGCCGCTGAACGCCGAACCGATTTCGAAGAACATCGTGAACGAGCTGATCGCGAGCGCTCGGTCGCTGTCGTTCACCCGGTTGACGGTGAGCGCATTCAGCGATGGATAGTTGAACGCCGCCCCGATGCCGACCAGCGCGGCCGCGAACCAAAGCACCCACACCGCATCGATCGATGCCACTGCGACAAGACCAACCGCAAAAGCAAGCAGCGCCACCGTGACCATCCGGCGCGGTCCGAGACGCTCGGGCAGTGTCGCACCGAAGATCCGAATCACCAATGACATCATCGCGTACAGCAGGAACAGGCCGCCCGACGAACCCATCCCGAGTTCACGTGAGTAATCCGGGACGAACAAGAAGAACGTCGTGAGCCCACCCACTCCGAGCGCAAGCACGACGCCCGGAAGCACGGCGGCAGGATGGATGAAGCGGGCGAATCCACTCCGGCCCGATGAGTCGACGAGCCCGGTAGTGCGCCCGGTCTCGGAGTCGAAAGATACGACGAACGACGGCACGAAACACGCGATCACGGCTGCCAGCACGGCAAACCCAGCGCCGACGATAAACGTCCGCTCGAATTCGGTGTCATTGAGCAGCACCTCACCGAGCACGGGCCCGAGGCCGAGACCGGTGAACACTGCAACCGAGAAGTAGCTCGCACCCTCGGCACGCCGGTCACGTGGCGACAGATCGGCGATTAGCGTAGCGGCACCAACGAACATGGCGGCTTCGCCGACACCGGTGAGCATCCGGAAGCCGAGCAACGGCAGTACTGCGTCGATCTGGCTGATCCCCAACCCGCCGCTGGCAGCGATGAGTGCACCACAGACCATCACCACTCGACGGCCGTAGCGATTCGCGAAGTGCCCGATGAACGGGCGGACGGCGATCGCTGCTGCGGCGAACACTGCGACATTCAGTCCCACGCTGAACTCGCCTCCACCAAGCGGGCCCTCGATGTACAGCGGGATCAGCGGCAGCAGCGTCCCGATGTACATGAAGAACGCCAGCGCGCTGAGCGTAACCACCATGAACGGACGGGTGATGAGCCGATCGGTGGGCGCGACGTGCGTACGAAGCTCACGCGTCGCTTCGATCACCTCGCTTGGGGACACCACGGTGCCAGCCTGCCGCGCCGATCTCTGCGTCAACGCTCCTAAGTGCACAGACGCCAAAAGTCACATCGTGCAATGCGCTACCCCGACCGCTTCGCTCCACCCGATTGCCCAACCCCGCTGGCCAGCCTGCGGTGCCTCCGTGAGCATGCGCGGGATCGGCACTAACGACACGCACGACGTAGTCGGAGCAGGTGGGTCATTCGCAGGTGGGCCAGTCAGTCGCCCGCGGGCGGCTTGGGTTCCTTCGGAAGGCCGAGCACCCGCTCGCCGACGATGTTGCGCTGGATCTGGCTTGTACCGCCCCAGATCGTCTCAGACCGTGAGAAGAAAAACGCCGACATCATCGGACTCACCGGGTAGCCGTCACGCTGCTTGTCGCGCGTCGCCCCCGGCCAGCTCCCGCTCTCGGGTCCGGAATCGATCAGCATGCTCTCAGCGCCGTGGATGTCGAGTGCGAGTTCCATCGCTGCCTTGTGCATCTCCGACCAGAACATCTTATTGGTCGCCCCAAGCGCGATCGTGCCCATGTCCTTCGACTTGTTGAGCGTCGACGTGAGATTGCGCAACCCGTTAATCCGCAGTATCTGAATCTTGGTGTAGAACTCCATAAGCCGCTGACGGATGCTCGGGTCGCCGATCGTGCCGTTCGCTGTGGCTGCCTCCGTCATCAGTCGATACTCCTCGGCGAAACGGCGCCAGCCGGTTGTCGCCGACAGGCCGCGCTCGAACGCCAGAGTGGAGTTTGCGACCTTCCATCCGTTGTTCACCCCGCCTACGACAGCGTCCTTCGGGCAGCGCGCGTTGTCGAAGAAGACCTCGCAGAATTCGGCGGTGCCGTCCGGTTGGACGATCCCACGCACTTCGATGCCTTCCTGCTTCATCGGGACGAGCATGTAGGAGATACCGGCGTGCTTTTTGACGTCTAAATCGGTACGGGTAAGTAGGAAGCAGTAGTCAGCGTGATGCCCCTGGGTTGTCCACACCTTCTGGCCGTTGATGACCCACTCGTCGCCGTCGAGAACTGCAGTCGTCTTGAGCGACGCAAGGTCCGAACCGGAGTTGGGCTCAGAGAAGCCCTGGCACCATCGAGTCTCACCCTTCAGGATTCCCGGGAGGAATTCCCTTTTTTGTTCCTCCGTCCCCCATTGAAGAATTGTCGGGCCAACCAGAGTGTCACCGAAGAAATCACCGCGCATCGGCGCTTTTGCCCGAGCGAACTCCTCCGCCAATGCGACACCCTGCATAGTGGTGAGACCCTTGCCGCCGTACTCCTCAGGCCAGGTGGCACAAATCCAACCGCCCTCGAACAGTTTCTCGGGCCATCCGGCGTTGAACGCTTTGCGCTCCTCATCAGACATCTCGGAGTCGACGTCGAACCAGCCGTCGGGAAGGTTGGCCTCAAGCCATCCCCGAATTTCCGTCCGGAATTCCTCAGCTTCGCTTGGATACATCAAGTCCATGAACGCAGTGTTGCAGGTGACCCGATCGCACCACCAAGCCCGCCGCTGCTTCAGCCGCTCGGTCGCCTGTCACACATCTTTCATCGGTCATTCACGCTCCTCGCACCTCACTGAAGGAATTAGCGCCCTCGTTGTGTATTGCAGCCGTTTCGCTCCTGCACGCACGCCCCTTTCGGCTTTCAATCCCTTTTTGGGCTCCAACGTCCCCCAGCAGGGGCAAGCCAGCCAGCGCAGATTTCGACCCTGCTCGCAGGTACGTCGCCGCCTTTTTGGCTCTCTGACAGGCCTGAGCTGGCGCTTCACGCAGACGAAACATGGTCCTCATGCTCTCGTGACGAGCGTTCACCGAAACGAAACGCGACGGCGACAGGCGGGAAATGGCGCCCGCTTAGCTTGAGCTGCGTTCCGGAGCAGCAGCGCAGCAACTCCGGTTCTTCCGTATAACTCTCACTTGGAGGACAACAGTGCGCAAACGAGCGCTTCGAATCATCTCAGGGCTGGGAGGCGTGGTCGCCATCTTGGCCGTCACCCCATCCATCGGATTTGCTCAAGAGGTCTACGAACCGACGACGCAGGACATCTTGAACAACATTTGGGTGTTCCTCGCCGGCGTCCTGGTCTTCTTCATGCAGGCGGGCTTCGCGCTCGTCGAGGCGGGCCTGACCCGGGCGAAGAACGTGGTCAACATCTTCGCCAAGAACATCGCCGATGCTGTCGTTGGCGTGTTGGCGTTCTTCGCCTGCGGTTTTGCGTTCGCCTATGGCGGTGACGGCGACATCATCGGCACCTCAGGCTTCTTTCTATCTGGTGGCGATGCGTTCGGCATCGCCGAGGAAGGCGCACTGAGTCTGTCGACGGACTTCTTCTTCCAGTCGGTGTTCGCAGCGACTGCGGTCACCATCGCCTCTGGCGCGATGGCCGAGCGAACGAAGTTCACGTCGTACCTGATCTTCTCGGTCGCGATGTGTGCCTTCATCTACCCAGTGGTCGTCCACATGACCTGGGGAGGAGGTTTGATCGCCGACATCAACATTGGCGACGCCGTCTTTTCCGACTTCGCTGGATCCGGCATTGTCCACATGACCGGCGGTGTCGCTGCCTTCATGGGGGCCCTTTTCCTCGGTCCACGTATCGGCAAGTACGGACCCGACGGCAAGCCCCGCGCTATACCCGGCCACAACATCCCGTTTGCGATGCTCGGTGTGTTCATCCTGTGGATCGGCTGGTTTGGGTTCAACCCGGGCTCCGAACTTATCGCTGACTTTGAAGTACCTCGCATCGCCCTGAACACGATGCTCGCAGCAACTTCAGGGGCCGGTGCAACAGCGATCACAATCTGGCTCAAAACCGGCAAGCCGGATGTCGCGTTCGTCGGCAACGGTGCGCTCGCCGGACTCGTCGCCATCACCGCCGGATGTGGAGCCTTCAACTACGGCATGTCCGCCGTCGTCGGGGCCATCGGCGGTGTGCTCGTCGTGTTCTCCGTACTCTTCTTTGACAGGATTCAGATCGACGATCCGGTCGGTGCCGTCTCGGTGCACGGCGTCGTTGGAGCGTGGGGCGTCATTGCAATCGGGCTCTTCGCCCAGTACGACGACGCATTCCTCGGCCGGCCCGACGCCGGCCTGTTATACGGCGGTGGCATCGAGCAGTTGGTCGTCCAACTACTGATGGTGCTGATCATCCTGGTCTTCGTGGCCGTCACGAGTGCTGCGCTCTTCGCAGCCATCAAATTCACCGTCGGCCTCCGTGTCAGCGTGGAAGAGGAAGTCGAAGGTCTCGATGTCATTGAGCACGGACTCCCCGGCTACGCCCCCGACACCGTGTCCATCCACTGAGTGACCGACTAGAGGAAAGAGAACTCGCATGAAACTCATCACCGCAGTCGTCAAGCCGTTCAAGCTTGATGACGTCAAAGACGCTCTTAAGGGCGCCGGCATCACAGGCATCACCGTGAGCGAGGTTCGCGGTTTTGGCCGCCAAGGCGGTCACACCGAGACCTACCGAGGGGCAGAGTACAAGATTGACTTCGTCCCCAAGGTAAGCATCGAGGTCGTCGTCGTCGACGACGACCTCGACGACGCCGTAGAGGCAATCAAGACTGGGGCCGCCACCGGAAAGATCGGCGACGGCAAAATCTGGGTAAGCGACGTCGATCGCATCATCCGGATCCGCACCGGCGAAGAAGGAGTCGACGCCGTCTGACAAGTCCAACAGCATCGTGGGATCCGAGGTCAACCGGTTCGGTACCCCACTGAGGCGCGCATATTCCAGTTTCCCGGGGTTCCGTCGACAGTCCTCAGACGGAACCCCGGAATTGGTCATGTGATAGCTCCCCACCGCTCGGACCCCCCGGGGGAACCCCCTGTTTCGTGTGTGTGAATGGTTCGTTTCGCACCACTGACATTCCGTCTTCGCCCCCTAGGTTTCGGCGCCATGGATTCCGGCAACACCGCGTGGGTGCTCGTTTCAGCTGCGCTCGTCTTGTTCATGACGCCCGGACTGGCGTTTTTCTACGGCGGCATGGTTCGCTCAAAAAACGTGCTCGGCATGCTGATGCAGAACATCTTCGCGATGGGGCTCATCTCCACAATCTGGGCGATCATCGGCTTCTCTATCGCATTCGGCGGCGACGGCCCGATCATCGGCAACCTCGACTTTGCGTTCATGGAGAACGTGACGTCGCTCGACGACAACATCCCAGGCTTTGCCTTCTTCGCATTCCAAATGATGTTCGCAGTGATCACGCCGGCGCTGATCACCGGCGCCACAGCCGATCGCTTAAAGTTCGGATCGTACGTGCTGCTGATTGGGCTCTGGAGCATCGTCGTCTATGCGCCGGCGGCGCGATGGGTGTTCAACGCCAACGGTTGGATTTTTGAAATGGGAGCCCTCGACTTCGCCGGGGGCGCAGCGATCCACATCAACGCAGGCATGGCGGCCCTCGCCGTGGTCCTCGTGATCGGCAACCGCACGGGGCATGGCTCTGAGCCCATGCCACCGCACAATCTCCCTCTCACCGTCCTTGGAACCGGCATCTTATGGTTTGGCTGGTTCGGGTTCAATGCCGGCTCAGCACTCGCCGCCGATGGGGTCGCCGCGCAGGCGCTCGTGAATACACAGCTCGGAGCAGCAACGGGGATGCTCGGCTGGCTTCTCGTCGAACGAATTAAGACGGGCCACGCCACCGTGCTCGGCGCGTGCTCTGGCGCCGTCGCCGGTCTGGTAGCGATCACGCCGGGCGCCGGTTTCGTCGGCGGGGTCGCCCCGATGATCATTGGTACGGTCGCAGGGGTCGCCTGCTACTTCGCACTATTTATTAAGGCCAAGATGAACTGGGACGACAGCCTCGACGTCATCGCCGTGCACCTCATCGGCGGCATCGTGGGAACGCTAGTACTGGGCTTTTTCGCCGACACAGCGGTCAACGGCGAGTTCAACGGATTGTTCTTCGGCGGTGGTATCGAGCTCCTCAAGGATCAGTTCGTAGCTGCGGTAGGCATCGGGGTGTTCTCATTCGTCGCCACCTACGCCATTGCGTTCGGCATCCAGCGGACCATTGGATTGCGCGTCGACCTAGACGCGGAACGGGTGGGCCTTGACCAGTCCGAACACGCCGAATCTGCGTACGCATCGTGAGACCTGCAAGAGTGACCACGCCGAACTGACCCGGAGACACATCACATGAAACTCATCAACGCCGTGATCAAACCATTCAAGCTCGACGACGTGAAGGACGCATTGAAGTCAAACGGTGTCACGGGCATAACCGTTACCGAAGTCCGCGGGTTCGGACGTCAGGGGGGCCACACCGAGACATATCGCGGTGCCGAGTACAAGATTGACTTCGTCCCGAAGGTCAGCGTGTCGATCGTCATCGACGACGAACAGGCCGACGCGATCGTCGACGTCATCGCCAGTGCAGCACGAACCGACAAGATCGGTGATGGCAAGATCTGGGTTACTGACGTCGATCGGGTGGTCCGCATCCGGACCGGCGAGGAAGGTCCAGACGCCGTCTGAGTCAACGTTGGGTCGCTCGGAGCTGCGCCAGAGTCTTTCCGGCACCGGCGTCGACCGCCTCAAGCGCTTTCAAGATCGCCACCAGATTCTGATCGCGTTCGGCGAGCAGCTCTGCAATCGTACGGTCGCCTGACTGATCGTCCGACTGGTCAGCGATCGTCCCGACCAGTTTGTCGGTCCACGACGGCGTGTCGGTCAGCTTCGTCCACGGCCACTCCAACGCAGGACCGAACTGCCTAAGAAAGTGTCGCATACCACCTGCTCCCCCTGCCGTGCGATACGTCTCAAACAAGCCCATCTGTGCCCAGCGCAGTCCGAATCCATATCGGATTGCGTCATCGATCTCTGCGGTGGTCGCCACGCCGTCGTTGACGAGCCAGATGGCCTCACGCCACACCGCCTCAAGCAGTCGGTCCGCGATGAAGGCATCGATCTCGACGCGGACGTGCAACGGCTTCATCCCGAGTGACGCGTACGCAGCCATCGCCCGATCGATCGTGCCGAGCGACGTGCGCTCGCCTCCCACCACCTCGACGAGCGGGAGGAGGTAGACGGGGTTGAACGGGTGCCCGACGATGAGCCGATCCGGATGCTCCATGTGTACTGCGAGATCGGTCGGTTTGAAGCCCGACGTCGACGATGCAACGAGTGCGGCGCGAGGGATCGCCGCCTCGATCGTCGCGAGCGTGGCGTGCTTCACGTCGAGTCGTTCGGGCACACACTCCTGGACCAGTTCTGCGTCGGTCACCGCATCGGCGACCGACTCGCAGACCATGAGGGAGCCGAGCCGGTCCGTCGACAGTCCCAACCCATTCCATGCGACGACGGCCTGCTGCATCACTTCGTCGAGGACGACACCGACGTTCAGCTCAGGATCGAACACCCGAACGTCGACACCGCGCAGTCGCATCCGCGCCACCCATGCCGCGCCGATCACCCCACACCCGACCACGGCAGCCCGATCGATCAGGGCACCGCCCACGTCCAACGTCGATGAGAGATGCGCGTCCGGGTCAGCCATGTTTGGTGAGTTGGAGCTCAGCGCGGACTTCGGCGGGCGACTTCAGACCGATGTTCATTCCACCCAAGATCTGTGCGGCGCGTTCGACGAGCGCCGCGTTCGTCGCCAGGTCACCGCGACCGAGGTACAGGTTGTCCTCCAACCCGACGCGGACGTTGCCACCTGCGATTGCGGCGAGGGCCACGTACTGCAACTGCATCCGCCCAATCGAGAACGCACTGAACGTCCAGCTGTCGGGGATGTTGTTGACCATCGCCATCAGCGTGTTGACGTCAGCGGGCGCACCCCACGGAATCCCCATGCACAATTGGATCATCACCGGGTCCTCGATATGGCCCTGCTCGACAAGCGACTTCGCCTGCCAGAGATGTCCGGTGTCGAATGCCTCGATCTCCGGCCGCACCCCCATCGCCGTGATCTGACGGGCCATCTCCTGCAGCGTGGCGGGAGTGTTCGTCATCACGTAGTCGCCCTCACCGAAGTTCATCGACCCACAGTCCAGAGTCGTGATCTCCGGTCGGAGCTTTCGGACGTGCTCCAGCCGCTCGGTCGCGCCGGCCATGTCGGTGCCGACCTCGGCAAACGGAAGCGGTGCCTCGACCGACCCGAGGGTCAGATCGCCGCCCATTCCTGACGTGAGGTTGAGCACGACGTCGACATCCGACGATCGCACGCGGTCGACGACTTCGGTGTAGTACTCGAGGTTGCGCGACGGCGCGCCGGTGATCGGGTCACGCACGTGGACGTGGGCGATAGCGGCACCGGCCTTGGCCGCTGCGATGCAGTCGTTCGCGATCGCCTCAGGGGTGAAAGGGACACAGTCGGATTTGTCGACGGTGTCACCGGAGCCGGTGACGGCGCAGGTGATGAAGACACAACTCATCGGGTAGTCCTTTCGGAGGGGGAGAATTGTGGAGCGGCCAGGCGACGCACGACGCGCAGGCGGGAGAACAAGTCGTCGTGGTCGAGGTAACACCCGCGGAGCCGGCGACGGCCGGCGCCGGGATCGAACGCGTCCCGGCCGTGCAGGATTCGGCGGTTGTCGAAGCCGACGAGGTCGCCCGGCGCGAACGCCGACGAGATCATGAAGCGGGGATCGTGTGCGACCTGCGAGAAGACACGCATGGCGTCATATGCCCGTTGTTGTCGATCGATCGGCATGTAGGGGGCGAGCCGGACCGGGTAGAACGCCCGAATCGTCAGGGGCGAACGCGGTCCACCGAAGTCGATGATCGGTCCGATCCAGCGATGGTCGCCATCGACGGCCCGGTTGGCGAAGACCCACTCGTCGGTTGTGAGCGACTCATATGCGTCCGCGTGTCGCCGACGGATCTCGGCGGCGACTGCCATCCCGTCGGCCATCCGGGATAGGCCGCCGGGCACCGAATTCTCGACACAGTGGAGGAACTGGAACCCCGGTGGGGTCTCTCGCGTCGGCAGGTCGGTGTGCTGACCGAGCGCCATCCCGGTGTTCGCCGTGGAGTCAGGATCGACGATCGACTCGACCGTAAACACCCCACCGAAATTCGAACCACGAATCGGTCCGATCCGGCCTGCGAGTTCGCCCATGAATTCGTCGGTCGTCGGCGCACCCCGCAAGCGACCGACACCAACCGTGCACAGTGACGCCAACCATGCCTCGAACACGGTGTGGTCGTCGAGCACGATGGATCCGTCGAACGTCGGCAGGTCCGCCATCGACGCCGTCGTCCACTCGATCGGCTCGCCGATCGACGCACGGGGAAGATGCTGCCCTTCGGCGATCGACCGCAACCAGCCAGGGTGCGCCTGAGAACGGGCCCCACCCTCCCACGTCAGTTCGAGAGAGCCGTCGGCTGCAACGTCAGCAACGACCACCTCTGGCGTATGGGGCAAATCGCCCGGTTCGACCGAACCCTCCCGGGTCAACGGTTCGATCCCTGCGGTCTGTTCGTACAACCACAGGGGATGGCACGTGAAAGTCAAGCCGTCCGGCCACCGAAGCTCGACCGAGTCGTCCCGCCGCGCGACAGAGCCGAGCGGCCGCCAGTCGTACTGCGCGAAGTCCGGCGTCAGGATCACCGCCGCGCACACTACTGCGGCACGGGATTCAGAGTTGACCCGCGAGACAACGGGAGACGAAGTCGTCCTCATCGCGCTTCCAGCGCAACGACGTCGGATGATCCGGAAGGAACCCGTTCGATGCATGGAACGCACCCGGATACACGTGGAGCTCGCATGACACGCCCGCTCGGTTGAGTGCCGTCGCGTACGCAACGTCCTCGTCATGGAACATGTCGAACGTACCGACGCTAATGTACGCCGGCGGCAAGTCGGCAAGGTCCTTAGCCAGTGCCGGCGACGAATACGTGGTCGGCTCCGCACCGCCGAGGTAGGCAGCCCACGCCGCAATGTTGGCCGATCGGTTCCAGACCCGCTGGTCTTCAATTGCGTGGCTGCTGGGTGATCCGTTGCGGTGGTCGAGCATCGGGTAGACGAGCAATTGGCCGGCGAGCGCCGGTCCATTCGTGTCGCGGGAGCGGAGCGCCGTTCCTGCCGCTAGCCCGGCCCCTGCGCTCGCACCGCCGATCATGATGCGATCGGCCGACACGCCGAGATCATCGACGTGCCCGGCGAGCCATGCAAGCGCAGCGAAACAGTCGTCGACGAGCCCCGGGGCGGCGGTTTCGGGCGCCAGCCGATAGTCGACCGAGACGACGACACAGCTGTGTTCGACTGCACGCGTCGCGCTCTGGAAATCATCACCGTCGGCGTCCAGCAGCACCATTCCGCCTCCGTGGATCCACAGCAACGCCCCGGCGTCGGATTCGAGGCCGGACGGCGTGTACACCTTGAGGCGCACGTCGGGCGCTCCATCGACGGACGGGGCCATCACCTCGGTGATCGTCACGTCGGCCGGCAGTTCAGGCGCCGGCATCATGGCCAGCAATCCGCCGAGGCGGGCGCGAGCGGCCGGGATGTCGCTTAGGTCCATCAGATCCGGCGGGAGCATCGACAGCACCGCTGCGTGCTGTTCGTCGAGAGCGGAATCGAGATCGATGGCTGCAGTCATCGTCGAATGGTGGCAGATCGGGCCCGACCATCACATCGTCGGAACGCCGTGTTCTTCTCGACATCAACCGGGGAGATCAGCCGAGGAAATCGGTCGCCACCTGGTGCCAGAGTCGAGTCGTCAACGCGAGCGATTCGACGTCGATTCGCTCGTCGTGCCCGTGGAACCGGGAGCCGAAGTCGGCAGCGTTCAAACCGGGGCTGAACAGGCCGGCGCCGTAGGCGATGGCACCCATCTCCCGGTAGATCCGCGCATCGGTGAACCCCACCGCCAGTTGCGGCGTGAGCCGAGCCGTCGGGAACGGCACGTTGACAGCACGCGCCAACGCATCCCAGAGGGGTGTGTCGGCCGGCGAGGTCGAGGCAGGGTCGTTCATGATGATCTCGACCTCGACGTGCTCGGCAAGGTCACCGAGAGCGGCTCGGAGGTGGGCGTCGACCTCGTCGGGGCCTTCGCCGGGCAGCGTGCGGATGTCGACGTTAATCACGACGTGGTCGGGGATCACGTTGGTCTTCATGGCGCCGCCGTCGACGAGGTTTGGCGAGAACGTCGTGTGGGTGCACGCATGGAGGTGCGCAGCAGCGGGGACGGACGGTAAGTCGTCGAGAAACGTCTCGATGGCCTGTTCGTCGAGCAGCACGCCGCGCACGTCGTCGGGCAGGCCGAGCGTGGCGACGCGCGTCCTCCACAGCTCGGTGAAGCGCGGCGCAGGTCGGTAGTCGGCCAGCCGCTGCACCACCCCGGCCGCCTTCACCAGCGCATTGTCCTTGCGGAACGGCATCGAGCCGTGACCCGGAGTACCGCGCACCGTCAACTTGCGCCACGCGACACCCTTCTCGGCGATGTTCACCCCGACGAACGGCGCGTCGGACGAGCCGGAGTGCAGGCCGCCGTTTTCGGTGAGCACGTAGTCGGCACGCATCGCATCGGGGTGGTGGTCGGCCATCCAGCGCGCACCGTGGGCGCTGCCCGACTCCTCATCGGCCACCGCGAAGTAGATCAGGTCTGCGGTCGGGCGGAACCGGCCCGCCGCGGCCTCGTCAGCCAGCCTGCGAAACGACACAGCCATCGAGGCCGTGAGGTTGAGCATGTCGACGGCGCCTCTGCCCCACACTTCGCCGTCGATCAGTTCGCCGCCGAAGGGGTCGTGCCTCCACCCTTCAGGATGAACGGGGACGACGTCGGTATGAGCCATCAGGCACAGGGTCGGGGCAGCGGGGTCAGAGCCAGGGATTCGCGCCACCATCGATGCCCGCTCGTCCATCGGCTCGAAGCGTTCGATGTCGACGCTTGGCCCGGCGACGACCTGCTCGAGGACGTCGACGTTGCGCGTTTCGTGCCCCGAGTCGATCGTCCCGTCGTTGACGCACTCGTTGCGGATCAACGTCTGGAGCAGATCGACCGTCCGCTCGGTCAGACCGTCGAGTGATCGATCGTCGAGCGGCGCCATCAACGAAACCTAGACCGTAACGACCAGTGGATCGCTGGTTGAGCCCTTCCACGCCCGCTCGCGTACAGTCACCGAGATGACGACGGTCGAATCCGAGCTCCCCGCATCGCTGCTTGCCGACAAAGAGGGGCGATGGACGGCGCAGTGGAAAGAGCTCTACCACGAGGTCATCACCAACGACCTCTGCACCGGCTGCGCAGGCTGCGTCGTCACGTGCCCGCACGACGTGATCGGCTACGAACACGAAGAGGGGAAATACATCCCGTTCCACCTCGAAGACGAGTTGGGGCTCGACGACTGCGTCCACGGCTTCGGTTCCGGAGGTGGCTGCACCACCTGCACTCGGGCGTGCCCTCGTTTCCGGGCGTGGGAACCCGCAGCTGACATGCATCTGTTCGGCCGAGTACGCGAGTCCGACGAGATGGCCGGTATCTGGCGCCAGCTGTATCTCACCCGTGCCACCGACAAGACCGTCCACGAGAACGGCCAGGACGGCGGCCTCGTCTCGGCGCTCCTGATCTGGCTGCGCGAGAACGACTACATTGATGCTGCACTCGTGTCAGGGGTCGAAGAGGACGACGCCTGGAAAGCCAAGCCCGTTGTCGTCGAGAGCAAGGAAGAGATCCTCGCCACCGCCGGCTCGCGCTACACGTACTGCGCGAACCCGCTCGCCCTGCCCGAAGCCAGGGAACGTGGTCTCGAGCGTCTTGCATTGGTGGGGATGGGTTGTCAGACCTCGTCGCCGCCTGTCATGTGGGACCGCAAGGCCGGCAAGGTGTCCAAGCCGTTCGTGGTGAATATCGGTCTGCTGTGTTCCAAGACCTTCGACGATGCCATCTTCGAAGAGCTCTTCGAGGCCAAGTACGGCTTGAAGAAGCAGGACATGCTGAAGATGAACATCAAGGGCGTCTTCCAGATCTGGATGAAGGACGGCTCGTACCACGAGGTCAACCTGAAGGAGTGCCACGCCTGGACCCGTCAGGGGTGCACGACGTGCCCCGACTTCGCTGCCGAGCACTCCGACATCGCCACCGGCGGCATCGGCGAAGACAACGACTGGACGCTCACGATTGCTCGCACCGAACTCGGCGAGGAGATCATCGAGCGAATGATCGCCGACGGCGTGATCGAAGCCCGCCCGGCGCAGGAAGACGAAACGGCGATGCGACTGCTTCGACTGCTGTCGATCGTCAGTCGTCGCCGCTGGCCCAAGACCGTCGACCCGGCGCCAGCCGTCGGCGTGCCGCCGCCCAAGAAAAAGAAGGCCGCTGCGGCCACGGCGGCACCGAAAGCGACCAACGACAAGCCGTCAGCGGACCCACCCGCAGGCGACGCAGCGAAGAGCTGACGCCGACCGGGTTCAGGTACAGGTCTCGAGGTCGGCCTTGAACTTGGCCAGGTCCTCTTCGGCGATCGCCTGGTCAGCCGAATTCTCCTTCGCCAAGCCCTCGGAGATGGAGACCAGCTGGTCGTTGCTGTAGGCGTCGAGGCGCTCCAGGAGACATTCCTCGTCGAGGTCGGGGTTGGCAAGGGACTCGGCCTTGATGATGTCCTGTGCGACGCGCTTCGGCCCCGGATCAGACGTACATGCGCCCAGCGCGAGCAGCCCGATGACTGCGACAGCGACGCCAAGACGCGAACGCCCGACGTGGCGCTCCTCCACGACGGGATACACGGATGCGGTCATCGCTTGATTCGCTTTCACAGGGCCCTGAGGGTACTGCCAGGATGAGTCGATGCCGCTGAACGCCGAGGCCCGCACGCTCCTCGACCTGATGGAGGCGGTGGGTGCACCGCCGCTCGACTCGCTCCCGCCCGAGGACGCCCGACGGGCGCGTGCCGAGCTGGCCCCGCCGGTTCTGGAGCGGTGCCACGAAACAGTCGACCTCGACGCGGGCGGAGTTCCCGCACGCCTGTACCGGCCGACCCCGGGTCACGGCGCGACTGGCCTCGTCGTGTGGTTCCACGGCGGCGGATGGGTGCTGGGTGATCTCGCCAGCCACGACAACATCTGCCATTCGCTTGCGCTGCGGTCGGGACATGCGGTGTTGAGCATCGACTATCGGCTCGCACCGGAGGCCCCCTTTCCTGCCGGGCTCGGCGACTGCATCCAGGCGACGCGATGGGCCCATGCCAATGCCGCCGACCTCGGGATCGATCCGGAACGAATCGCAGTCGGCGGCGACTCGGCAGGCGCCAACCTCGCTGCTGTGGTCTGCCACATCGCACCCGCTCCACTCGCCTTCCAGCTCCTCGTGTACCCCGTTACCGATGCCCGGATGGACACGAGAAGCTACGAAGAGAACGGTGAGGGTCTCTTCCTCACCGCAACGTCGATGCGATGGTTTCTCGACCACTATTTGTCGGGCGGTGTCGGGTCACCCGACGATCCCCGGGTCTCACCGCTGCTCGCTGCCGACGAAGTGCTGGCGGCCGGGCCGCCGGCGCTCGTGATCACGGCGGGTTTCGACCCGCTCCGCGACGAGGGCATCTCCTACGCCGACCGCCTCGCCAATGTCGGCGTCGCCACCAGTCACGTCCATTTCCCCGGTCAGATCCATGGCTTCTTCTCGATGTCGAACTACCTCGGTGACGCCCGCTCGGCACTGGCGCTCGCCGCCCAAGCCATGTCCGACGCCCTCACCGCCAACTGACCCACCTCCCAAGAACCCAACTTCCGGCACATCCTGACGGCACACGTCACGATCCGCCGGAATTGGAGTTGGGGGCCGGGAATTGTGGGCTGCGGGCTGAGAACGGGGTCAGGTTGCAGCGAGGGCGAGGGCACGGGTGAAGACGCTGTCGAGCATCGACTCGGTGAGCCTGCCCGTGAACGTGTTCTGCTGACTCACGTGATAGCAGCCGATCAGCGTGGGCCCGCCGGCGACGTCCACTTCCACCCCGTGACCGAACTTCGGTTTCGGGCGAATCCCAAAGTGACGGAGTGCAGCATCGAAACCAAACGTCCCGAGACACACCACCACCCGCATCGCCTCCAATGCCGCCAACTCACAGTGGAGGAACTCGGCACAGGCGTCGCGTTCGATCGGCGACGGCTTGTTGTTCGGCGGCGCGCACTTCACCGCCGACGTCACCCAGGCATCGTGCAGAGCGAGCCCGTCGTCCGCCGAAACGGATTCAGCCTGATTGGCGAGACGCGCCCGATGCATTGCACGAAACAACCAGTCGCCACTTCGGTCGCCGGTGAACATTCGGCCGGTCCGATTGGCCCCGTGCGCCGCCGGGGCGAGGCCGAGCACGACGATCCGAGCAGCAGGATCTCCGAAACCCGTGATCGGGCGGCCCCAGTAGTCCTCGTCCCGAAACGCAGCCCGCTTTTCACGGGCCACCGTCTCACGCCACTCGACGAGTCGGGGGCATGCCCGGCATCCGTTGATCTCGGCCCCGAGCCTGACGAGCGCACTCACGGAAGTCGACAGTAGATTCAGGTGCGGCCATGACCAAGACGACCCCCGCTCCCAACGCCTCCACACCCGCTCGGACGAAGCGCGCGACGAAGAAATCCGTTGCCCGCACTCCCACACAGAACGGATCTAAGGCAACGACAATCCTCCTGGTCCGCCACGGGCAGACGCCGACGACCGGCAAGGTCCTGCCGGGCCGAGCCAAGGGCCTGCATCTCGCCGCTGAAGGTCGCGCGCAGGCGGAGATCGCGGCGGAACGAATCGCAGCCCTCGGATCGCTCGACGCGGTGTACTCGTCGCCGCTCGAACGGGCAAAGGAGACCGCTGCGCCGATCTCCAAGGCGCTCGGTCTCCGGACAAAAGTCGACCGCGGCCTGTTCGAATGCGACTTCGGTGACTGGACCGGCAAGGAACTCAAGAAGCTCAACAAGCTTCCCGAGTGGCGCACGGTCCAGAGCGCGCCGTCGACGTTCCGCTTTCCGAACGGTGAGAGCTTCACCGAGATGCAGACTCGCATGGTCTCCACGCTCGACCGGCTCCGCCATCAGCACCCGGGCGGCACGATCGTGTGCGTCTCGCACGCCGACACGATCAAGGCGGCTGTCGCCCACGCCCTTGGTACACACATCGACCTGTTCCAACGGATCGTGATCAGCCCGGCCTCGGTGAGTGCCATCACCTGGCACGCCGGCGGGCCGATCGTGTTGGCCGTGAACTCGACCGGGCGTCCCCTGACCGAACTGCGGCCCTCGTGACGGGCTTGGCAATGGTCTGCGCATGAGCGTGTTCCACGAGTTCGACGACGTCGACAAGTTCACGGTCGGAACCGTCGGGCGTCCCGGCGACCGTACCTTCTTTCTGCAGATTCGGGCGGAAGGCACCCGGATCGCGGTCAAGTGCGAGAAGCAGCAGGCGGCGGCGATCTCGCAATATCTCACCAAAGTGTTGTCCGACCTTCCGCCCGCCGAGGATCGCCCGATCGCCGGAGCCATGGAGCTAGCGCCTCCCGTCGACCCCGTGTTTGTCCTCGGACCGATCGGACTCGGCTACGACCGCTCGAACGACAAGGTCCTCCTCCAACTCGAAGAGGTCGGCGACGTCGACGAGCACGGTGAACCCGGCGAGGACGACGACCGAGGGCACGTCCGGATCTACATCACACGCGGGCAGGCAGATGCATTCGTCAAGCACGCCGCTCAGGTGATCGAGTCCGGTCGGGCCGAGTGCACGTGGTGTGGCAATCCGATGGACCCCGACGGCCACGCATGCCCCAGGATGAACTGAGCGGCGTGGACGACGAGATCGACGACACCGACGACCCGGGGACCGACGAGCAACAAGGGGCGGAACTGCGTGTCGACGACATCGACGACCCGATCGAACACCTGCTTCGCGGCGAGATCGAGATCGAGGGTCGGATGCCGTACAGCTCGAACGCGACCTTCCTCGTCCATGTCGTCCACGAAGGCCGGTCGCACCCTGCGATCTACAAGCCGATGCGCGGCGAACGTCCGCTGTGGGATTTCGAGCCGGGGCTGCACCGGCGCGAAGTGGCGGCATATCGACTGAGCGAGGCGATGGGTGTCGGTGTCGTCCCGCCCACCGTGTTGCGCGACGGCCCCGTCGGAGAGGGTTCGTTCCAGTGGTTTGCCGTCGCCGACCACAGCGAGCACTACTTCACGATCTACGAGACGATGCCCGAGCTGCACGATCGGCTGCGTGACATGGCGGCACTCGACATCCTGGCCAACAACACCGACCGCAAGAGCGGCCATTGTCTACTCGTCCCCGAGCGCGACGGTTCACCCGCCACCGTATGGGGCATCGACCACGGCCTCTGCTTCGCTCCCGAGTACAAGCTGCGAACCGTGATCTGGGAGTTTGGCGATGAGCCCCTCCCCGACCACGTGCTTGACGCCGCGAAACGTCTCGTCGACGCCGTGCCACTCGACATTGCCACATTGCTTGTCGACGACGAGGTCGAGGCGATCCAGGGGCGCGCCACGTGGATGCTGAGGGAACGCCGCTTTCCGACCGACCCGACGGGCCGCCGCTACCCCTGGCCACTCGTCTAAAAACTGTTGAGCACCATTTGATGACCACCCGCACGATCGTCGTCACCGTCCCCTCGCAGCTCGCCGAGATCGTTACCGACCGGATGTGGCAGTGGGGCGTGCAGGCGGTCAGCGAGACCGTGCTCGACACCGACCGAGTCGAGGTGGCCACCTCGGTCGGCAACAAGTCCATCGCTGTGGAGCGGGCGATGGCGACACTCGACCCGTCGTGGCCGACCGAAATCCGTGACGTCGACGACTCGATCGCGCAGGTCGCGCCCGAGTACTTGTCCCCCACGTGGTATCTGGACGGCATGGTCTCGGTGCCTGCCTCGCTGCTGCCGTTCGAGCCCGACGACCGGCACGCGCTGGTGACGGTCATCGACCCGGGCAGTGCCTTCGGCCTCGGCGACCACCCGACGACACGTACCGCGATGGCGCTTCTCGCCGGACTCCTCCGCGGCGACAGGGCCGTGCCGTGCACCTCGCTCCTCGACGTCGGCTGCGGCACCGGTGCCCTCGCCCTGCTTGCCGCCCAACTCGGCGTTCGCGAAATCCGGGCGATCGACATCGCCGATGCGGCCGTCGAGGCCACCCTGCGAAACATGGAACTGAACGACGTCGTCGGAACGATCGACGTCGACACCGCACCGGTCGCCGAGGTCACGGGGACCTACGACATCGTCGTGGCAAACATCCTGGCCCCCGTGTTGATCGCGATGGCCGACGACCTCCGCCGCCTCGTGCGCCCGGGCGGGTCACTGGTGATCAGCGGCATTCTCGCCGAACGGCATGACCACGTGCTCACCGCGCTCGCTCCGCTCACGGCAGTCGAGTCGCTGGCCCACGAGGGTTGGATGTCGATCATGCTCCGCTGAGCGAGACATCACGCGACACCGTTCGAGGAACAACGTGACACACTGCGAGGCATGCTCGATGATCAGGTTGCCGATGCGGGTCTCGACGCATTGATCCAGCGGGGAGACCTCGACGGACTCATCCGCATGATCGACGATCGCTGTAGCACGCACGACTGGGCCGGCGTGCTTCGAGTGCGAGACGACTCGCGGCGTGCGGTCGAGACGGGACGCCAACTCTGGCCGGCTGCAACACTCGCCGAGTACCGACTGGCGTTGCTCGCGGACCCCGAATACGTTGCCACCGTCCTTGACGAGAGCGACGGGCTGTCCGGGCGATTCACGATCGGACCGCTGACCGAAGTCGCCGCACAACACCATTCGTGGGGCGACCTCGTCGAACATCTCGACCGCGGCCCCCGAGCAGCGTTCGTGGCGCACGAGCGAGCGATCCGCGGCGAGCCGATCGAAACCGTCGACCTCGTGCAGGTGCTCGACATCCCCACGACGCTGCAGACGTGGGAGCCCGCGTATGCCCTCGCCACATATGCCGACGGCGGCGCCGAGTTCCCCATGCCCGATCTACCCGACGACTGGAGCCATGTCACCACTGTGGCGGGCGCCGAAGTGCTGGACGACGAGGTCGATCTTGCCGTTCGCCAACTCGTCGAGCCCTGGCTGACCGAGTCGAACGGGAGAGCCGAGTCGATCTGTGTCGTGGGTGACGTGGGCGACGCCCTCGGCGGACTCGGCGTGCGGCGAGCGCGGGCCTGCGAGCTCGAGCCGAGCGAGGCCATCGCCTGGATGGCGTGGGCGGGCGCCAATGGTGGAGCGCATGGACGGCGCCGAGGAGCCGCCGCTGGCCGGTTCGGCGCCTGGTGGCTGCTCGCTGCGCTCGGCGACCTCCTCGACGACTGGCCGCTCGACTCCGACGAACTTGCCACCCTCGCCGGTGACCTGACCTGGTTTCGCTGGAATGCCCATGAACCCGGGATCGGCTGGTCACTCCAGCTCGCGATCACCGATCCGTCGGAAGGCGTCGCCTGGGCGATCACCGCCAGTGACCAGCGCTGAGGCGGCTCGAAAACGATGGCGGCCGAACCTGCACCGCAGGTTCGGCCGCCCTTCGAATCGCGCGTTCAATCAGCCTCGAGCGTTAAGCGCCTCCAGCAGCTGCGGGAGCACCTTGTGGACATCACCAACGACACCGAGATCGGCGACACCGAAGATCGGCGCCTCCTTGTCCTTGTTGATCGCAATAATGTTCTTGGAGCCCTTCATGCCGACCATGTGCTGGGTGGCACCGGAGATGCCTGCGGCGATGTACACGGTCGGCTTGACGACCTTGCCGGTCTGGCCGACCTGGTAGCTGTACGGCACCCAACCGGCGTCGACGATCGCACGCGACGCACCGGGCGCACCCTTGAGCTGCTTGGCGAGCGACTCGATCATGTCGAACTTCTCGGCTTCACCGAGACCACGACCACCGGCGACCACGACGGCCGCCTCGTCGAGCTTCGGCCCCGAGGTCTCCTCGACGTGCACGGCCGTGACGGTCGCGCCACCGGTGGAGCCGAGATCGGGCACGGGAGCCGAGACGACCTCACCG
>CAJQPY010000003.1 GCA_905480335.1 uncultured Ilumatobacter sp. | reverse complement strand
GTCGTACCTCATAACGCTGACGGGGTGAAACTGAGCGTCGCTTCGTGCCGACCCGCTGGTTAAAAACCGTACGGTGCCGGACGGAAGTCGGCACTGTCCGGCCTGGCGCGTTGTCGACAGACGTGCACCAAGACGCACGTTCGAGTGCTTTCGGAAATCGGAGCGCTGCACGGGGCGCTCCTTCGTGGCCGCCCCGGCTCTTAAGCATTGCGTTTGTAAGTCTTCACAGAGCCATGGTTCGCCCCGTCGAGCCGCGCTGCGACAGCGCAGCGATCACCGTCCTGAACGTTCGCGTGGCCGGAAGATGTAGCGCTGAAATGCGGCGGGCACCAACCAGACCCCGACACATGCGAGGCCAGCGCCGATGGCGATTACGGGCCATGCCTCACTTGGCGGAGTATCGAGCTGGAAGTAGTTACGCAGAAAATCGATTGCCAACACGCTCACGTAGAGAGCAGCCATCGAAGCCGATAGCGCAACCTTCCACACCTGGAGCGGGCGGCTCACGACGATTAGCACGACGAGTCCGGCGCTGAGCAACGTGATGGTTGCCGCGGTCCGTGATTCCGCCAGCGTGACGTCGTCCATCCAGCGGGTGATCTCATACACGGCGTATGCGGCCCCCCCAGACACGATGCCGGCCGGAATCGAGTATCGCAGCACTCGGCGGAGGAATCCGGGACGTACCAGCGCCTCGTTCGCAGACAGAGCCAGGAAGAATCCGGGAAGCCCGATCGAGAACGTGCCGATCAGCGTGAGCTGGCGAGGCAGGAACGGGAACGGTGAACCCGATAACCCGACCAGAATCGTCAGCAGTACCGCGTAGGTGGCCTTCGTGATGAAAAGATTGGCGACCCGCTCAATGTTGTTTATTACGCGACGACCTTCGGCAAGAACACGCGGCAACGTCGAGAACTTGTTGTCGAGCAGCACGAGCTGGGCAACCGCCCGCGTCGCCGGACTCCCTGCGCCCATTGCAATCCCCATGTCCGCGTCCTTGAGCGCGAGCACGTCGTTTACGCCGTCGCCGGTCATCGCAACGACATGACCTTGCGCCTGCAGCGCCCGGACCATCGCCCGTTTTTGGTGCGGCGTTACCCGCCCGAACACCGCCGTAGCCGTCACCACGTTGGAAAATGCGGCGGTGTCGCTGTCACTGTTCGGCAAGCTCCGTGCATCCAGGCCGACGTCGGCTTTTGGGACACCGGCGCGGCGCGCAACAGCGGCAACCGTTGCCGGGTTGTCGCCGGAGATCACCTTGATCGTGACACCTTGCGATTTGAAGAATTCGAGGATCTTGCGGGCGTCGCTGCGCACGGTGTCCTCGAGCGTGACTACCGCCAGCGGCCGGAGCTCGGCTGGCTGGTGTTCGCCCTCGTGCTCGCCGTTAGCGTGGGCGAGCAAGAGCACTCTGCTTCCTGAGGCAGCGCGCTCGCGAACAGTCGACAGGGTTTCCTCGTCGTCGGGAGCCGCCAGGATCTCGGGTGCGCCGAGGTAATAGCTTCCGCGTCCTTCGAAGTGGGTCGCCGCCCACTTGCGGGCCGAGCTGAACGGTGTGATTGCGTCGGCGACCCATCCGTCAGGGGCAGGGTGTGCACTGATGATCGCAGCCAATGTCGGGTTCGGACTTGGGTCGGCTGCACCGAGGGCTCCTAACGCCTCCGACACGTCGTTGATATCGCTGCCGGAGAGTGGGTGAACGCCGCCGTAGCTGATCTCGCCGGTCGTGATCGTGCCAGTCTTATCGAGGCACAGTGTGTCGACGCGAGCTAGCAACTCGACCGATGCCAACTCCTTTGCAAGTGCCTGTCGGCGAGCGAGCGAAATGACACCCACGATGAATGCCAGGCTCGTGAGCAGCACCAGCCCATCGGGGACCATCGCCACGGCGGCGGCCACCGTGCCCTGCAGCGCTTCCTGCCAAGTGTTGACTTCGTCGCTGCTCAACAGGCGGAGCAGCAGGAGCAGCGACGCCGGCGGAATGATGAACGTCAGCCACCGGAGAATTGTGTTGACACCCCTGCGTAGTTCGCTGTCGGCGAGCTTGAAGATTCGGGCTTCGTCGGCCAGCTTGGCCGCGTAGCTGTTGGCGCCAATCGCCGTCGCGACGTATAGACCCGAGCCTGACGACACGAAACTGCCCGACATGACGGGATCGTGTTGGCGCTTGGTGATGGGCTCGCTTTCGCCGGTCAACAGCGATTCGTCGAGGTCGAGACCGACGGCAGTCACCACGTCACCGTCGACCACCACCTGGTCTCCCGGTCGCAGTACGAGCAGCTCGTCGGCGACGACCTCGCTGACCGCCAATTCGATGTCCTCACCGTCACGACGCGCCAACGCTCTCGGGGCATTGAGTAGCTCGAGCTGGTGGAGCGTTCGTCGAGCCCGGAGTTCTTGCACTATGCCGATGATCGAGTTGGAAATGACGACGCCGGCGAAGAGCGCATCTTGCGGGTAGCCGGCGACCAGGATCAGGACGAACAGCGTCGAGATGATGGCGTTGACGGGGGTGAGTACGTTCGCACGCACGATTTGACCCAATGTGCGCACGGGGGCGTCGGGAACGTCGTTGGTGCGCCCGTCGTCGCGGCGCTCGGCGACTTGCCCTGCGGTCAGCCCGAGGGTGATATCGACCGCAGGCTTTCCCATCGGTCGTGAGAGTACCGGCCCGATTCGGTCGTCACATTGCCGGCAACTAGGTACCCGTCACCTCTCCGGCGACCAACGACGCCCCAGAGATGTTCGAGCGGTTCGACCAGTTCTTCATTGGTCGTGAGGCGAACTGTCACATCACACTAGATCTTTGGATCCATCGTCGTCTCGGTTCCAACCTGGCCTGGCGGCGAGATGGAGCTCGCGTTCCAGGAATGGGCCACAGCGATTCTGACTATGGCATCGACTCAGAACAGGAGACCACGCGGACCCGCGGGTCGGTTCGTTCATTGCGTAATATTCCGGTCACCCTGCGCTGAGCGGGCTGGTTTTGGCTGGAAGCAGGTCAAGCGCGTCGCGCAGGTTCTCGGCCACCGGAATCCCGACGATGTAGACCATCCGCTGGGTCACTTCTCCCTCTGCATGAAGCGCGCCTGCCGGGATGACGAGCTTGTCGCCGGGCCCGAGGGGAATTCGCTCACCGCTGGCGTCGAGCACGTAGCTGCTTCCTTCGAGCACGAAGCCGTGGTTGTCGATGTCGTGCCAGTGCACCGGGAGTTCGGCCATGCGTTCTGAGACAAAGGTCGTCGGCCATAGGTCGAGACGCTTGATCTCGTCGAGAACCTCGGCCTTCGTTGTGAAGTGGCCGTGGAGGACCTGCATTGGGCCTGGTTCAAGTGCCATCGTCCCTATCTTCTGCCGCCGCAGCGTTAACCGGCGAGTCGGAGTGCTCGACGACTTGGTAGCGGAGTTTCGCCGGTCGTCACGGCGGACAGCGCGCTTCTTGGCTGGCCGCTCTTGCGATCGTTGCCGAGCGGGCTGGGCGGGGGTGCGCAGCACTCGTTTCGCCGACGATAGTCAACAACCACAACACGACGGTGAGCATCAGCGCGGCGAGTACCGCCGCAGATGCACTGAGGCCGAACGCTGCGCCGACGAACCCCACTACTAACGGGCCGATGATTTTGCCGACGTCCTGGATCACTGCGATTGCTGCGAGGAACGGCGCAGGATCGCTCCGTGGGGCGAGGTCACTGCCGAGGGTCAGCATTGACCCGGAGCTCAGGCCGTTACCCACTCCCATTATCACCCCTGCTCCAATCGCGGCCGCTGTTGTTTGAGCAAGCGCAAGCACGACCAGGCCGAAAGCGATCAGCGTGAATGATGGGATCATCGCCGCCAGTCGTCCGAAGCGATCCATCACGTATCCGGCAACTGGAAACAGAGCGAGATCCGCAAAGGTGCCGACTGCAACGAGAACGCCGACTTGGGCGACGCTCAAGCCGAGTTCGTTGCCGATCAGCGGAACAACTACGTAGCGTCCTTCGCGCACGGCCATGGTCAGCATCGGAACCACCCCTGCGGCCGACAGCAATCGCCAATGTTGATTGATTGCGGAGAAGAACCCGGTGCGGCCCCGTCCCACAATTGGCTCCGGTGTTGCCGGTTTCGGAGCGAGCGAGTCCGGGACCAGTGCTGGAATCAACCCGAATGCAGACAAGCCTCCGGCGACGATGAATGTCCAGGTGAAGCCGATGGTCTCGGCGAGCACACCACCGATGAGTGGGCCGATGAAGAGTGAAACTCGGAACGATCCACCGATCATGGACATTGAGCGTCCTCGGGCGACGGCGTCGATGCGTCGCGTGATGTAGGTCTGCCGTGACAGGCGAAGCCCGATGTTCGACGCGCCGGTTCCCAAACGCAACCCGATGAGCACGAGCGCAGCATCGCTGACTCCGAGCAGTGCTGACGTCACGCTGATGCCGGCGAGCGCGCCGATCAACACCGAGCGTTCGCCGAAGCGGGTGATCAGCGCTCCCGCCGGAAGACCGCCGAGTGTCGCGCCCGCGCCGATCGCCGCAAGCACGATCGAAGTCGTGCCGAGCGGGAGATCCGACCGGGTCAGGTACAGCGGCAGCACGGGGATGAGGAGTGCGAGGCCGAGCGTCCCGGCAACCACCGGGAAGTACACCGGGATGAGCAGCCGGCGGAGCACACCCTCAAGGGAGGGTGGAGAGCTCGTCACGATGCTGACGGTACCCGCTGCGCCATGTGGTCTCCGGACTAGATCTGGGGCATGATGATCGTGGCGACTCTGAATGACGCAGGTACAACGAGGAAAACGACATGCAGCAATTGTCTGGGCTTGATGCGAGCTTTCTGTACATGGAGACACCGAATACCTACGGGCACGTCAATTCGGTGGCTATCTACGAGCGCCCGTCGCCCGATTTCGAACCGTTCGACATGGTCTACGAGCGGTTCGGCTCTCTCATCGGCCACCTCTCGCCGATGCGTCGACGCCTAGTCGACGTCCCGTTCGGGCTCGACCATCCGTACTGGATCGATGACCCCGACTTCGACCTCGACTACCACGTCCGCCATATCGGCCTGGCGCCCCCTGGAGCAGCCGATCAACTCGGCGACCAGGTGGCGCGCATCGTCGGTCGGCACATGGATCGCCGACGTCCGCTCTGGGAGGCGTACGTGATCGAGGGTCTCGCCGATGGTCGGTGGGCGATGTTGACCAAGTACCACCACTCGACGATCGATGGTGCAGCCGGCGTGATCATGCTTAAAATCCTGACCGACCCCTCGCCGGACTCTAAGTGGACGATGGAACCGGTCGAATGGCACGGCGAAGAGATACCTCGCGACGTCGACTTACTCAAGGCGACTGCCCGCAACCTTGCGGCCAACCCGGTGAAGGCCGCTCGCCTTCAGCTAAAGATTGTGCGACAGCTTGCGGAGACAGCGGGAGTTGACAGTGTTGGCGGTGTCGCTGGTCAGGCCCGTGACGCATTTAAAGCGCTGGTGGCGCAGACCCATGGCACAGCATCGTCGCACGAGGAAAGTGTGTCGATCCCGCTCAGTCCGGCGCCACCGACGCCGTGGAATGCATCTGTCACGCCTAACCGTCGGTTTGCGATGCGGTCGGTGGCTCTCGCCAACGTCAAGGCGCTCAAGGACGCCACCGGCGGCACCATCAACGACATTGTGATGGCAATGTGTACAGGCGCGTTACGCGAGTACCTGCTTGAACTCGACGCGCTCCCCGAAGAGCCGTTGCGCGCGATGGTGCCGGTCTCGATTCGAACCGGTGAAGAGCGGGGCGACGAGGTGTGGTCGAACCGCGTCTCGGCCATCGTCGCCGAACTGCCGACCAACTGCCCCGATCCGGTCGAGCGCGTCGAACTTTGCCGTCAGGCGATGCATGCCGCCAAGCGGCAGATGGACCTGCTTCCTGCCGAGGCAATGATGGAGGCTTCTCAGATCACGTCACCTGTGATTGCTGCGTCAGCAATTCGGCTCGTTGGTCGCCTCAAGTTGGCCGATCGGGTCAATACACCGGTCAACGTGGTCATATCGAACGTCCCCGGGCCGCGTGAGGCGCTGTATTTCGCCGGCGCCAAACTCGACGCTTATATCCCTGTGTCGACGATCTCCGACGGTGTCGGTCTGAACATTACGGTTCATAGCTACGAGGGCCGCCTCGACATTGGGCTTATCTCGGACCGCGAGCTGATACCTGATCTGTGGCATCTGACCGACCTTCATGTCGATGAGATCGAACGGCTCTTCGAGGCCACCGGCGCGGAATGGGCGGTCCCGCCTGCTCCTGCGACGATGCGGCGCGGTGGACATGGAACGGAGGCGATCCCGCCTAGCAACCCGGAGGTGGCGCGTCGAATTGACAAGCAACGCGAAATCCGCACCGCATCGATGTCGGCCAGGGCCAAGCAGGAGGTAGCCAGGCGCTCGCCAGGGAAGAAGCCGGCGGTGAAGAGTCCCCCTTCCAAGAAGCGGGTGGCAGCGAAGAAGATCTCAACAAAGCGCAAGAACTCCGAATGAATGGAAAACTTGCGGCACCTTCTCCCCGGATGACTGCGTTTGAGTTCAGGTCGCTTGGCGAGCGTGCATAGATGTCGGCGATGCTTCTCCTGTTGCGGCGGCTTCCGACGAGCAACGGGCACCGAGTTTTGGTTCTGCCGGGGTTCTCAGCGAGTGACCGGTCGACCGACCCGCTGCGCAACCTGCTCCGCCAACTCGACTACCGGACCTACCGTTGGGATCTGGGCGTCAACGTCGGTCGGATGCGCCGCATCTTGGAGGGCCTCGTCGGCAAGCTCGACCAGACGTATCAGCGGCGCAAGGGACCGGTGCCAATCGTAGGCTGCAGCCTCGGTGGGATACATGCGCGAGACTTGGCCCATGCCCGGACCGACGTCGTATGTCAAGTGGTAGCGCGCGACAGTCACATCCAGATGCTCGAAGAGGACGCCCCAACCGCCCGACCCACGTGGGAGGCATTGAGTCGGTGTCACTCATCAGACTTCGGACAAGAGGTGCGCGATTTGTACCGTCCGCCCGTCACCATTCCCAACACGTCGAGCTATTCACGCATAGATGGCGTGGTCAGTTGGCAGGCCTGCTTGGTTCCGCGCACCGCCACCAGAGCAAACGTCTGGATTTTTCGGAGCCGCTGGGTCGGGCTCAACTCAGCGGCGATTGCCGACCGGCTCGCGCGTGGTCGCACTTCGTGTCGCCGTGGTACCTGCGTGGCGCGTTCTCTCCGACAATCGATCCCGACACTGAACGTTTACTCGCCTCGACGGCTGCCTGATCAATGACGTCGGACATGATCACCGTTCACCGAGCCGCAACCATCGTCACGATGAATGATCGTCAACCGCACGCTGATGCCGTTGCCGTGCGGGGCGAGCGAATCGTGGCTGTCGGTAAGTTCGACGATGTTATAGCGGCAATCGGAACCGAGGCATATGAGGTCGATCGGTCCCTGGCGGATCGTGTTGTGCTACCTGGATTGATCGACCAACATTTGCACCCAATCCTCGGTGCGACGACGCTTGCGACCGAGGTCATTGCCACCGAGGACTGGGTGCTCCCCGATCGCACCTTCCGAGCAGCGAATTCGCATGCAGAGTATGTTGCGCGTCTCCGTGCGGCCGACGCTGCGATGGTTACCGCAGCGGACGACGCTTGGCTGTTTTCGTGGGGTTATCACGCTCTGTGGCACGGGGATTTGAGTCGGGACGTCCTCGACACCGTCTCGGCAACGCGACCCATTGGGGTGTGGCAACGATCGTGCCACGAGTTCTACTTCAACACGGCAGCGTTGCGAGTGCTCGGACTACTCGACAGAGATCTGGCGGCAGAGGTCGCGCACGGGGGCCTCGAGGCCGACGTGGCGGCAACCTCCGATGTTGCGTTGGGTCACTTCTGGGAGCGCGGCGCCTTTGCATTGGTCTTCCCTCTCGTTGCGCCGCTGCTCTTCGAGCCGAAGCGATTCGCTCGTGGCCTAAAGCAGATGGTCCGCTACTTGCACCAGAACGGAGTGACAGCGTTCAACGAGCCGGGTGCGATCCTGGTCCCTGGGTCGTGGGGTCTGTACGAGCAAATCCTGGGCGACGACGACACGCCCTTTGCGTCGTACTTTATTACCGATGGTCGCGGGCCTGCTGAGGCCGGGATGTCTCACGATGACACGCTGGCGCGGGCTCAGAGGGAGTTCGAGATGGCGCCTGGCGGGAAGCTGTCGTTCTTCGAGAAGCAGGTCAAGCTGTTTGCTGACGGCGCGATCATCAGTCAGCTGATGCAGATGCAAGAGCCGTACCTCGACCGGGCGGGCGACCCGAACCCGGACCACCACGGGGAGTGGATCATGCCGCCAAGCATGTTCGAGGAGCGCTCGAAGCTCTACTGGGATGCGGGCTTTCAGATTCACATCCATGTCAACGGCGACGCCGGCTTGGAGATGGTGCTCGATACGATCGAGCGTCGGATGGCAGAGCATCCGAGGTCCGACCATCGGACGGTGATCGTTCATTTTGCGAATTCGACCGAGGAGCAGGTTGATCGCATAGCGCGCCTCGGCTGCATCGTCAGCACGAACCCGTACTACCCGGTCGGATTTGCTGACAAGTTCGGTGAAGTCGGTCTCGGTCCGGAACGAGCCGATGTGATGACGAGGCATCGCTCGGTGCTCGATCGCCATATCCCGCTGTCGTTCCACTCTGACCTGCCGATGGGCCGGAGCGATCCGATCGGGATGATGTCATGTGCCGTCAACAGGGTCACGCCGTCGGGTCGGGTCGCAGGGCCCGAGCAGCGCGTCACCATCGCCGAGGCGCTGCACGCTGTCACCCTTGGAGCGGCCCACTCGTGGCGACGCGAGCACGAACTTGGCTCGATTGAACCGGGCAAGCTCGCAAGCTTCACCGTTGTCGACCGGAATCCGCTCGATGCTGACCCGGCGGAAATCGACGGCATCGAAGTTATCGGCACCTTTTTCGAGGGGCGCTGGCATCCGGTTGCTGCGGGTGCGAGCCGGGTTACCGGCGCCGTGTCCATCGGCGGACTCGTCGCGCAACACGATGAAAAAGCAGCGCATCACGGCTGCATCTGTGACGTTGCTCGTCAGCTCGAATGGGCTTGGCTCAACCACTGCGCCGCCTGACTCCATTTTGTTTAGCTACTACGGTCGCATAATGGAGCAGAGGGAGCCCGAATCATGAGCCACGGTGGTCGGCTGGTTGCAAAGGCGTTAAAAGCCGCCGGTGTTGAGTGCGTATTTACGCTATCGGGCGGGCATGTGATGGGGATCTATGACGGATGCCTTGACGAGGGGATCAATGTCATCGACGTCCGCCATGAGCAGGCTGCTGCTCATGCGGCTGACGCATGGGCCCGGCTTAACCCCGGACGCGTCGGGGTGGCGATCCTGACCGCTGGCCCGGGCGTGACCGACGGCGTTACCGGTGTTGCCAACGCATGGCGGGCGAACTCACCGATCCTGGTGATTGGCGGTCAGGGTCCGTTCAACAACCTGCGTCGCGGTTCACTGCAGGAGATGGACCACGTGTCGGTGATGAAGCCGATAACCAAGTGGGCCGATGCCTGCTTCGAGGCTGCCCGCCTCGGCGAGTACGTCGAGCTCGCGATTCGCCATGCGCTTTCGGGCGTGCCTGGCCCAGCGTTCCTTGAGATTCCGATGGACGTGCTCCACTCGCCGCTTGACCTCGACACCATCGAGATGCCTCGGTTCCGTGACTATCGCGTAGCGTCCACAGCGCCTTCCGTACTGATCGATCAGGCAGCAGACATGGTGTGCAGGGCAACGAATCCGATGGTTATGGCCGGAACTGCGCTGAAATGGTCCGAGGGAGGGCCGGCGCTTCAACGGTTTGTCGAGGCGACTGTTATCCCTGCGTACGCGAATGGGATGGCGCGTGGGCAACTGTCGATGAGCCACCCGCAGTTCTTCAACCGGAGCCGCAGAGATGCGCTTGCTCAGGCCGACTTGGTCGTGCTGGCCGGTACCCCACTTGACTTTCGGATGAAGTACGGCGGATCGATTCCGGCAGACGCGAAGATTGTGCAACTCGACCTCGACGAGACGTTGATCGGCCAGAACCGTTCGGCCGACGTCGGTCTCGTCGGCAACCTTGGTGCCAATCTCGACGCGCTCTGCGAGGGGATTGAAAGAAGGGGAGGAGTTGACTACTCCGCACATTCGGCGGCACTTCGCGAGATCGAGAATGCTGCCGAGCAGACCTTGGCGAGCCAACTCGACTCCGACGAAGTCCCAATCGACCCGATGCGCCTCTGTCGCGGGATCGCCGATTTCATCGCAACCAACGACGAGATGATCGTGATCGGCGATGGTGGCGACATTGTTGCGCAGGCGTCGAAGGTCATCAAGGTTCCCGAGCACGGAACATGGATGGATCCAGGACCACTCGGAACGCTTGGTGTCGGTATGCCGTTCGCCCTTGCGGCGCAGCTCTCGCTCCCGAACCAGCGCGTACTGATCGTTTACGGTGACGGCGCGTTCGGGTTGAATGGTTTCGAGTTCGACACGGCCGTTCGCTTCGGACTACCAATTGTCGGCATTGTCGGCAACGATGCAGCGTGGGGGCAGATGATGCGGCCCCAGGCAATGATCTACGGGCCAGATCGTCTCGTTGCTACCGAGCTCAGTTACACCCGCTACGACAAGGTGGTTGAGGCGCTTGGTGGCCACGGGGAGCACGTCACCGAACCGGACGCGATCGTGCCTGCCCTGGAGCGGGCATTCGCATCGGGAAAGCCTGCGCTGGTCAATGTCGAGATGCGCAAAGACATTGATGGCATGAAGGGATCGACCTACGTGTGAGTCGGTACACATTCCACGAATCAGGCGATCAGACGCTGCCGAGAGCCGGCTGGACCCACGAGGCGCATCCTGTCGTGTTCCATGCAACGCCCGCGTGCCGGACCTGTTGAAAATGTTCGACCTTCTCGAAGTGTGATCCGCGCCTAAAACCATGAAACCGGTGTCGAAAACACGACCACGTCGGGGTACCACGAGACACCGACCCGCTACTACGTCGGAGCGGTAGCGAGCCTCGGTCAGGTGTTCGTCGCTCCATGCTGCACGACACAGCACCTCTCGATCATCGAACGCGAGCGTTGTTGTTCGACACAACGGCGTGAGTCGAATGGGTCGAGCCCGACCCTGCGCCGCTGCTGTGGTTGCGTTTCGGTCAGTCCAGGGGTGATTCTTGATCCGCTTTCTCGGACTCCGGCGTGACTGGGTCCGAGTAAGGCGGAATCGGGCGGCCCACTCGCTCGGTTGGTGGGCTCCGTCGGACCTGACGCAAGGCCGATCACTACGGTCGGCGTATGGATTTCGCAATGCCCGAATCGACTCAACAGTTGCTTGACGACCTTGACGCGTTCATCGAGTTGACGATCAAGCCGATGGAAGCCGAAGACGACAACATGCGGTTCTTCGATCATCGCCGTGAGGACTCCCGAACCGACTGGGACCGCAATGGGCTGCCAAACGCCGAGTGGGAGGCGTTGTTGCGAAAGATGCGTGTGGCGGCCGACGAGGCCGGCTTCTACCGGTATCAACTCCCCGAACGCTTCGGTGGCAAGAATGGCTCAAATCTGGAGATGGCGATCGTGCGCGAGCATCTCGCTCGTAAAGGATTGGGTCTTCACAACGACCTACAGAACGAGAGTTCCATCGTCGGCAACCTCGTCACGGTCTTGATGATGGAGAAGTACGGGTCTGCGGCTCAGCAGGAGCAGTGGATCCCGAAAATGCTCGGCGGGACAGCCCGGATTGGGTTCGGGCTCACCGAACCGCTGCACGGCTCGGATGCCACGTGGATGGAGACGACTGCTGTTCGCGACGGCGACGAGTGGGTGATCAGCGGCGAGAAATACTGGAACACTGGGCTGCATCACGCCACCCACGACTACATCTTTGCAAGGACATCGGGTGAACCCGGAGACGGACGTGGTATCACCTGTTTCATCACACCGACCGACTCACCTGGTTTCGAGATTGAGGAGTTCATGTGGACCTTCAACATGCCCACCGATCATGCTCATGTTCGGTTGACCGAAGTGCGCGTGGGGAACGACGACATCCTCGGCGAGGAAGGTCTCGGCCTGCAGACGGCGCAGCTGTTTGTTCACGAGAACCGCATCCGCCAGGCGGCATCGTCACTTGGCGCCGGGTTGCACTGCATCGACCTCGCAGTTGACTACGCCAACGAACGCACCACGTTTGGCAAGCGGCTGTCGACGAATCAGGCGATTCAGTTCCCGCTCGCCGACCTCGCCGCTGAGGCCGAGATGTTGCGAGCACTGATCCAGAAGACCGCGTGGCAACTTGACGCAGGGGTTGACCACATGGAGATCACCGACAAAGTCGCAATGTGCAATTACCGCGCCAACCGCTTCTGCTGCAATGCGGCCGACCAGGCGATGCAGACGTGTGGCGGCCAGGGCTACAACCGGGCGATGCCGTTTGAGCACATCTATCGGCACCACCGGCGGTACCGCATCACCGAAGGGTCCGATGAAATCCAGATCCGCAAGGTGGCCGGCAAGTTGTTCGGCTACACCGGTCGCGCCAAGGGCTGACGCGTCGGAGCCAATGAAACAGAGCGCTCAGACTTCGGCGATGGGCGCGATGATCTTTTCTGCCAGTTCGGCGGCCTGAGCCTCGACACCTCCGCCCCCGAACAACATGAACGCCGGGGCAATGGTGCGGCGCACGCCGATCGACGCCAGTTCCTGCGCCGCGCCGATCGGGTCGCCGCCGAACAGCCCGGGGTGGGCTGCGGTGATTTCGATTACGTCAGGGTCGCGGTCGTGAGCGGCCGCAGTCTGATGGACGATGTCGATCATCTCTGTGAGTTCGGCGATCGAGCCTTTGCCGGGAAAGAAACCGTTGCCGAGCCGTCCGGCACGCTTTGCTGCGGCAGTGGAGTGGCCGCCGACTACGAACGGGACGGTTCCGCCATCGGGTTTCGGGTTCGATGACACATTGGCGAACGACACAAACTCGCCGTCGTACGATGCGTCGTCGCCGCTCCAGAGTTCGCGCATCGCGTGGATGTACTCATCGGTGCGGGCACCCCGCCGGGCCCAGGAAATCCCGAGTGCATCGAACTCCTCCTCAAGCCAGCCGACGCCGATCCCGAGTTGCATCCGGCCCTTCGACAGGCGGTCGAGTGTGGCGACCTCCTTTGCGAACACGACAGGGTTGCGTTCGGGGAGAATAACGATGCCTGTGCCGAGTTGCAGCTTTGACGTGTGCGCAGCTACGAACGACAGCCACACCAACGGATCTGGGATCGGTGAGGTCTTGTTGCCGGGCATCTTTCCGGTGGGGGAGTACGGATATTCTGAGTCGTAGATGCTCGGCCAGATGACGTGTTCGACGGTCCAGACCGATTCGACGCCTACACGCTCGGCGGCCACAGCCATCTGCACGACGCCGTCCGCCTCGGCGAAGGGTCCGGTGTTGGCAAAGGCGAGTCCGAGCTTCACGGGATCTACGCTAGTAAACGAATGTCCGGGGGCAGGTACGGGCAAGCGGCCAGACTGAGGAGATGGTGTCACCGATCAGTGATCCATCGTCTAACGACGAGAGGATCGATTACCTTCCGAGAATTCTCAACGCGCACGTGTACGACGTCGCAATCGAGACGCCGCTCGAACCCGCCCCCGACCTAAGCCGCCGGCTTGACAACCGCGTTCTGCTCAAACGCGAGGATCTGCAGGAGGTCTTCTCCTTCAAGTTGCGCGGTGCGTACAACAAGATGGCCCATCTCACTGAGGAGCAGCGAGCACGTGGCGTAATAGCGTCGTCTGCTGGGAACCATGCGCAGGGTGTGGCGCTCGCAGCGAACGAGCTCGGCTGCCGGGCGGTGATCGTGATGCCGACGACGGCGCCAGAGCTCAAAGTCAACGCTGTGGCTGCGCGGGGCGCCGAGATAGTGCTCCACGGCGAGTCATACTCTGAGGCCTACGAACATGCGCAGGAGCTGATGCACGACCTCGGCCTCACTTTCGTGCACCCGTTTGATGATCCCGACGTGATCGCAGGGCAGGGTACAATTGCGATGGAGGTCCTTCGACAGCACGGCCGTCCGATCCACGCGATTTTCGTGGCCATCGGTGGCGGGGGATTGATCGCCGGAATTTCCACGTATGTGAAAAGAGTCCGACCCGGCATCAAGGTGATCGGTGTTCAACACGTCGAGTCTGACGCAATGGCACGTTCGATCGCAGCCGGTGAACGGGTTGAGCTTTCTGGGGTGGGGCTGTTCTCCGACGGCACCGCCGTGAAGTCAGTCGGAATTGAGCCCTTCCGACTGGTGCAGGAGCACGTCGACGACATTTTGATTGTCGACACCGATGAGACATGCGCGGCGATCAAGGATGTGTTCACCGACACCCGGACGTTGCTCGAGCCGGCCGGAGCCCTTGCGATCGCCGGGATGAAACAGTACGTCGCCTCGACCGGCGTCAGCGACGAGACCCTCGTGGCAATCGCGTGCGGAGCAAACATGAACTTCGACCGGTTACGGTTCGTATCGGAGCGCGCCGAGATCGGTGAACGTCGCGAAGCGGTGTTCGCGGTTACCGTGCCCGAACAGCCCGGCAGCTTCCGACGTTTCTGCGAGCTCGTCGACCATCGCAACGTCACCGAGTTCAACTACCGGATCAGCGACGAGCGAGAAGCTCACGTCTTCGTCGGTGTCAGCGTGACATCACGTGACGAGGCAGACGCAGTAGCGGCCATCTTCCGTGCTGAGGGATTCGCAACACTTGATCTCACGGACGACGAACTGGCCAAGGTCCACCTTCGTCATCTAGTCGGCGGGAAGTCTGTACTCGCGTCCGACGAACTGCTCCTGCGATTCGAGTTTCCTGAGCGTCCTGGGGCGTTGATCGGGTTCCTCCAGGCGATGCAACCTGACTGGAACATCTCCCTGTTCCACTACCGCAACCACGGCTCCGACAGCGGACGGGTGCTGGTCGGGATGCAGGTGCCAGAGGCCGATCGCATTGCCTTCACCGATTTCCTTGCCGAGCTCGGTTACCGCCACTGGGACGAGACTGGCAACCCCGCATACAAGCTGTTCCTTTAGGTCGTCAGAGCAAAGGAAGGCACTCTCATCGCCGAGATGTTCGTACGTGTGCGTCCACTCACGCACCACATCCGGCACTCGGGACGACGATAGGTCGTGGCGACGGCCTCTCTTACCCAATCTCAGCTTTTAGGCGGACATCTCTAGAATCCGTCAACCGCAGGTCTCAGATAGCTGTCCCGACCATCACCGTCGCCGTACGTGCGGTGGGCTTGGGTTAGTTTCTGGACTGTTAGCCGACACGAACGTCGCGTCTATCGGGTCTTGCCGTCTGTCAGCGTGACCTTCGGACAGTCAATGAGTCGCAGGTTCAGGACCCTCAGGAGGTGCAAAACGCCTTGGAGTATTTCGGTAGCCCTGCGATGTCGATCGAAACACAGAGTTTCTTCTCCGACGAGCTGCGCCCTACTGTTGAGGAAATGAAGTCGGATTCAGCCAACGCCTCGCGAGAGTCGGCTAAGAGCGTTGGGCATTCGCTTGTCCCGCGCGGGAAGATGGGAACGTTAGGTCGAGATCTCGACCTCGAAAAGCGCTCGCAAATCCTTGACGTTTTGTTCTTCGAAGGTGTTCGACGCAAGCCTTACATATATCGCTTCGTGACACTGATGGTGTTCTCGTCATCGATCGCTGCGCTCGGGCTGATGAACGACAGCACTGCCGTCGTGATCGGAGCGATGCTCGTCGCCCCGCTCATGACTCCAATCATGGCGTTCGCTGCTGCGCTGGTTCAGACATGGACCAAACGTATTGTCGAATCGTTTGCGATCGTAGCCAGCGGTGCTTTGCTCGGTATCGCCATGGGTTGGTTGTGGACACAGTTTGTTCCCAGAGTCGGCGCAGACTCGCCGGTGCCCGCAGAAGTGATGGCCCGAACTGCACCAAATCTTGCTGATCTTGGCATTGCAATTCTCGCTGGGGCCGCCGGGGCGTACGTGACTGTGAGGAGTGAGGCCGGGTCGGCGCTGCCAGGTGTAGGCATCGCCGTAGCATTGGTTCCTCCTCTGGCATCGGTCGGGGTAACGCTTGCAGCAGACCGCAACGATTTGGCGCGCGGTGCATTGCTTTTATTCCTCACAAACTTCGCTGCGATCGCGCTCGCCGCTGGGGTCACGTTCGCGCTCGCTGGTTTTGTTCCTCCGCGTGAACGGCTTCGTCAACGTGCCTTGGGGTTGGCGGCAGCAGTGGTCTTTGTCTTGGCTATGGCAGTGCCATTGGCATCCAACACAGCGACCAAACTCCAGCGCTCAAACTTCACCGTGGAGGCAGCCCGTGCGGTCGAGGCTTGGGACAGCGAGCTTCGCCTCGAAGAGGTTCAGGTCGATCCTAAGCAGACACCAAGACGAGTCACAATCATCGTCACCGGAACAGAACTGAGCGGCGATCCGGACGAGCTTGCTGCGACTCTTGCCGAAACTCGCGGTGAACGCATCGAGATGGAACTCGTCTTCATACCTCAGGTCAGTGTGATCGCCGAGCCATGACGGAGATGTAACGGTAGCGGCCGTTTCGTCTTGCCGGGGTTGACGACCAGGCGAGCAGTGTTTGTGCTGTAGACAGGGGGCGCCGCTTCAAACCCACCGCCGCCACAGATCCTGTTCACCGGTGGAGTAAACGCCATGAGGTCCGGTCGGCTTAATCTGTCGCGAGTAACTCGCTCCACTTGCCTTAACGGCTGTTGCGTTGAGGGGACCAGCGCCTCCTTGGTCGCGAAGTACGAGGTTACGGTCGATGGTGACACGCTCGGCAGCGCGGCGACCGTTTCGACGGTCGCGACGTTGAATCAACTCGTCGAAATCAAATCGAAGGCCCTCTGACGGACCCCGTCTATTGCGACAATCTGTGGTCCCTGAGACTCGCTGTCATTTACGTCCGTAGCGATGCGGCGGCGACTGGACCTTTCCCATCCCTGGTCCGATGGTGTTGCGGTTTGTGGTCAAGAATTCGCCGCCTCAGCGAATGGTTCCACAACCGCAGGTCGAGTCGTCGGTCTCCTCTGGCGGAAACGTCCCTCGGACGGGGCCGAGTCGATGCCGCTCCAAGGCTCTGGACTAATCACGCTCCTCATAGGGCTGTTGTTCCTGGCCATCCCGGGCTTTAAGCCCCGCCCGAGCACAAACTGGTTCCCGCAAAGTTGCGAGGGCCAGTTCAACTGCTGTGACGGGCGCTGATGTTGGCGGCGAGTCCGGGGTGAGATGCGCCGACCGGGCGGGCAAACTCGGCGAGTGCCAGGACCCTAAGCACCGCGTTGGCGCCAGCCGGGTCTGAGGTGGCGCCCGACACCTCGATGAGCGACACGCCCCCGGGCGCGGTTGCTGCAGGATTGACGGTGCCGCCCCAATCGATAAGGAATGGGACGAGACCGTCGTGGGTCATCGTCGGAAACGTGAGCCTCCAGGTGAGGACGCTCCCATCGGGTGCTTGACGCGACATCGAGACGAGGGGGCCGGTGTCGTGACTAGCGGCCTGGCAAGCGGCGATCAGGATCTCGACCGTCTCGCCGTTCGCAGTATCTGGGCGGACGGCAAAAGTTGCAAGCCGCGGGACATCGATGTCGTCTACGCCGAACGGCCGCGGACTATCTGGATCCGGCTGTGAAGGATCGGGTGCGATCAACTCGAGATACGACTCACCGAACGAGATGAGCGCGTTGTGTGTGCCGAGTCCCTGATGTCGTCCACCGATCGCCGGTCTGACGCCATAGCTGAGTTCGAAATCAGCGATCGCTGCGTCGAGGTCGGGGACGGCGAGTACAAGATGATCGATGACGGCCATGTCCGATGATCTCACTACGTTGACGGTGATGAGCGAATTAGAGTTCTCCGGACGGGTTGCGATCGTGACGGGTTCGTCGGCCGGGATCGGCGAAGAGACCGCCCGCCGGTTGTCGGCGCTCGGTGCAATGGTGGTTGTCAACTCGGCATCGTCCGTCGAAATAGGGGAGAAGGTATCTGCCTCACTGCCAGGCAAGTCGATGTACGTCCAAGCCGATATCGCCGATCGGGTTCAGGGCCATGCGCTCGTCGACGCCACGATTGAGCAGTACGGACGGCTTGACTTCCTGATCAACAACGCAGGGTGGACCACATCGATTGATCACTCCGATCTCGACGGGCTCACCGACGAGATTTTCCAGAAGACATTCGACGTCAACGTGTTCGGCACCTGGTGGCTCACCAAGTATGCGATCGCTCATTTGCGTAAGTCCGACAACGCCAACATCGTAAACATCACCTCGATCGCTGGCGTCCGCCCCGTCGGGTCCTCAATCGCCTACTCGATGACCAAGGCTGCGTTGAATCAGATGACGTTGCTGCTCGCAAAGTCGTATGGGCCAATCAGGGTCAACGCAGTCGCTCCCGGCCTCGTCACGACACGCTGGACCGCTGATTGGGACGCAATGCATGCCGCAGTCGCAGCGACCGCTCCGGTGCCGCGCTCAGCGACCCCCGAGGACTGCGCTGAGGCGGTCCTCGCCCTGCTCCGCAATAAGTACACGAGCGGCGAGATCTTTGTTGTAGACGGAGGACTCACCCAGCGGATGTGACCGGGTCGGTCCTCAGCGGGCTGCGAGTTCCACCAGCCATGCGGGGAGCCGGGTCGGCTTGCCTGCAAGTGTCGTGCAGCCGTGGACGGTGACCCCAGTGCTGCGCACCTCGTCATCAACGGTGATTAAGTAGCTAAGTTGGAACGTTGCCCGGGTTGCCGCTGCGAGCGTGAGGTGAATAGTCACGACTTCGTCGAATCGGCACGGTTGTCGATATTGGACGAACGATTCGAGTACCGGTGACTCCAGGCCGTCGGCCCGCCACCGGGTGAACGGATGGCCGATGTGGGCGAGAAAGGCGACGCGCGCCTCCTCAAAGTAGGCAAGGTAGTTGGAGTGGTGGACAATGCCCATTGCATCCGTCTCGACGAATCGCACCCGTATGTTGTGGGAGAACTCGTGATCGGCGGGGTGAACGGACGGTTCGGCGGACAGGCGCACCCGCCGATCTTCGCACCCCAGCGTCCTTCATCTCCAGTCATCGAGTCCGGGCGGCGACATCCATCCCGGATTGGTGGCCCGAGCGCAGGGATACTGGAACTCATGACGCCGGCGATCGCACTGCTCGAACACGAAGCGGTGGCGTTCGTCGCTCATGAATATGACAGCGGTGACGAACTTCGTGATTTCGGGCGAGAAGCGGCTGAGGCCCTTGGACTCGCGTACGACCAGGTGTTCAAGACGCTCCTCATCAACGTCGACGGTGAGCGAGATCCGGTCGTGGCGGTCATCCCGGTGAGCTGCATGGTCTCGATGAAGCTCGTCGCTGCGGCAGTCAACGGCAAAAAGGCCGCAATGTGCGATCCAGCCGATGCCGAACGGGTCACCGGATACGTAGTTGGGGGGATCAGCCCACTGGGTCAGCGAAAGCGGTTGCGTACGGTGCTCGACGAGACCGTCGGCCTGTTCGACACTGTCTACGTCAGCGGCGGTCGCCGAGGCCTCGACATTGCGCTCGACCCTGCAGATCTTGCCCGACTCCTCAACGCAACGATCGCCCCGATTACCGCGTGAGGTGACGCCCTGCGCCGAACTAGATCAGCGAGCGGGGTGGCGCATCAGCGCCTCGATGCGCGCCACCCGTGTTCGCGCTGGCGGATGAGATGCAGCGATGCGTTCGCGCCATCCCACCGGTCGCGGGTGATGTCCGGCGGCGAGCACCCGCCGCAGTGCACCCGACAACTCGCGGCCGAACCCCATTCGGACGGCACGTTGATCGGCATCAAACTCGGATTGGTGTCCGACCAGATTGCCGAGTGCAGCACTGGCACGGACTCCTGCGGTGAAGACCCAGGAGACGGCCCGGATCACCGCCGCCGTTGCGTTGGTGACCATGCCGATCAGTGGTGAGTCGCGGCCGTATGACCGGCGTGCTGCAATTGCGACGTTCTCAAGGAAGACACCGATTCGAGCCAGTAGCACCACCGGGGTCGACAGCCAGTGGCCGATCGTGATCGCCACGGTGTGCAGGCCGAGGTGGTGACTCAACTCGTGCGCAAGCACGCCCTGCAATTCTTGCGTGGTCAGTTCGTCGACTGCGAACGAGGTGACGACGACCAGGTGACCGCCACACGCGAACGCGTTGAGTTCGTCGGAGGGGAGGATTCGCACGACGTAGTGGTCGTCGGGAAGGCCATTCGTGCGGACGATTGCGTGCCAGAGTGGTTCAATCGCGAACTGTTCAGCCTGGGTCGGTTGTCTGGCGCCGATAACCGGTGTGAGAACCCAGATCTGGAAGCGGCGAACGAACAGCAGCGGACCTGTTGCGGCGAATCCGATCAGAACCCAGACGAAAGGCATTTCAGTCACAAGGCGTACTGGGAACCAGATAACGACGAGGGCAAGCAATGCGAACGGAAGCGTCGCGGCAACCGGGACGAACGCCCACAACGCAGACCGTTCAACGTGCCGACGATGTCTGGGAGAGGACATGACGGCCATCGGTAAACATGATAGGAACGATGATGACGGCATGCACTCCGATCGGCCGAGCGACCGATCTCCGCAGTCGAGATCAAACCTGGTCCGCTCGACATTGACGAGTTCAGCGAGGTCAAGTAGCGAAGCGTGCCTGGTAATCGGCCCCGGCGGGCAGCGGTGACTAGTCCGATCCACATCTCATGACGGCGTTCGTCGAGGTGATGAAAGCTCGGCATTCGCGCCCCGATGCCGAATCCGGCAGCTGACGCCGCGCGTCATACACTCTTGCGATGGCTGGGGACGCAACCAACCGCGACGAGCGCATTAAGCGGCGAGAGCGTAATCCGAAGTGGCAGAACCCGCCGCTGTACATCGACATGCTCGATTGCATCAACTGCGATGCATGCCTGCGGCACTGCCCGCCAAACTTCGGGGCAATCTTCAACCATGGAGCCGACGTCGTGATCATTCCTGCACTCTGTAGCGGATGCGACAAGTGTCTGCCGGTGTGTCCGGTCGACTGCATTCACCCGCATCCCGATTGGTCGGCGGCAGACGTGCCCACCGACTGGTGGGCCCTCCCGCTCTCAGAACATGACCCGTACTGAGGTGAACGTCGATCTAAAAGACATCGTCACCGGCCCAATTGAGGTCGTCGGCTGCCATGCCGAGGGCGAGGTTGGCGATGTGATCGTCTCGGGCATCGCCACGCCGCCCGGCAAAACCGTGTGGGAACAGTCCCGCTTCGTAGCACGCGATGGTCGACTTCGGTCGCTGTTGGGCAACGAGCCACGAGGCGGGGTCTTTAAGCACATCAATCTGCTCGTCCCCGCGGTCAACCCCGCAGCCGACATTGGCTTCATCATCATGGAGCCGATGGATACCCCGCCGATGTCCGGTTCCAATTCGATGTGCGTCACCACCGTGGTGCTCGAAGCCGGAATCGTTACGATGACCGAGCCGACCACGACGGTGCTGCTCGATGCTCCCGGGGGAGTGGTCGAAGCGGTGGCAACTTGCCGCAATGGCAAGGTGGAATCGGTGTCGATCCGCAACGTTGCCTCATTCGTGGCAGAGCGCGACGTGTCTCTGACCGTCGACGGTGTCGGCGACCTGCGCGTCGACACGGCGTTCGGTGGCGACAGTTTCGTGATGGTCGATGCGAGCGACCTCGGCCTTGACATCGTTCCCGAGAACGGGCTGGCCCTGGCGCGCATCGGCTCGCAGATTACCCGGGCGGCCAACGCACAACTGACGTTCGAGCATCCGGCCTCGGCCTGGAACCATTTCTCGTTCTGTCAGATCGCTGGCCCGCTCGAACACCACGGCGACGGCGACTACTCGATGACCAACACGGTCGTGGTCGAGCCAGGCAAGCTCGACCGATCTCCAACCGGTACCGGCGTGTCGGCGCGGATGGCCCTGCTGCGTTCCTGCGGCATGATGGAGGTTGGTGATCGACTCCGAATGCGATCGGTGATCGGGTCGGAGTTCGTCGGACGCATCGAAGCCGACACGACAATCGGCGATGGCCCCGACGCCCGAGACGCAATCGTGCCGATCGTGTCCGGTCGGGCGTGGCGATACGGGCGGTTTAACTACTGCGTCGACCCGACGGATCCATGGCCGCTCGGCTACCGCATCACCGACACCTGGCCGAGCTGACCCGACCGCTGCCGGCGCGGCTACCTTCTGTCATGTGACCGAACGAGCCGATCGCCAGCTGGAGCAGCGCAGTCACGTCAGCTATATCGACAAATCGCGGGAGTACTACCAAGCGCAGGGCTTTGAGCAGGCTTATCGGTGGGCGGCGTTCGACCAGGTGCCTTTTACCCGTCCGTCAAAGCTGATGAGCGAATCCAACGTCGCGGTGGTGACCACCTCGTTTCTCCGCCACCACGATTCGTACTTCGGTGCACCCGCAACCGACAAGGTTGTTTACTTCCATCCGGTCGCCGACGTTCCCGACCGGATGTTCACCGAGGATCTCTCGTGGGACAAGCAGGCAACACACACCGAAGACACCGAGTCGTTCCTGCCGCTCTCGTCGTTGCAGGCGCTCTCCGATGACGGTGTGATCGGATCACTTAACGGCCGATTTTTCGGTGTGCCCACCGAGTACAGCCAGCGTCGGACCGGGCTCGACGCCGATCAGGTCGCCGAGTGGTGTGAACAGGATGGCGTCGACGTCGCGCTGCTCGTTCCACTTTGACCGGTGTGCCACCAGACCGTGAGTCTGGTCGCCCGTCGCCTCGAGGCAGCAGGAATCGCAACGGTGGTCGTCGGGAGCGCCCGAGACATCGTCGAGGAGGCCGGGGTCCCGCGCTTCGTTTTCGTTGACTTTCCGCTGGGTAATCCGTGCGGGAAGCCAGGCGCTCAAGAAATGCAGCGCAACATCGTGACGCTTGCAATTAATGTGGTCGAGTCATCGATCGCTCCGCGGACGACGGTGCAGGCATCGCAGCGGTGGGGGAGCGACGACTGGCGGGACGCGTTCATGGCGGTCGGTGATCACAACCGCGATGCGTTGCGTGCGGCCGGCAAACGTCGTCGCGCTCACCAGGCCGCTGCTCGCTGAGGGAGCGGGCAGATAGTCGGACGGTCACGAACCGATTTCAGAAACTTGCCACGGGACCGTGCCAGCGTGCGGCCAACCACTAGACAGTGGGGATGAGTGACGTCGACGTCATACCCGGATGTGAACCGTTCTCCTATGTCGGTTCGTCGCCGACCGGGGTGCTCGTGGTGCATGGGTTCACCGGAAATCCTTCGTCGATGACACACCAGGCCAAGGCGTTCGCTGCCGCCGGGCACCATGTCGAGCAGCCTCGTTTGCCCGGTCACGGCACCACGCTCGCCGACATGCAGACCACCGATTGGTTCGATTGGTCAGGGGAGGCGGCAGCTGCGTACGACCGACTTGTCGAACGCGCCGACCGCGTCGTTGTGATCGGATTGAGCATGGGTGGCACTCTGGCGCTGTGGACTGGGCTGCAACGAGTCGACGACGGTCGGCTTAAAGGCCTGATCTGCGTGAACGCGGCCACGATGCCACAGCCCCCCGATGTTGTCGAAATGCTCGAGGACATGTTGTCCGACGGCATCGAGGTCTCCCCAGCAATCGGCAACGACATTGCCAACCCTGACGAAACCGAGATCAGCTACGAGGGAACCCCGTTGCGCCAGCTAATGTCACTGAATAACGATGGGCTCGCTCCGATCACCGATCGCTTCGCCGAGTTGCGGATTCCGGTTCTTGTCTTGTCGTCGTCGGCAGATCACGTCGTTCCGCCCGAAAGCAGTGTGCACTTGCGTGACACCGCCGGCGGAGACGTCGAGTTTGTGACGCTTGAGCGCAGTTTCCATGTTGCGACGCAGGACTACGACCGTGACCTGATCAACGAGCGGAGCCTCGCCTTCATCGAACGGGTGACGAGTTGAGCACGCTTGCCTCCATCCCGAGCCCGTCGTTCAACTCAATCGACATCGGCCCGCTGAGCCTGAACATCTATGGCCTCGCCATTGCGTTCGGTGTCGTGGCAGGGGTCTGGCTGTTCGGGCGCCGACTGGAAGAACGTGGCGCCGGAACCCAGGACGATGCGAGCTCAATCGCGATCTGGGCGGTGCTTGCGGGCGTCATCGGCGCCCGGCTCTATCACGTCGCCACCGACTGGGATCGTTTCGAGAATAACTACGCCGACATCCCGAAGCTGTGGGAAGGAGGCCTTGGCATTCCTGGCGGGTTGTTGTTCGGCATCCCGGTCGGTCTATACATGGCCAAACAGCGGGGGATCCCGTTCGCCACAGCAGCGACGTGCGCGGCGCCTGCGATTCCGCTGGCGCAGGCGATCGGACGCTGGGGCAACTACTTCAACCAGGAGCTTTACGGCCGGCCGACCGACCTTCCGTGGGCGCTCGAGATTGATGCGGACCACCTAGTCGAGAATCCGGCGACCGGAGAACTGTTCGCAGTCGGAACTACCTTCCATCCGACGTTTCTCTATGAATCGTTATGGAGTCTGGCCACGGTGTTCGTGCTGTTGTACATCGACCGCCGATGGCGTCCCAGCGGTGGTTCGCTCATGGGGCTGTACCTGGCCTTCTACGGGGTGGGCCGCTTCTGGGTCGAAGGTTTGCGCGTTGACCCAGCTGACGACGTCGGACCGTTCCGCTGGAATCAGTGGGTTGCACTCGGATCGGTTGTCGTCGGGCTGGCGCTGTTCTTCGTGCTCCGCGCTCGACCGGAGATAGAACCTCTGGGCGACGCGCCCGACGACAGCACGGTCGGCGGTATTAGCCTGGGTGATGATCTCGAAGGCACCGACAGTCGAACTAAAATTGACCCTGGTGGAGACCCCTCGACGGGTGAGCCGCTCATCTGAGCGTTGCACGCGCCTCGAGTGAACAAGGCCGCGATGACAGCACTCGTCCAACTGACCGGCGTTCACGTGGAGGCTGTGATCGATGTCTCGACCGGTGCTCCGACGATTTTGTACTGGGGGACACCTCTCGGAGCCGAAGCCGTCATGGGATCCATTGGCCCAGCGTTGGATCGTCCAATTGTCAACGGCGCGTGTGACGCAATTGCGCCGGTTTCCGTCGTCCCAGAGCACGGTTCCGGATTTACGGGTCGACCAGGGCTACTCGGTCGGCGTGGCGGTGGCCGTGCATGGGCACCTCGATTTTCGACCGTTTCCCACTCACAGGTCGGGCGTTGCCTCACCGTCGATGCCATCGACGAACTCGCCGGCCTAGCGCTCACGACTTCGATTACGGTCGATCATGTTCTGCGCATAACTGCGACGGTAAGAAATGTTGGTGGGCGGCGCTATTCCCTTGACGCACTGTCAGTGACCCTGCCGCTCGCCGAGCACGCCGCTGAACTTCTCACATTTGAAGGTCGATGGTCTCGCGAGTTTCACCCGCTTCGCCGTGAATGGCTGCATGGCTCGTACGTCGTGGAGAACCGACGCGGACGAACATCTCACGAAACCCCTTCGCTCGTCTTTGCCGGGGAACGCGATTTCACAGAGTGGAGTGGCGAGGTGTGGGGCGCTCACGTTGCATGGAGTGGTAACCACACATTGTTCGCCGAAAGGCTTCCCGACGGCCGCCGCTATCTGCAGGGAGGCGAGTTGTTACACCCCGGCGAGGTAGTCCTTGAGCCGGGCGAAAGCTACTCAACTCCCGACTTTATTGCTGTGTGCTCTCCCACGGGTCTCTCCCGGGCAGCGTGGGGATTTCACCGAGCAGTGCGTTCCTGCAACACCCACACCGTGACGCCGAGGCCAGTGTTATTGAATACGTGGGAAGCGGTCTACTTCAATCATGACGTTGACAAGCTGAAGGCGCTCGCCGACGCCGCAGCTGACCTTGGCATCGAACGATTTGTCCTCGATGACGGGTGGTTCGGCTCGCGACGTGATGACACTAAGGGCCTCGGTGACTGGTGGGTGTCCGACACGGTGTACCCCGATGGTCTGGGACCGTTGATCGACCATGTCACCGGTCTGGGCATGGAGTTCGGAATCTGGGTCGAGCCTGAGATGGTCAACCCGGACAGTGACATGTTTCGCGCTCATCCGGACTGGGCGCTGATCACTGATGGCTACGAGCCGTTGCTCGGTCGTCAGCAACTTGTGCTCGACTTAGGCAATCCAGCCGCCTTCGCGTTTATTGAAGAGGCACTCGACGCGCTGCTGCGTGATCACGACATCGCGTATGTGAAGTGGGACATGAATCGTGACCACATACAAAGCAGCGGGCGAGACGGAGCAGCGGGCACCCGCGCTCAGACTCTTGCGCTGTACCGATTGCTCGACGCGCTTCGCGCTAAGCATCCGGCAGTCGAATTCGAGTCGTGTGCGAGCGGCGGCGCCCGGATCGACCACGAAATCCTGCGTCGCACCGAGCGGGTTTGGACGAGCGACTGCAACGATGCGCTCGAACGCCAGACGATTCATCGGGGTGCATCGATGTTGATCCCGCCCGAAGTGATGGGTGCCCATATCGGGCCGACCAAATCCCACACCACTGGGCGGACGCACTCGCTGTCGTTCCGGGCCGCGACAGCGCTGTTTGGGCACCTCGGCGTTGAATGGGACGTCACGGAGCTCAGCGACGAGGACCATACAACGCTGCGTGCGATTATCGCGATGTATAAGGAGCACCGCGAGTTGCTGCACAGCGGTGACACCGTGCGCTTCTCCACCGACCCGTCGTTCAACGCCCACGGTGTCTACGCCCGTGACCGTTCACATGCGATCGTGTCGTTCGCACAGCTCGCCACAGCGCCGAGCCAGACGCCGCCGCCGCTGCGGATGCCGGGTCTCGATCTCGATGCCCAGTACCGGGTTGCGCATCTGCCAGTTCCCCACGAACGATGGGGAGCAGGGCGAACACAGCCGGTCTGGATGGCCGAGGGGATCACCCTGTCGGGTCGGCAACTCGCGTTCCACGGCATCCAGCCGCCTACGCTCCACCCTGAGTCAGCAGTCCTGTTCACGCTCGCCCGTCTCGACTGACCAGCAGGGATCCTGCATCACAGCGCCCACGTGCCAGGAGCAGTGCGGATGAGGGATTTCTTCCATGCCGGGCGCGATCTCGAACGGTTATCGTGCAGGCCGTGACCAATCGAATCGAGCCTGCGGACGTGAGCAAGGTTGCCGCGCTAGCCCGGCTCACGCTCACCGATGAAGAACTTGCCACTGCCACGACCGAACTCGGAGCGATGCTCGACTACTTCGGCGAGATCGATGCGCTTGACCTTGACGGTGTTGAGCCGATGAACAATCCGACGCATCTCGCCAACGTGATGCGTGACGACGTGGTAGGGGAGTGCCTCGACCGCGACGAGGTGCTCGCCGCAGCACCTCTTGCTGAAGATCGCCGCTTTCGCGTCCCGCCGATTCTCGGGCTTAACGATTAATGATGAACGAACCTATTAGCGCAGCCAAGATTGCCGAAGAGGTCCGGTTTGGCACGACCACCGCCGCCGCTGTTGTTGAGCGTCACCTTGCCGCGATCGACGCGCTCGATGACGAAATCCACGCCTTCAACCTGGTCCTCGCTGACGAGGCACGTGAAAACGCCTCATCCATCGATGAGATGGTTGCGGCGGGAATCGACCCCGGACCCCTTGCAGGAGTCCCGGTGGCACTCAAGGACAACTTGTGCACGCAGGGCATCCCGACGACGTGCTCGTCCAAGATCCTCGGTAACTGGAAGCCCCCGTACGACGCCACCGTGGTGACGCGCTTGCGCGAGGCCGGAGCGATTGTGCTTGGCAAAACGAACCTGGACGAGTTCGCCATGGGGTCCAGCACCGAGAACTCTGCTTTTGGGCCGACGAGGAACCCACTCGACACCAGCCGTGTGCCAGGCGGTTCATCGGGAGGATCGGCCGCCGCTGTCGCAGCTGGATTCGTGCCGCTCAGCCTCGGATCCGATACTGGCGGCTCGATCCGGCAGCCGGCTGCACTGTGCGGCACCGTTGGCGTCAAGCCGACGTACGGCGCCGTGAGCCGTCTTGGACTCATTGCGTTCGGATCGAGCCTCGACCAGATTGGCCCGTTCGCCACGACCGTCGACGACGCTGCGCTGGCGCTTGAAGTCATCTCTGGCCATGATCCCGCCGACTCGACGAGTATCGAGCAGCTACCGCTCGATCTTCGGGCAAATCTGCAAATGGGTGTGGCCGGGTTGCGTGTCGGCCGGATCACCGACCTCCCCAGCGGCGCCAGCCCAGACGTCCAGGCGAGGCTTGACGAGGCGTTTGAAGCGATGGCTGACGCCGGTGCCGATATCGTCGATGTCGAGGTTCCGGCATTCGGCTACGGCCTCACGGCGTACTACCTGATAGCACCGGCAGAGGCATCGAGCAACCTGGCCCGGTTCGACGGGGTCCGCTTTGGGACGCGGGTTGCTGCTCCAGACACAAATCAGATGTACATGGCCACGCGAACTGAGGGTTTTGGCGCAGAGGTCAAGCGGCGGATCATGCTCGGGACCTATGCGCTTTCGGCCGGCTACTACGACGCGTACTACGGCCGAGCGCAGAAGATCCGCCGATTGATCGCAGGCGACTTCGCCGCCGCATACGCAAAGGTCGATGTGTTGCTCACGCCGGCATCTCCCACAGTGGCTTTCGAGATCGGTGATAAGTCATCGGACCCACTGGCCATGTACCTGTGCGACACGTACACCATTCCGTCGAACCTGTCCGGTGACCCGGGTATGAGCGTTCCGTTCGGGACCGGTGACGGTGGGCTGCCGGTTGGCGTGCAGGTGCTCGCACCAGCACTCAACGACGCCATGATGTTCCGCGTTGCGGGCGAGCTCGAACGATGTTCCCCGACAACGGGAGCCGATTCATGATCAAACGATCTGCGCCGCCCCGGCACCAACAAATTTCCCAACGATCAACCCGGTCCAGAACACAACAAATGACCGAGGTTGACCGATGACGATTGCTTACGTGAACGACGACGAGTTCCACCCGTCGAATGCCGACCACGAGCGGTGGACGAACAACGGATGGGAGATGGTCGTCGGTCTTGAGGTGCATGTCGAGCTTGCCACGAAGACGAAGCTCTTTTCTGCGTCGCCGAACCGCTTCGGCGACGAACCCAACACGAATATCGACCCCGTCACCTTGGGGCTCCCGGGTGCGCTCCCAGTGCTCAACCGCCGAGCTGTTGAGCTTGCGATGCGCCTCGGGCTTGCGCTTAATTGTCGAGTTCAGAAGTCAACGTTTGCCCGCAAGAACTACTTCTACCCCGACATGCCGAAGGCGTATCAGATCAGTCAATATGAAGAGCCGATCGCCGCCGACGGATGGCTTGACCTGCCCAATGGATTTCGGGTCGGCATCGAGCGCGGTCACCTTGAGGAGGACACAGGCAAGTCCACCCATGTTGGTGGCGTTGGCGGACGGATTCACGGCTCGGACTACTCGCTCATCGACTTCAACCGTGCCGGCGTTCCCCTAGTCGAAATCGTCAGTCGCCCAGACATCCGTCATCCCGATCAGGCCAAGGCCTACGCAACCGAGCTCCGTGCGATCCTTGTGGCGATTGGCGCGTCCGACGCGAAAATGGAGGAGGGTTCCATGCGCGTCGATGCCAACGTGAGCGTCCGTCGGCCGGGGGCCGATTTCAGCACACGATGTGAGATCAAGAATGTCAACTCGGTTCGGTCGCTCGGCCGGGCCATCGAGTACGAGGCAAAGCGCCAGATCACCCTCCATGAGGCCGGTGAGCCGGTTATCCAGCAAACCCGCCACTGGGACGAGAACGACGGCAAGACGCACACCCTGCGCTCGAAGGAAGATGCCGACGACTACCGATACTTCCTAGAGCCTGACTTGGTCGTGGTTGACCCGGGTCCCGAATGGATCGAACGAGTTCGCGCCGAGCTGGCGCCGTTACCTGCAGCGCGTCGAACGGCACTTGCGGATGCAAGCGGTCAGTCGGCGGATTCCGAGACCGTGATGCTCGTGGTGGAACGCGATCAGGATGTTTACGTTCTCAACGTTGGTCGCGAAGATGGCGACGTTGGACTGGCCCTCAAACATGTCAAGGAGTCTCCTGAGGCTTCGATCGTGGTGCCGACCGGTCGACTTGCTGTCCTCACGACCATGGAAGCAAGCGGAGCGATCACAGCGACGCAGGCTAAAATTTTACTCGACGCAATGATTGCCGGGGACCACGAACGTGACCCTGAAGCGATCGCTGCAGCGCTCGGCTTCGAAGCCATGGAGACGTCCGAACTCGAAGCGATGGTCGACGCAGCGATCGCAGCACAACCCGAGGCTTGGGCCAAATTCTGCGCTGGCGAAGCAAAGGCGGGCGGCGCTCTGGTCGGCGAGGTGATGAAGGCGTCGAGGGGTCAGGCCGACGGCAAAGCTGTCAACGTGCTACTCAACAAAAGGATGGGCTGAGCTCACTCTGACTGCATAGAGCTTCCGGTTTCTCATTTGTTCGAGTCGAGACGCCGCAAATTGTTATACCCCATCAGCGCTACCCATCTCCTTTAGGAGCGCGCTGAGCTCGCCCGTGTCGAGGCTTTCCGCAAACAAATCCTGGATCTCGTCCTGCGTGGTCGCCGTATCGAAGATTTGGCCGAGCGCGATTGTCGCCGTCTCGAGTTCACGTGTTGAGAACGCGTCCAGCATTGCTGTAACCATGTCGTCATTCACGGGAAGAAAGCCGCCGTACGCGCGGTGCGAGTCACCGACCGGAACGAGCCGTCCGATAACTTTCCACCCGATTTCGATTGGCTCCTCCGGCACCGTGTCAACGACAGTTGCCTGAACGCGTGTGGCGAGGTCGACGACGTCCATTGAGCCAGGTCGTGAGCGCTTGACCTCAAGCACCGTTCGTGACGCATCGATCCATGTTTGCAGGAGTGCGGCCTCGTCGGCGGGCAGAACCGTGCGCTTGGAATGGAGAAAGCGTTCTGCGATACCCCCTTCGAACAATGCGAGGTCAATGCCGAGATATGACTCGTGGACCATGGAGCGGAGACCGGGGTCGACGACCGATTCGACGATGTCGTCGGCGACCGCCCTCTGGATCTGCGGGTGATTCACTTGCATAAATCGCATCAATTTTACGTACAACCATCCGGCACGATCGGTGAGCGGGTGCAGCTCGTTGCCGAGGTGGCAGTGTTTGTACTTCGTACCCGAGCCGCACGGGCAGCGCTCGTTCCGTCCGGCCATCGCAGGTGGCCGCATCGCAGCGAATGGCGCCACCTCCTCAGCCAGTTCAGCGCCGAAGTCTGTGCCTGAAAGATGCGGATCGTACGCAGCGTCCAAGTCGATGTCGACATCGATGCCGGCCCGAACGAGCAGGTCACGTGCACCGAGCGGATTGCTCCGATCCGCTTCGGTGGCTGCCAGATCGATTAGGACCATTGGGTACTCGACTTCGGCGGCGCGTTCGAGTCGCTCGACCGCCTCGGAGGTGCGGCCGTGCCACGCCTCGTGGCGGGCGGTTAGCCACACCGTTCCACCGTTGGGATTGGCAACGCCGTCGAGACGGGCGATGAGACCGTCGAGGGCTGGGCCCAGTACCTCGATATCACCCCAGCGAGTCCACACTGCCTCGGCGACATCGGGATCAGCCAGTGCTGCGACGACGGCCGTAATGTCATCAGGAATGGTCATGGCAGCGTCGACGGCAGTCTCGAAGAGTTCCGCCTGCTCGCTGTCGAGGCCGAACTCGATGGTGGCCCGGTGGAGGCGGTCGGCTCGAGCCGCGTCCTCTGCGGCCGGACTCACTGGCGATGTGGACGCTCCGTTGGAGTCGTCGGCGAACTCGGCGGTGGGATCGGTTGGACTGGGAAGGTCAGACATCGAGCTGCGCGTTGATCCACGTGATGATTTCTGCGATGACCTCGGCGTGCTCTGGTTCGTTCATGCACTCGTGCCGCAGCCCATCCCAGATTTGGCGTGTCACGTTGGGAAGCGAAGCGAGCGACTCCGAAGCTGCAGGTGGGACGAGTGTGTCGTCGCTTCCGTGGAGCACATAGGTTGGAATCCGGAGACGATCGAGGGTCATCTGAACGTGCTTCATCGTCCGCAACGTTTCGCGACCAAGCCGGGCGGTCGAAGCGGGGACCCGGAGCGGATCGGTCTCATAGGCCGTTTGGACGGCTTCGTCTCGTGTGAGGACGCTTCCGTCGAAATCGGCGGGGATCCTGAGTCGAGGGACGATGGTACCGAGCGCTGGCGCAGCGAACCGCTGCCACGAAGGGAGCTCGGCATCAAGGGCAGGTGCACTCAACACTGCTAGGTCCGGTTGTGGACGTTTGCTGACGAGATAACTGGAAGACACGAGCCCACCGAGAGAGTGACCGAGGAGGATGGTCGGAACATTGAGTGAACGACGCTCCGACAACAAGACCTCGGCATCGTCAAGGAACTCGTCAAATCTTTCGACGTGACCGCGGTGTCCGCCGCTCTCACCAAAGCCACGTTGGTCGTACGACAACACATCAATTCCGGCATCGGCGAAGTGGCCGCCGACATGTTCGTAGCGCCCAGAGTGTTCGCCAATTCCGTGGACGATCAACATAGCGGCGTGTGGAGGCCCGGCAGGTACCCATCGCCGGCGCAATTGGGCTAAGCCGTCGGCGGTTGTAGCGGTCTCGGTCGTGGACGTGATCACGGCGCTGAAGTTAGTGCCGTACTGCGATGATGACGTGCGTCGCGAGGATCAATGATCAGCGTGCTCGGGGGGTGGCGAGCCGTCCGATCGGGATGAGATCGGCATATCGAGTGGCGATCGGGCCGACGATTGCGGTGACCAACACATACCCTGCGGCAAGAGCGCCGAGCTCAGGTCCGTTGGCGAGATCAATGCCGAGCGCTGCGATCACGATTGAGAACTCGCCGCGCGCCATCAGCGCCGTGCCGACACGAATTCGACCTCGTGGTCCGGCTCCGACCCGCGCGCCAGCGAACCAGCCGGTTGCCAGTTTCGTGGTCATAGTCACCAGTGCAAGCCCGATCGCGGGGACCGCTGCAGCGAAGAGATCGGCGGGGTCGATCTGGAACGAGAAAACAAGAAAAAACGTTGCGGCGAAGAGGTCCTGCAACGGATTCATCAGTCGCTCTACGCGTTCGGCTACGGGGCCGGACAGCGCTAGGCCGACCAGGAATGCGCCGATCGCTCCCGAGACCTGCAGCGATTGGGCCACCCCTGCGACCAGCAGCGTGACACCAAGAACCGAAAGCAGTAAGGACTCGTCGGAGCCGCCACCCAGCAGTGTCGTGAACTGGCGTCCGTATCGCAGTGCGGCCACAAGGATCAGCGTCAGTGTGACGATCGCGATCGCAACACTCGTTGAAATATCTTCGATGCTTCCGCCCACGATCAGCGCAGCGACGACCGGGAGATACACGGCCATGGCGAGGTCCTCAATCACGAGCAGATTGAGAATTGCCGGTGTCTCACGGTTGGCCAACCGGCCGAGATCGGCGAGCACCTTGGAGATGATGCCGCTTGACGAGATCCAGGTGACACCGCCGAGCAGCACTGCAGCGAGTGGATCCCAACCCAAGATGAAACCGAGTGCAACCCCGGGGATGGCGTTGGCGACCATGTCGAAAACCCCGGGCGGGACGCCGGTGCGCAGCCCCTGACGCAGTTCCGGCTGGCTGTACTCGAGCCCGAGGGAGAACAAGAGGAGTAGCACACCGATCTCGGCAGCAAGAGCGATGAAGTCCTTACTCACGTCAAGTCGAGCGATGCCGCCCTCGCCGAACGCAAGCCCGGCGACGAGATAGAGCGGCACTGCCGTGATTCCGATACGCCCGGCGAGCCTGGCGAGCAAGCCAAGGCCGAGCACGACGGCGCCGACTTCGAGGAAGGCAAGGGCAGCTTCGGAGCTACCGGCGGCGAGCATCGGCATCGTGAACCCGGCTTCGGCGATCAGCGCGGAGCGATCAGCTGGCGCATCCGGTCGAGCCCATCCATCGTCCCGACGCACACAGCGACGTCATTTGACCGCAGCCTAAAGTCGGGTCCAGGCGCCGGAAAGGGCGTGTCCCCGCGAATCACGGCGACGATTGAGACGCCGGTGCGGGTGCGGAACTCGCCATCGCCGATGGACTTGTCAGCCGATGGCGAGTCGGACTCGATGGTCAGCCAATCGATCGCCAGACCCTCGATTTCCTGTTGTGCGGCCTGAATCGCTCTGTTGACCTGACTGGTGCCGAGCAGCTCGGCGAGGGTGCGGGTGTCGGTTGCGGAGAGCGACATTTGCACCGAGCACTTGTCAGTGTCGACCGCGTCGTACACGACGATTTCCCGTCGGCCATCCTTGTGGGCCAGCACTCCCACCTCGCGGCCGTCGTCGGTCGTGAAGTCATGTTTGACGCCGACGCCCGGCAGCTGGGTTTCTCTCACCTCGGTCATCTCCTCATTCTGGCCCGAATAACGCAAGGTCGCCGCACGGGTTTGCGGAACACCAGGCCCAACATGGTCGCCGGCCACTACTCTGAACGCCATGCCTGCAGATGAATCCGATAAGACGGCGCAAGCAAGCGCAGATACCCCCGTGGACATTAAACCGCGGTCGCGAGACGTCACCGATGGCATGCAGAAGGCTCCGTCCCGCTCAATGTTGCGTGCGATCGGCATGAGCGACGACGATTGGGACAAGCCGCAGGTGGCGATCGCGTCGTCGTGGAATGAGGTCACGCCGTGCAACATGACGCTGCGAAAGTTGGCCGAACACGCAAAAGCTGGAGTAGCCGCGGCCGGTGGGTTCGGGATGGAGTTCGGCACGATCACCGTGTCCGATGGCATCTCGATGGGCCATGAAGGCATGCGGGCGTCGCTGGTCTCTCGCGAGGTCATCACCGACTCCGTTGAGACGGTGATGCACGCCGAACGCCTTGACGGTTTCGTCGGACTCGCCGGTTGTGACAAGTCGATCCCCGGCATGTTGATGGCAGCCGCCCGGCTCAATCTCGCGTCGGTGTTCGTCTACAACGGCTCAATCATGCCAGGTGAACACAACGGCAAGGCGCTCGACATCACTTCGGTGTTCGAAGCGGTCGGCGCGCATGCTGCCGGCACGATCGACGATCAGGAACTTCATGACATCGAGGTCAAGGCGTGCCCGGGCGAAGGTGCCTGCGGAGGCATGTTCACGGCAAACACAATGAGTTCGATCGCGGAAGCGCTCGGCATGAGCCTCCCTGGTTCCGCATCACCGCCGGCCATCGACAGCCGCCGCGAGGTCGACGCCCGCCGGGCGGGTGAAGCCGTCGTTAACCAGTTGCGGCTCGGCATCACGCCGCGCCAGGTGATGACGAAGGCAGCCTTTGAGAACGCGATCGCACTCACCTCAGCGCTCGGCGGTTCGACCAACGCAGTGCTGCATCTGCTGGCCATTGCAAACGAGGCCGGTGTCGCGCTTGAGCTCGACGATTTCAACCGAATCGCTGACCGAGTTCCCCACATCGCCGACATGACGCCAGGCGGCAAGTTCCATATGAGCGACCTCGACAAGGTTGGTGGCGTGCCGATGGTGCTCAAGCACTTGTTCGACAACGGGATGATCAACGGTGGCTGCATGACCGTCACGGGCAAGACGATGGCCGAGAACCTCGTCGAAATGAATCTCCCGGATCCTGATGGCGTCGTTGTGCATCCGGTCGACGCACCGATCCACGATGAGGGTGGCATCAACATTCTCACTGGGTCGCTTGCGCCAAACGGATCGGTTGTAAAGGTCGCAGGCCTGAGCGCCGAGCAGATGCATTTCGAGGGTCCTGCGCGCGTCTACGACGACGAGTCGTTCGCAATGGAAGCGATCCTCGCGGGACAGATCAATGCTGGCGATGTGATCGTCATTCGCTACGAGGGCCCGAAGGGTGGCCCGGGTATGCGCGAGATGCTCGCTATCACCGGTGCGCTGAAAGGTGCAGGTCGCGGTGGCGACGTCGCACTGATCACCGACGGACGATTCTCGGGTGGCACGTGGGGTTTCTGTATCGGCCACGTTGCACCGGAGGCTGCCGACGGTGGACCGATCGCTTTTATTGAGGAGGGCGACATCATCTTGGTCGACGTGCCGACCAAGACCCTCGACCTGCACGTCGACGACGCGACGCTGGCCCGGCGTAAGCAGGGATGGCAGCCGAATACACCCCGCTACACCACCGGCGTGCTCGGTAAGTACGCCCGCCTGGTGCAGGGCGCCGAAACCGGAGCGATCACCAACACCCTCTGATTCGCTGGGCCCGAGACTTCGCAAACAGCGGAGTGGTCGGGGCCGCGACGGTGCACATTAACGCTTTCGTGGCTGGCGGCTGGGTCAACGAACAGTCAAGGCTGGACCAGATCTCATCTGTCGCCGCTGTTCTGCGTCGACGCGGCGTCCGTGGAGACACCCCAGCCCACCGTTCTAAATGATCACACCACCGCACAACGAGATCCCCATTACGGATGTCGGGAGCAGACCAGCATGGACCTGTACCGGTGAGCACTACAGCGCAGCGGACGCCAGCGGAAACGATGACGTGGGTGTCCGTCGCTCGATATTCCGAAGTGAACTCACGGTCACCCTGGAGGCACAGGCAGCCATTCCGAGCACGCTTTCACGATCCTGCGTCGGGTGGATTGCCTTAGGCTGGTCCGATGCCCGAGTCCCGACCGAGATCGTTGCTCGCCTCAATCATCGGTTGGTTGATCGTCGCGCTGATCGTGTACTTCTTCTTCGGTTGGATCTTCGGGGCGGTCCGAGTGCTGCTGCGATTCGTTGCAATTCTCGTCGTAATCGGAGCGCTCCTCTGGCTGTACTTCAGGTTGCGCAGCGACAATTAACCGAAATTCAGTGAAGTGCTATCAGTCGACGAGCGCCTGGTACACGAGCTGTTGGAGCTGTGGCCTGATCGGGTACGTGCTCGATGGCAACAGCTGGGTGAGGAAGAGCGCAGTGAGGTTTTCTACCGGGTCGTTCCAGAAGATCGTGCTGGCGGCGCCGCCCCACGAGTAGCTGCCCTCAGTCCCTGGCGAGCGGCTTGCGGCAGCGTCGAGGATGACCGAGAACCCAAGCCCGAAACCGACTCCGTCGAACGCTGTCTCCGCAAATGTTGGCCGGGCAAGGGCCTCAAGCTCCGCGCCACCCGGGAGATGATTACGGGTCATGTAGTCCACGGTGCGCGACCCAAGGACCCGGACGCCGTCGAGTTGGCCCTTGTTCAGCAGCATTTGGCTGAAGCGCAGATAGTCGGTCGCTGTGCCGCAGAGGCCACCGCCTCCGCTCAGCATTGTCGGTTTCGATCGCAGCGACGGAGTGCGCATCTTCGTCGCCTGCTTCGTCGATGGGTTCCGAAAGTAGAGGCTCGCAAACCGGTCCTGCTTGTCCTCGGGCACCCAGAATTCCGTGTCATTCATGCCGAGCGGGTCGAGAATGCGTTCACGCAGGAACACGTCGAGCGATTGCCCGGAGACCACTTCCACAATCCGACCGAGGACGTCGGTCGACACGCCGTAGTTCCATTCTGTGCCGGGTTGGAACACGAGAGGAAGTTCAGCCCACCCGTTGCAAGTGGCTTCGAGGTCGAGCCCGGCAGGAGCCCCCCATTCGAATCCGGCGTTGCGGTAGATCGCATCGGTCGCGTGGGAGTTGTGGAAGCCGTACGTGAGGCCCGACGTGTGCGTGAGCAAATGCCAGATCCGCATCTGCTCGGTTTGCGGCTCAGTCACCGGAGCCTGGATTGAACCGCTGCGGTAGACGGGCGTATCGGCGAACGACGAGATGAACTTTGAGACCGGATCCTTAAGCTGGAAATGACCCTCTTCATGCAGGATCATCGCTGCCGCAGAAGTGATCGGCTTTGACATCGAATACATCCGGGCGATGGTGTCGGGCGCCCACTCGACGCCGGTCTCGAGGTTTCGTTTCCCGTAGGTCGAATGGTGCGCCAGCTGTCCGTCGCGCATGATCGCAACTTGCCAGCCTGCGAGGCGCCCGGAATCCACGTAATCGGCGAAATGGCTGTCGATTCGTTGCAGTCGCGCTGGATCGAATCCGAGAGTCGTGGGGTCGGCCGGGCTGTCGAGAGCACTCATTGCGGCCAGCCTGTCAAACTGCGGGACTTCGCGACGCACCGGGTTTGGGAACTGAATGGGCTAGTTGCGCGTTGAGTGGTAGCCGGCAGCATCTGCGATGATCTCGACGAGACGGTCGCACCCCCTACTTGCTCACTTCGACCGGTAGGAATGGAGTCTGCTTCGGTGGTGGACGGGGCGTCCCTTGCCGACGAGGAAGTTGCTGCAGTCATCGGCCAGCTTCCCATATGAACCGCTCGTAAGTCCCAGGTCAGTGGCGGCGCCCAAACGCGTAGATATTTCGGTTGGTGACACACTTGAAAACCCATTTCTTTGTGCGTCTGATTTGCCCGCGTTCCTACTGCAGTGGCGAGCAGGAAGTTTGAGGTGCTCCGATTTCAACCTGATGACGATGTCAACGTTGCGTCGTTCATCTCCGTGACGTTCACGGCTCTCTCCCGCAGCACGTACGACTACCCGTATGTGGCGCAGCCGACGATGCCCGATGAGTTCATGGTCCCACCGACCCGGGCAGAGGAGATCCCCGTCGCAGAAGGTTATGGGGCCGTTTCAGTGCGAGGGTGATCCTGACTGAACGTCGAGTCGGGATTAGGTGTCCGACGGTGCGCGATGGTCGGCGAAGGACCGTGCAAACGCTCGCCAGCCGTTCAGGAACGTGCCAAGGAAGACGGTCGTGACGATAACGAACGACAGCGCCGTGCCCTCGTCGAAGAGGAACTTACGGAGCACCATCCCTCCGGCAACCGTGCCGAGCCAGACGATAAGACCGGTCCTCCCGCTCCACGGGGCGCTCCACGCCTGGGCGACTGTCCACGCCAGGACGAGCCCGAGCACGAATGGGGCAGCGGTGTCAACAAGTCCTGCGAGTCCGGGGTTCTCGTCGTGGTTGCGGCGCCCGATTGCGACAAATGCGATTACGACGAACATGTCGAGGCCGGCGGCGATCGGAAGGCGATTCTGCATTCCAACAGTCTGCCTGTCGAGGGGGCGATCAGCCCTCGGAGGCGAACCCGCCGAGCGTGCCTTTGAAGAACAGTAAAGGCTCGGGCGGGCGACCGTCATGATCGGCGTCGGCGTCAAGCCCTTTGACCCGGCCGAGCACGAAGTGGTGGTCGCCCATGTCGTACACGTGCTCCACTGCACAGTCGATCCAGGCAACGGCGCGATCGAGAATCGGCGACCCCAACGGTGCTGCATGCCATTTGACGCCGTCGAATCGCGAGGCGTCGTTGGTGGACTTGGCGAATTTCCAGCACAGATCGCTTTGCTGATCACTCAACACGTTGACGCAGAAGCTGCCTGACGCAGAAATCGCTTCCCACGTCGCGGACCCGATCTGGGGAAGAAAGCCGACCATCGGTGGATCGAGTGACACCGATGTAAACGAGCCGATAGTGAATCCGTGGGGAGACCCGCCAGCGTCCCGGCCCGTTACAACCGTCACTCCGGTAGGGAAGTGTCCCATCACCATGCGGAAATGATCCGAGTCGAAGGCCTTATCCGGCAGAGCAGTCATGGGTCGAACTGTACGCTCCCGCATTGTGATGAACGGCAATCCGGACGGTGGTGAGTGCCAGGTCGATGCCAAACGAATCCTTCGTGATTCGATGCGACGGATGCGCCGTGAGCTTCCGGATCGTGAACGTCGCTCGGCCATCATCGCCGAACATCTCGTCGCTTTGCCTGCGCTGGCGGCAGCATCGCGGGTGATGGCCTACAAGGCGGTCCTTGGTGAGGTGGACCCGGTATCTGTCGTCGGCTGGCTTCGGGCACGCGGTGTCGACGTGCGCATGCCGGAGGACGACGTCTCGCCTGATTGGCCCGACGCAATCATTGTGCCGGGCACAGCTTTCACTCTGAAGGGTCAACGGCTGGGGCAAGGCGGCGGTTGGTACGACCGCTTTCTGCAGGGTCGGCGAAAGGATGCACTCACCATCGGGATCGGATTCGAACCACAAGTCGTGGACATCGTGCCCACCGATGTCCACGACATCGAACTCGATTGCATCGTCTCCGAGGTTGGGCCGACCTGGACGCATAGGCGAACGACGCCGTGAGACGCCGCCGTTTGCGTCCGAGTTGACCCTGTCGCCATCGAATTCGGCGTCAACGTTCGACATCTGGGACCAGATGCTGTCGACAATCTCGCCCAACGCCCAACGCCCAACGCCCAACGCCCAACGCCCAACGCTGACTTTGACCTGACGCGTAGCGAGGCCGGCCGGGAAAGTACGGGCATCTCACCTGGAACGACAAGCGGTTTGTGGGGTTTGGTCAACGGCGTGATCATCGCCGCAACGACCGAAGGCGACCTGTCGGTCGCGGTCAGTAAGCGGCATACCGTTCGATGGAGAGGATTTCGCCAAGGGTCTGCCCGATTTGGCGCCGATCAACCCAGCGCGGTTTGACTGTGCTGGCCCGTCGCTGGACTTCCGGACAGGAGAAGAAATGCCGCACCAGAGCGCGATCCTGCCGAGCTGATGGCCATCAATTGCGACGGTGGAGCAGGCGGTCGCCTAGTTCGTCGACCGCCGGGTCGGTAATCGCATCACGGCGACGCGCCAGTACGAGGCGGCGTTTCGTGATTTGCTCGCCGACTGTCAGTTCGAGATTGCCGAGTTCGCCCTGACTGCGGGGGAGCACGGTCCATCCGAGCCCGAGCAGCACCATCTCGCGGAGCACGTCGGGTTGGTGCGATTCGGCAACCACGTCTAGCGGAGCGCCACGGGCAGCTAGGCTTGTTGTCACGGCGTGCCGGGTGTGCGAACCAGCGGGAAACAGGACCCACGGTCCCCAGGTCGCAGGTGGGCCGAGGGTGACGCCCGGAGGCCCGTAGACCAGGAGTTGCTCGCTCAGCAGTGAGATAGTGGTGATTCCGTGAATCGGCGTCGTGGGCTCGACGCACACGGCGAGGTCGAGGGCCCCGCTCTTCAGGTCCGAGAGTAAGGCGCGTGACGGTGCAACCGACAGGGTGAGGTCGACGTCGTTTTGCTCGGCGCGAAACGCCCGCAGTACATCGGGGAAGTGGGTCACCGCTGCAACGTCGATCATCCCGAGCCGAACGCGCCCAGTCGCCGCCGTTCTCAGGCGCCTCGCCCAGTCAACCAGGTCAGACGTGGACGTCACGACCAGCCGGGCATGGTCAAGCACGGGCCGACAGGTGGTTCGCAGCACCCGCCGTCGTCCGTGCGCCTCGAATAACTGAACGCCGATTCGACGTTCGAGTTCGGCAAGGCCCTGAGACAGCGCCGATGCACTGACCCCCACGCGATCGGCCGCAACCTTCCACGTCGGTGCGTCGGCAACTGCGATCAGGTACTCCAACTGACGGATCGAAATGTCGGGCAATGAAAACGGGACTGCAGCGGGTGACACCCCACGCAGGATAGTTCAGTTATTCTTCACTAATAGATAAAGTAATACATGGTTGCTTACTCTGTTGGGCATGACAGCTCGTGACATCGCACCCGCCGCCGGCAAGCTCGGCATCCTCACCCCCGGCATGGGAGCTGTTGCCTCCACGTTCATCGCCGGCGTACTCGCTGCCCGCCAAGGCATTTCCGCGCCGATTGGTTCGGTATCGCAGATGGCCCACATCCGCCTCGGAACGAAGGAGGAGAACCGCAACCCGCTGATCAAGGAGTTCGTGCCGCTCGCTGAACTCGACGACATTGTGTTCGGTGGCTGGGATCCGATTTCGTCCAACGCGATGGAAGCGGCGAAGACCGCCGGCGTGCTCGAAGGCAGCGACCTCGATGCCATCTCCGCCGAGATGGAAGGCATCGTCCCGATGGAGGCCGTGTTCGACCAGCGCTGGGTGAGCCGTTTGGACGGCGTTCGCGTCAAGGACATTCCGAACAAGTGGGACCAAGCGGAGGCATTGATCACTGATATGGCTCGCTTCAAAGAGGAGAATGGCTGTGACAGGCTCGTCATCGTGTGGTGCGGCTCTACCGAGGCGTATCAGGAGCCATCGGCAGTGCACGCCACCGTCGCCTCGTTCGAGCAGGGACTGCGCGACGACGACGAGAACATCTCGCCCTCGCAGATCTACTGCTACGCCGCGCTGCAAAGCGATGTTCCATACGCCAACGGTGCTCCGAACCTCACCACCGACCTCGACTGCATGATCGAGTTGTCGAAGACCAATGGTGTCCCGATCGCCGGAAAGGATTTCAAGACCGGCCAGACGCTAATGAAAACCCTGCTCGCGCCCGGCTTCAAGGCCCGCATGCTCGGGGTACGCGGGTGGTTCTCGACCAACATCCTCGGCAACCGTGACGGCGAAGTGCTCGACGATCCGGAAAACTTCAAGTCGAAGGAAGTCTCAAAACTCGGCGTGCTCGACGGCATTTTGCAGCCTGAGGTCTATCCCGACCTCTACGGCAACATCGACCACGTTGTGCGCATTAACTACTACCCCCCGCGTGGAGACAATAAGGAAGGTTGGGACAACATCGACATTTTCGGCTGGCTCGGCTACCCAATGCAGATCAAGGTCGACTTCCTCTGCCGCGACTCGATTCTTGCGGCGCCGATAGTGCTCGACCTCGCACTATTCATGGACCTTGCACACCGGGCGGGCGAAAGCGGAGTTCAGGAGTGGCTCAGCTTTTACCTAAAGGCCCCTCAGGCCGCCGGTGAAGTCCCAGCCGAGGCCGACCTGTTCATTCAGCAGACCAAGCTCAAGAACACCTTGCGCGAGTGGATGGGTGAAACCGCCGTCACCCACTCCGAGGCAGGCTAGATCATTTGAATACGTCGCTGCGAGCAGTCGTCGCTGAGCAAGGCTCATCGCCGCCGCTTCGGGACTTGCCGGCGAATGGCCCTCTCGGAGGACATCAAATTCCGTGGGATCTGATTCAGGCTCCGGGAGCTGAAACCTCCGTCGTCCTGCGAAGGTCTTATTGCGCTGGCAGATCCGATTTGTTGTCGCAGGACCCGACGTCGCTGGGGTAGCGTGCGCGCCATGGCGGCGATCTCGATGGACGGCAACGCACTTCGTGACGAGACCGTGGCCGGCCTAGCAATTCGCATCGCCGACCTCGGGTCGCCCGAGATCTGTCTCGCAACGGTCCTCGTCGGCGACGACGGTCCGTCGCGGCGCTACGTCAACTCAAAGCACAAGAAGGCGGCTGAGGCTGGCATGGTGTCCCGCCATCGCAAGCTTCCGGCTACTGCCACCCAACAAGAAGTCGAAGCAATCGTTCGGGAGCTCGCTGCAGATCCGACGGTACACGGCATTCTCGTGCAGTTACCTCTGCCTTCGGGGCTTGATCCCGAACCCGTTCTCGACCTGGTGCCTGCGGAGAAGGACGTCGACGGGCTGACCGAACGATCCATGGGTCGCCTTGTTCGGGGTCGTCCAGGACTGGTGAGCTGCACACCGCTCGGCGTGATGCGGCTGCTTGAAAAGTACGAGATCCCGACGAGTGGCCAGCGTGCCGTGGTAATTGGACGGTCGACGCTGGTTGGGTTGCCGCTCTCGCTGTTACTCAACCGCAAGGGCGTTGATGCCACGGTCACCATGGCCCATTCCCGCACGGGTGACATGGCGGCTGTGGTCCGAGAGGCCGACATCGTTGTGGGTGCCGCAGGGCAGGCGCGGATGATCACTGCGGACATGATCAAACCGGGCGCTGCCGTCATCGATGTGGGCGTGTCGCGGACCGAGGCCGGGATCGTCGGCGATGTCGATTTCGCCTCGGTCGCCGAAGTGGCTGGCTGGATCACGCCCATGCCCGGCGGAACCGGACCGATGACGATCGCCTGTCTCTTGGAGAACACGCTCTCTGCCGCTGCGCTGCAAGATGTCGTTGACCTCACCTAGGCGTCTCGCCAGGGAACAACTACCCGTTGCTCTGGTTTCGCCCAGCCATACCTGGGACCCGGTACGGGGCATTGGCGGCAACGAGCTAACAGAAACGTTCACGACTTGCCTTCGACGGTGCAGTCGTGGTTGAATAACTCCCGTGGGAACGCTTTCAAACCTGCTTGTAGTACTTATCTGGTAGCGCGCGCTGCTACACACTCCACGCGTGCTTCGACCTCCCAATCGGGGGGTCGTTTGCTTTTTCGGCGCCGAATAGGCGTCGAACCGTTCTCGTGCCACCACACTGAATCCTGACCGAACCAAAATTAAGGCGCCACCGATGACTGAGCAATCAACCGACACACCGGCCGCAGCGCCGCAGTACGTCGAAGGTGAACGGATCACCGGCGCGCAGGCGCTGATTCGGTCGCTCGAAATGGAGGGGGTCGACACGATGTTCGGCTACCCCGGCGGGTGCATCCTCCCTGCATACGACCCAATGCTCGACTCGCCGATCCGCCATGTCCTTGTGCGTCACGAGCAGGGCGCAGGTCACATGGCTGAAGGGTATGCACACGTGACGGGTCGACCAGGCGTCGCCATGGTCACCTCGGGTCCGGCAGCCACCAATCTCGTCACGCCCCTGATGGACGCTTTCATGGACTCCATCCCGATGGTCGCGATCACCGGCCAGGTCCCGACAGCGGCTATCGGCTCTGATGCATTCCAGGAATGCGACACGGTCGGCATCACCCGTTCGTGCACGAAGCACAACGAACTGGTCATGACAAGTCAGGGTCTTCCGATGGCGATCCGTCAGGCGTTCCACATCGCAACGACCGGCCGGCCGGGCCCGACCTTGGTCGACGTGCCCAAGGACGTGCTCGTCAGCGAGATGGAGTGGTACTGGCCGACTGATGAGGAGGTCCTCGCCAGCCTGCCGGGATATCGCCCGAACATGAAGGGTCACCCGCGCATGATTAAGGAGGCGGCGAAGCTGATCCTCGACTCAGAGCGTCCGGTCATCTACGCCGGTGGTGGCATTCTTAAGGCTCGTGCCGCCGAAGCGTTGGCCAGGCTCGTCGAGCTGACCGGCATCCATGTGGTCACTACGCTCATGGCCCGCGGTGCGTTTCCGGATGACCATGAACTGAACCTCGGAATGCCGGGCATGCACGGCAACGCAACTGCGGTCACCGCAATGCAGAGGGCGGATCTCTTGGTCGCCCTCGGTTCGAGGTTCGACGACCGAATCACCGGCAAAGTCGATGCGTTCGCCCCGCAAGCCAAGGTCATCCACGTTGATATTGACCCAGCGGAGCAGGGTAAGGTCCGCAAGCCCGACGTTCCGATCGTCGGCGACGCCCGTCTCGTGATTGAGGAGATCATCGACGAGATCAAATCGCTTCGCGCTGCTGGTGTGACGCAGGCCGATACAAGGGCGTGGAAGAGCAAAGTGTCGGGCTGGCAGGAACAGTTCCCGATGACATACCAGCAGTCACAGCCCGGTGCCGCGCTAAAGCCTCAGTACTGCATCGAGCAGCTGCGCGACCTGGCGCCAGACAAGACGATCGTTGCCTCCGGGGTTGGTCAGCATCAGATGTTCGCCTCTCAGTATTGGCATTTTAACGATCCGTATACGTGGGTGAACTCGGGTGGGCTCGGCACGATGGGTTTCTCGATTCCTGCGGCGATCGGTGCAAAGGCTGCGATGCCCGATCGCACCGTCTGGGCGATCGACGGGGACGGTTGTTTCCAGATGACGGCCCAGGAGCTGGTTACCGCCACGCTTGAGGGTCTGCCGATCAAGGTGGCGCTACTAAACAACAGCTACCTCGGCATGGTGCGTCAGTGGCAGGAGATGTTCTACGACGAGCGGTACTCCTCAGTGTTCCTCGACTCGGCCGCGCTTCCGGACTTCGTGATGATGGCCGAATCGATGGGTTGCGCCGCGATCCGGGTCGAGTCGCCAGAAGAGGTGGGTCCGGCTATCGAGAAGGCGAACTCGATTAACGACCGCCCGGTGGTCGTTGAATTTCGGACCGAAGCTGCCGAAGGAGTGTTCCCCATGGTGCCCGCAGGTGCGAGCAACGACGACGTCATCCTCCATCCCACTCAGCAGGACCGCAAGGGCGGTCTGGCGTGAGTACCGAATCGTGCCACCAGTGGCCCTACTCAGAATTAGAGAGCCGTTCATGAGTCGCGTCCGTGACTACGGCACCAACACGTACCCGCAGAATGGTTTCAACCACCACATCCTGTCGGTGCTCGTCCAGAACCGGCCTGGTGTGCTCGCTCGAGTGTCCGGACTGTTTGCTCGCCGCGGCTACAACATTTTCTCGCTCGCTGTGGCGCCCGCCGAGCAGGAAGGGATGAGCCGCATCACGATCGTGGTCGACCTGGACTCGGCGCCGCTTGAGCAGATCACCAAGCAGCTGTTCAAGCTGATTGACGTGATCAAGATCTCTGAGCTCGACCCGGCGCAGAGCGTCGAGCGCGAACTCATGATTGCCACCGTCAAAGCCAACGGAGCGCTGCGTGTGGAGCTGCAGACGCTCACTCAGATCTTTGAAGGCAAGATCCTTGCCGTCTCGGAGGACAACCTGACACTCAGCATCGAGGGGCATCCCGACAAGCTCGACGACTTCGAGGAGCTACTCGACTCGCACGGAATTGTTGAACTCCAACGCACTGGCCGGGTGGCGCTTCCAAAACTCGACCGCAGTTCGCGTCTGCGCGTCGCGAACTGATTGTCGAGGGCCCGGATCCAGCAGTGGCTGGCTAGAGTCTGGCCGCGTCGGTGTCGCACCCGGTCGCGGCAGGTTCCCGGGCTGGCGCTGAGTTTCTTGAACGACATCTCTTCAACTCTCTCGAACATCATCTATTGAAAGGCAGGCTGACTATGGCAGTCACCGTGTACTACGCCGAGGACGCAGACTCCTCGATCATCCGATCCAAGAAGGTCGCCGTCATCGGCTACGGCTCGCAAGGTCACGCCCACGCGCTCAACATGAAGGAGTCAGGGGTCGACGTCGTTGTGGGTTTGCGTGAAGGATCGTCTTCGAAGGTCAAGGCGGAAGAAGCAGGCCTCACGGTGATGTCGATCGCCGACGCCACGAAGGCTGCGCAGGTCGTCATGATCCTTGCGCCTGACACCGAACAGAAGAAGATCTACGACGAGCACATCGCTCCGAACCTGTCCGAGGGTGATGCGATTGCCTTTGCCCATGGTTTCAACGTGCACTTCAGCCGCATTCAAGCCCCTGCGGGTGTCGACGTGATCATGATCGCGCCGAAGGGCCCGGGTCATCTCGTGCGGCGCACCTTCACCGAGGGCGGCGGCGTTCCGGCGTTGATCGCCGTTGCGCAGGACGCGACCGGGAATGCACGTGCCGTGGCTATGTCGTATGCTGATGCGGTCGGAGGCACGCGTGCGGGCGTCATTGAAACCACGTTTAAGGAAGAGACCGAAACCGACTTGTTCGGCGAGCAGGCCGTGTTGTGCGGTGGCGTCACGCAGCTCGTGCGGGCTGGCTTCGAGACCTTGACCGAGGCGGGCTACGCCCCGGAGATGGCTTACTTTGAATGCCTTCACGAGGTGAAGCTGATCGTCGACCTTATGTACGAGGAAGGCATCGCTGGGATGCGTTACAGCATTTCCGACACTGCTGAGTACGGCGACCTCACCCGGGGGCCACGCGTCGTTACTGCGGCCACCAAGGATGAGATGAGGAAAATCCTCACCGAGATCCAGACGGGCCAGTTCGCTGACGAGTGGGTGGCCGAGTCGGAGTCGGGTCGCGAGAACTACCACCGCCTTCAGGCGGAGGGTAAGGACCATCCAATCGAGGAAATCGGCGCTGAACTCCGTGCCATGATGCCTTTCATCAACGCCGGTAAGCAGAAGGTTGCCGAGGCTTCGGGCGGCGCCGGCGTCTGATCGAGTCATCAATTTATTGGCCCCTAGAACTGGTTGTGCTCCGTCCCAGATGCCGGGCTGGCGGTGCGACCGGTCGGTCGTGCGGGTGACTCATCCGCGGCGGCGCAGTGTTCCGAGTAACAGGGTTCTGACGAATCCTGACTTGTGAGGTCAACTTTTATCCCGTAGGGTGCGCCGCCATGAGTGACAACTGGGGCTTTGAAACTAAGCAAATCCACGTCGGCGGCGAACCCGACCCGACCACCGGGGCGAGAGCCGTCCCGATTTATCAAACGACATCGTTCGAGTTTCAGAACGCCGACCACGCTGCGAACCTGTTTGCGTTGTCCGAGGTTGGCAACATCTACACCCGAATCATGAACCCGACGCAGGGCGCGCTTGAGGCGCGACTGAACGCGCTTGAGGGTGGCTGCATCACCGCCATTGGTCTGCCCGGCGCGCTTGCCGTGGCATCAGGGCAGGCGGCCTCAACGCTTTCGCTCATGAACCTTGCCGAGGCCGGTGACCACGTGGTCGCGTCGCCGTCGCTGTACGGCGGCAGCTACAACCTGCTCCATTACACGCTGCCCAAAATGGGGATCGAAGTCACCTTCGTCGAGGACCCTGACGATCTCGACCAGTGGCGGACTGCTTCGAACGAGCGGACCAAGGTGTTCTACGGCGAAGTCATTCCCAATCCAAAAAACGACGTGTTTGATATCAGAGGTGTAAGCAACGTCGCCCACGAGGTCGGTGTGCCGTTGATTGTCGACAACACCGTTGCGACCCCGTATCTGATTCGCCCACTTGAACACGGTGCCGACATCGTCGTGCACAGCCTTACCAAGTTCATTGGCGGACATGGCACGTCGATCGGCGGCGCGATTATCGATGGCGGAACGTTCGATTATGGCAATGCTGAGCGTTTCCCGAACTTCAACGAACCCGATCCGAGTTATCACGGCCTTGCGTACTGGCCGGCCCTCGGTCACGGTTCTTTCATTCTCAAGGCGCGCGTCCAGTTGCTTCGAGATGTCGGCATGGCGATTTCCCCCTTTAATGCGTTTATGTTCCTGCAAGGTCTCGAAACACTGAGCCTGCGAATGGAACGCCATTGGTCGAACGCTCAGAAGGTTGCTGAGTTTCTCGATGGACACGACCAGGTCGAGTCGGTCAACTACTCGGGTCTTCCGTCGAGCCCCTGGCACGAGCGGGCCAAGGAACTCACCGGCGGCATGGGTTACGGTTCGGTATTGGCATTCGAGATCCAGGGCGGCCACGAAGCAGGCAAGAAGTTCGTTGAAGGCCTGTCGCTGCACAGTCACGTGGCCAATATCGGCGATGCCCGCAGCCTTGTGATCCATCCAGGCTCGACCACGCATAGTCAGCTCAACGCCGAGGAGCAGGCTGCCAGTGCAGTCACCGCTGGACTAGTGCGTTTGTCGGTCGGGCTCGAATCGATCGACGACATCGTCGCCGACCTTGAAGCCGGGTTCGCTGCTGCCCGGTAGCCCCCAGCGTCGGAGGTTCTTGCTCGGTACGCCGACAATGGCCGTCCCGAGGAACGGCGAAGGGGAGTTGGTTACGCAGAGCAGCGCGGCTCAGAGGGTTTCGGATGTCGGCGGTGTGGGCCGCAGCGAGCCGGTCAGCCCCGTGGCGGCCGTGTTCAATAATCGGGTCTGGCTCGTTGTACTCGGCGTATGCGGCCTGCGAAAAATATGTCGGTCCGAAACCTGCGCGAAGCGAGATCGAGCTGCATCTGCGGCTAGGGCAAGACGGGGGGTGTGTTGACGATCGCTCGGTGATCATCTGGCCGCAGGCGAGACGGATCACTGCGTCGGGTCTCGGCCCGATGATTGTCGTTGTTCCCGCTGCGCGACGGTGATATCCGTTGCGTGAGACGGCGGTGCGATTATCTGCCAGTCTTCCGACATCGCACGACGTGCGGCGTGACGACCGAGAAAGCCGGACGCGCCGGTCACCAACATCATCTGGCGGCGTGTACTCACGGCAGTGGTGAAAGATACGTGCGGTCGAGGAGACGGGGACTGATGCTGCTGGTCAGATAGAAATGCGGCGTGTCGATCTTCCACGCGATCGTTCTCGGTCTCGTCCAGGGCTTCTCGGAGTTTCTTCCGGTCTCGTCGAGTGGTCACCTTCTGCTCGTCCCCTGGCTATTTGGCTGGAACGACTTCTCTGGACCGAACGGCGACTCCGTGAAGAAGACGTTCGACGTTGCGCTGCATCTCGGCACGTTGGTGGCGGTTGTCGCGTACTTTTGGCGCGATGTGATGGTGTACGTGCGCGAGGGCACCCGACTCGTGTTTTCGCGTCAACGCCCGACCACGGTCGAAGGACGCCTGGCGTGGTTCTTCGTCCTTGCCACGCTTCCCGCAGCTGCGGTGGGAGCTCTGTTCGAAGATGTGATCGATTCCGCGCTCGGTACTCCATTCATCATTGCGATTTCGTTGATTCTGTTTGGCCTCCTGCTCGGATGGGCCGACCGGTTGACAGGACAGCGGGATCTTGAGGAGTTCAAAGCACCTGATGCGCTGAAAGTCGGCTTGGCGCAGACGCTCGCGCTCAACCCCGGCACTTCGAGGTCGGGGATCACGATAACGGCCGCTCGTTGGCTCGGTTTCAATCGTGACGCCGCAGCGCGGATCAGTTTCGTGATGTCGATCCCGGTGATTGCCGGGGCCGTTGTCGTCAAGTCCGCAGGGCTGTTCACCGGTGAGGTCGACCGGGACCTATACGTTCCGATGGTCGTGGGAATCATGACGTCGGGGTTATCTGGGTGGGTCGCCGTGTGGGGCACGCTGCGATTAATCAGAACCCGGAGTTTCATGCCGTTCGTGATCTACCGGATCGGGCTGGGTGTCTTCGTTCTCGTCTTGATCGCAACCGGCCTACGCGACGGCTCGGGCTGACGCTCAGTCGGCGCCGTGACCCGCCGCCATCGCTTTCACTGTGAACGAATGGAACTTGGCGGTGTCAAACGCGACGACCAAGCGAGCATCGGTTTCGATAATCACGCGGTGCGGGGAGTCGAGGAACTTGTTGAAGCTCTGTCGGTACTCATCGTCAGGCTGCTCGTCGACGCGTGACAACTTGGCGTAGAACCACTGCTTGAGTTCGTCGAATTTATCGTCGCCGTGCGCGTGTACGATCGATTCGCCTTTGAAAGTCGCCGTCTTGCCAGCATTGTTGATGACGATCCCTGACTGTGGTCGTGTCCGCAGTGCTGGGACCCGCTTGCGGCGCTCGGCGCAGGTCGTGAAGAACTTTCCGTCGTGGTACACGAAAGCTACGACAACACCGACCGGATGCCCATCCTTGGTCGTCCAGTTGAATACACATTCGCCGCCGGCATCGAGCAACTCGGCTAACGCAGCGTCGTCGAGGCGCATGTCGGTTAGGTCTTCGTAATCGATCTGTTCGGCGTCGCTCATTGCAGGTCTCCAGTCCGGGGTGAACTCTGTCATCTTGGCGAATGGGGGTCACCATAATCGCAGCGGAGTCGACCGGAAGTGATCGCAGCGGCCAGGGCAGGGGTCGTTAAGAGGCGCGACGGGAGCAATCGAAATCTGTCGGGTCTGTGCTTCTTCGCCCCCTATCGGCGCCCTCCGTCTCTGCGAACAATACCGATCCGTCGACCTCAACGATACGCGCCTCCTCGGCGAGCACCCGTCCATTGCTCCAACCGTTGGGCCGTGGCCGGCACCGACGATGATCTCTGCCGTACCGAGGTGTTGTTGGGGGATGAATTCGTCAGGAATCGACAGTGAATCACTGTCGGGCACGCTGACTGCCGGGATGGACCTCCATTCCAAGGTGAGCGCCGACGGTCTGAGCGCATTGCCGGTGCGACCGGGACGCGCTGCCGGTTGGCTCGACGAGCGCAGGCCGTATTAAGCGACTGGATCTGCGTATGGACCGAGGTGCTGGTCGATGCTGCGACCGCGCCGACGGTGGATCAACAGATTCATGGTCGGGCGGCGAGTACGAGTCGGGTGTTGTGGCTGGGACGCGCGGGAGGCATCTTGCGCAGTGCGGATGACGTCGGGTCTTCTCTCATCGGTGTAAGGGTTAGAGGGAGCCAGCGGTGTCCGAATATTGCAACAACTCGCGGTTTGGTGGATTCAGGGCAGGTGTGGGAGCGCCAGTTCGATCAGTTGTCGAACGTGGACGACGTTGTTGCGAACGATCGCCATCACGTCGTCCATCGTCACCGGCGCCACGCCATCAGCACGACCCGAGTCGCCGGCATCGCGGTCAGTCACCAGAGCGACAGTTGCGTACGGGACACTGGCCTCGGCAGCCAGCGCTGCCTCCGGCGCGCCGGTCATGTTCACGACGTCCCAGCCCATCGAAGTGTGCCACCGCGATTCGGCGCGGGTCGAGAATTGCGGTCCATTGATCACGACCATCGTTCCGCCGTCATGCACCATCGGGCCGTCAAGCTCGTCGCCAGCGACCAACAATGCCGAGCGCACCCCGCTGTCGTATGGGTCGGCGAACGGTTGATGGTGAACCGGACCGTCCGAACCTGGCAGTCCGTCACCCGCCCCGACATCGTGGAACGTTCTGGCGCGACCGTTCGTACGGTCGACGAGTTGGTCGAGGACTACGAAGTCGCCAACTTCGAGGTGCGGCTGGAGCGAGCCAACCGAACACGGGGCGACAATCGACCGCACACCTAGCGACGCCAGGGCCCACACGTTTGAGCGGAACGGCACGCGATGGGCCGCAAATTCGTGGGTCAGTCCGTGCCGGGCAATGAACGCGACTCGCCGCCCGGCGAGGGTGCCAACACGAATGGGCGAGGCTGGCCGACCGAATGGTGTGTCAAGTTCGACGTCCTCAGCGTCGCGGAGAAACTCATAGAATCCCGACCCTCCAAACACTCCGACATCGGCGCCGAGGTCAGCCGCCCGAGAATCGAGGGGAACCTCCACCAATCATCAATCCGATGTGCTGGTTGACTTCGGGGACGATCCGGTCGACGATGGCGCCGATTTCGACGGAGTGCTCGTCGACGTCGAGGACCCCTTGGACTCGGAGGTGGTCGACGCGGTGCCGCTCGATGAGTCCGAAGAATCCGAGCCAGAAGAACCCGCATCGGTTGACACACCGCTCGGCGAGTCCGAACTTGAACCGGGCGGGGTGGTTGCTTTGGAGTCGCGGTTGTCGGTTTTAAAAAAGCCAGAACCCTTGAATGTGACGCCAACGGGCTGGAATATCTTCTTGATCGGCAGAATGACGCCGGATTCGGGATGAGCGTATTCGGTGAGCGATTCGTCGGTGAACGCCTGCTGGACCTCAATGGTCTCATTAGTGTCGACGAACTTATAGACGTAAGTAGGCATTGGACTTAAAAAGCTATCGTTATCGAGGTGCAGGTACGTAGTGCGGTAATCCCCGCAGCAGGACTCGGAACACGGTTCCTTCCGGCAACGAAGGCGGTGCCGAAGGAGTTGTTTCCCATCGGTGATCAGCCGGCGATTCAAGTCGTCATCGACGAAGCGCTCGGCGCAGGAATCGATCACATCGTAGTGGTCTCGAGCCGATCGAAGCCGGCGGTTGCGCAGTACTTCGAAGCTGATGCCGAACTCCTTGATGCACTCGAGGCAAAGGGCAAGTCCGACACCGCTGAGCGGTTGCGTGCCATTGGTCGCGACTGGCGCGTGAGCATCGTGTACCAAGACGACCCAAAGGGGCTCGGTCATGCCGTTGGATGCGCCCGCGAAGCGGTGGGTGTTGAACCGTTTGCGGTGATGCTCCCGGACGAGTTGATGGCATCGTCTGGCTTGTTGGCGCAGATGAACGGCGTCTGTTCTTCGACCGGTGGAAGCGTGGTAGCCGTGGCCGAGGTTCCCCGACATCAGGTGAGTTCGTACGGGGTGATCGACCCGGCGGGGCCACTCTCCGCCGATGGGGTGATCGCAGTTACGGACCTCGTCGAGAAGCCGCCGGTTGATGAAGCGCCATCGAATTTCATCATCGCCGGCAGATATGTGCTGACCGCCGACGTATGGGTTGAAATCGATGCCCTTACCCCGGGTCGAGGTGGCGAGCTGCAGCTGACCGATGCGCTGAGGGCGCAGGCCGCCCGCTCGCCGTTCCATGCCGTGTTGTCTGATGTCGGTCGCTATGACACCGGCAACCCGCTCGGCTTCCTCACGGCGTCGATCGAGCTCGGCCTGACGAGTCCCGAACTCGGCACCGATCTCCGCTCGTTTCTGTCAGGCCTCGGAACCTGAAATGCCGACGGTGGGCCTGACTCGCCCGCTATAGGCGCCGAAAGAGATTGGGCTCGTCGTGTACGAGCCCGTACGCGTCAACTTTGAAGTCAAGGGCTGCGCCGGTCTTCGCGTGCACTTTGCGCCATGCGCCTGTCGGCAGGTGTTCGTAGCGTTGCCGCACCGGAATCACGCCGAGGGTGTCGACGTCGATCAACGCGACGGTGATTTCGGCGGCGTCGCCGCTGTCGAGTTGTAGTCGCCGAATCGGGATCGTGTTCGTGAAGGGGGTGGCGTGCAGGTCGATGTCGGTGCACCCATCCAGATCAGGCCGGTGCACTCCGTTCACCTCACCCCAGCGGCCGCTACCGTCGGTACCGAGCCAGAGGTCAGGTTCGTCCTGGTCCCGAAAGAGAAGAAACTGGCGGATCTGCCAGGTGGCAGAGAGGCGGATCACGTATGACACACGCTCCCTGGTCACTTCGCCGAGTGCCGTCCAGCCCTCGTTTTCCCAGCGCAACGTGACCGTCTCGTCGCCCTGACCGTCCCAAGTTTGCCACCGAACCGTGTACCCATCAGCGGGGAACGCCGTCATCGTCGTCATTGTCATTCATGCTAGGAGTGCGAACGGTCGGGACGCGTCGGGATCCCGAACAGTCGGACGCTGTCCTCGGGCGTCGACGGCCCTACCCTGCAATCCATGACGCCTTTGGAAGACGCCCAGGAGTTTGTGCTCGGATCGTGCCCGCCCCGGGCGGCTGTGACGATGCGTCGACAGGACGCGAACGGCCTCGTGCTGGCCGCTCCAGTGGTCTCGGGCGAGATTGTCCCGCCATTCGACAATACCGCCGTCGATGGGTACGCCGTGCGAAGTGTCGATGTTGCGACCGCAACGGAGGAGCCGGTCGAGATGGTTGTCGTCGGTGAAATCGCCGCAGGCATCGCCCCAGATCGCCCGGTGGGATCGGGTGAGGTGATCCGGATTATGACTGGGGCACCGATGCCCAATGGAGCTGATGCTGTTGTGATGGTGGAGGACTCCGAGCGACTCGGAATCGGCGACGATGGCCTAGAGCGGGTCCGTCTTTCCGCGACCGTTTCTGCGGGAGCAGCTGTCCGTCGTGCTGGAGACGATGTTCGAGCCGGCGACCAAATCTTCTCTGCCGGTATCGCAATCACCCCGGCGATCCAAGCAGTGCTCGCCAGCGTCAATGCCAACGAGGTCAGTGTGTTCCCGCGGATCAGGGTGGCGGTTCTGTCGACGGGTGACGAGTTGATCGACGACGGCTCACCGCTCAAAGTCGGACAGATCCGGGAGTCCAACAAGACCATGTTGGCCGGGATGTTGGTCGGGACGGGCTGCGACGTGGTCGACCTCGGCGTGGTGCGCGACGACGAGGTCGAGCTCGAGCGGGTGCTTCGTGGTGCGGCGGAGACATGCGACGCGATTGTTTCAAGTGGTGGCGTATCAATGGGCGATTACGACGTCGTGAAGGCGGTCCTCGGGCGCATCGCCGACATGACGTGGATGCAGATGGCGATCAAGCCGGCCAAGCCATTCGCGTTTGGGACGCTCGCTGGACCGGGCGGCGCCATAGTCCCGATTTTCGGGCTGCCCGGAAATCCGGTGAGTTCGTTAGTGAGCTACGAGCTGATGGCGCGCCCAGCGCTGCGTCGGATGATGGGCCACCTTCGGCTCACCCGCACGAGCCTGGTTGCGGTGGCTGATGCCGATTTCAGGCGCAGCGCCGACGGCAAGGTCCACTTTGCTCGGGTGAACGGCGACTTTGGAGACGACGGCCGGTATCACGTGCGTCCGGTCGGCGCCCAGGGAAGCCATCAGCTGGCGGCAACAGCGTCGGCCGACGCGATGGCGGTCATTCCCGACGGGGACGGCCTCCCCGCTGGTGCCGATGTTGCGGTCCTCCTCCTCCACTGATCTATCGGGACTGGGCAAATCGGGCAGTAGCGTGTAGACATGCCAGGGGGTCGTGCGCATCAGGATCTCGTCGATCCGTTCGGACGCGTGATCAAAGATCTCCGGATTTCGATTACCGACCGTTGCAACTTCCGGTGCACGTACTGCATGCCCGAAGAAGGGATGCAGTGGCTGCCGCGTTCGGAGGTTATGTCGTTCGAGGAGATTGAGCGCATAGCGCGGATCTTTGTCGAACGCTACGGAGTGCGCGGGATACGGCTCACAGGCGGCGAGCCGACCGTCCGTGCCCACCTGCCCGTTCTTATCCGTAAGCTTGCGCAACTCGAGCACTCGGGAGGGTCGATCGACCTGGCGATGACCACGAACGGCGCCACGATGCGCCTTGCCGCCGATGGCCTCCGACAGGCTGGGTTGCAGCGGGTCAATATCAGTCTCGACACGCTTGACCGCGAGAAGTTCCACCGGATGACCCGACGTGACCAGCTCGACAACGTGCTGGAAGGCGTCGCCGCCGCACAGGCCGCCGGCTTTGATCCGGTCAAGATCAACGCTGTGATTGAGCGCGGTGTCAACGACGATGAGATCGTGGCGCTTGCGGACTTCGGGCGAAGGCAGAACGTCGAAGTGCGGTTCATCGAGTTCATGCCACTAGACGCCGAGGGGCAATGGATGAAGGACAAGGTCGTCGGGCAGGACGAGATCGTTGCGGTGCTGAGCGCTGTCCATCCGATTGAGGTTATGCCTGCGCGGGGCGCCGCCCCCGCTGACCGGTTCCGTTACCTCGACGGCGGCCTCCACGGTGATCATGATGCTCCGGGGGCCAAGATTGGCATCATCCCCACCGTCACGAAGCCGTTCTGTGGCGACTGCGATCGCGTTCGGCTGACCTCTGAGGGGGAGTTTCGGACCTGCCTCTTCGCCACCAGAGAGTTCGATCTTCTGTCGGCGCTTCGGAGCGGGGAGACCGACGACCAAATAGCGGCTCGGATCGAAAGGGCCGTTGCGACGAAGTGGGCCGGCCACCAGATCAACCAGGTGACCTTCACCCGACCGTCCAAGTCAATGAGCCAAATCGGCGGTTAAGCCGATAACGGCCTGACATGCGGCGGCCGTGCCCTTTGACAGGCTGGCCCGGCATCGGGCGGCACCTGCGGCACTGCGAAACCAATCAGTCGAGGTTGGTGTATGCGCGGAATCGGCGTGCCACGACGTCGTTGCCGATGATCTCGATGCCGGCATCGCTGCGACGCCACAACCACATCAAGATGTCGTGTGCTCGCCCCCGGATCGCCGCATCGCCTTTTCGGTGTTCACGGGTGAAGGTGCAGTTCGGCTCCTTCAGACTTGAGACGAACCATTCGCCCGCGGCGACGTCGGTTTCGCTCGTGTCGGTGCAGTGCAGGTGCACCGTGCCGCCGGGCTTCATCTCGCCCTCCCGGCGTTCGGTACCGGCGAACCACATTAAGAACTCGTCGATCCCGTCGGCAGCGATAGCTCTCGGCACTTTGTACGGGTCGCTGACGGCGCTTGCAGCGTCGAAACGATGGACCGCGGTCTCCTGGACTACTCGGCGGCGGACCCATGCTGTGTCTCTGTTTGCGCCCGTCCATGTCCATACTTCCTGGTCGGTTCCGGCATCAACGAGTGCCGAGAACAGTTCGTTGTGCGTAAGCGCCAACCAGTCGACCAGCAGCGGCCCGCTCGGTTGTTCGATCTGGCGGATTGCCCTCAGCTGTTCGCGCTCGGTGATACCGCTCGCGACGATCCGGCCCCAGAAATGCCAGACCTCGCCCTGGTGATAGGCGAGGTCGGCGAGCGTCCATCCCGGACAGGCCGGAACCGCTATGTCGGGGTCGTTGTTCCTGATGAGATCGATGAAGCCCGCGCCGTCGACGCGGAGGGTTTCGAGCGCGTCGTAGGGGAGATTGCTACTTGATGCCATCTGCTGAACGTACCCCGGTCTGCCCGTTCGTCGCGCAGGGAGCCGGTCGCGGCTACCGTGCACGGTCGATGAGCGATGTCGAATTCACCCACCTTGACCCTCTCGGTCGGGCCCGCATGGTCGATGTGACGCCGAAAGATCCCACCCACCGTCGAGCAGTTGCTCGGTGCAAGGTAATCATGAAGCCCGAGACGACGACGGCAATTGCGAACCGTGAGGTGAAGAAGGGCGACGTGCTGTCGGTCGCTCGAGTCGCCGGAATCCAAGCGGCCAAGCGCACCTCCGACATGATCCCGCTGTGCCACCCGCTTCTTATAGGGGCGGTGTCGATCAACTTCGAGCTCGGCGACGACTTCGTCGAGATTGAGGCGCAGGTCGACACCGTCGACCGCACCGGTGTCGAAATGGAGGCGCTGCATGCGTGCAGCACTGCAGCATTGACGGTTTACGACATGTGTAAATCAGCCGATCGGGCAATGGTGATCGGCGAGCTCACGCTATGGGAGAAGACTGGCGGACGTTCGGGGACCTACCGCCGATTCGTCGAAGACGAAGCGGTTGAGACCCAACAACCCGTTGAAGAGGTATGACGTTTGCTACGGAAGTCGTTGCGCGACTTGTCACAAACGTCATAGACTCGTCATACTTAGAACTTCTCGAGCGTTCCCATCGTTCCTGAAGCCCCTGCAGTTCACTCCACCCTTCTTATGGCTCAACTCATTCTCTTAGTGGTCGCTGCGGCATGGCTCGCAGTTCTCATCCCGCCGATGCTCCGGTCGCGAGTCGAGAACAGACCGAACTCCTCCGTCACCGACTTTCGCCGTCAGCTCACCAAGCTGCAGCACACGGCGACGCCGCCACGAGGAGGCATTCGAGCGATCGGTCGGCCGTTGGCACAATCACCGCTAAGCCGTCCTGTTGCTGCAGGGCGCCCCGGTCGGCCGGCGCTGCGGCAGGGGGTCATCAAACAGCCGTCCAAGTCCGATCTGGCCGCCCGCTCAAACACTGCAATTTCGCCCAGCCGTCCCGTCGACTCTGACGTCGACGGACCGTGGTTCCGGTCTCATGGGGATCCGACCGGGGGGAAGCCTCGCCCGGAAACCCGCCGACAGCCGAGTGAAAGTTTCGAGCCTTCCAAGTCCACCGACGGCCAACGCCGGTCCCGTCTGACCAGCTACGAGCGCTACCCGATCGCAGATGGGTACGCCGAGACTGGTCGCCGGTCGCACGGTGACCCGACAGGGGGCCAGCATCGACCGTCAGCTGCTGCCGCTCAGTGCAGTTCGTCGAAACAACGCCGAACAAACATCTTGTTTGTGCTGGTGGTTGCGACTGCGTGCACACTCTTCCTGGCGGCTACCACCGGCTCCACGGTCATGTTGTACGCCTTCGTGCTGGCGTTCCTGGCACTGTGCGGGTACGTTTATCTACTTGCCCAGAGCAATCAGCGTGAGGCCAGCTTGCCGTACGACAACTGGCTTAGCTGAGCCCGAAACCTGGTGCGGGGACTGACAACCGCCCGCTACACTTCCGGCCTTCGGGGCTATAGCTCAGTTGGTAGAGCGCGTCGTTCGCAATGACGAGGTCAGGGGTTCAATTCCCCTTAGCTCCACGCCCAAGGACCCCAGGTGTCGGCGAGCCCGGCTAAAGGCCTGGGGTCTTGTCGTGTCCGGCGCCGTCGCCGGTCATGTCGGCTGGACCGATGATTCCAGAAGAAACGCACCGAAGGCCCGTCCTTCGCGGGCACGCAGCGCAGAGTTCACGCGCTGTTGCTCAAGAATTTGTTCGAGCGTCTGGCTGGCCTGCTCAATTGGGTGCTCGGCAAAAAACTGGGCGGCGTCGTCGACGGCACCCGGCGCAGTGAGATGCTTCACGGAGTCGACCATTCGCACGATTGTGTTAGCGGGAAACCGCTGGGTCGCTTCGTCCCAGTGGGTCTTAACGAACTCCCAAGACACAGGGCCATGAAGGCGGTTCGCGATCGTGGAACGTAACAGGAACGGAGCGTTCTGAGTTTTTACTGCGTCGCTCATGGCCAGCGTCCGCGTGCGGGCAATGAGATCGGCATCGTCGAACTCGGCTAGTGCGTACAACAGTCGAAGCTGTTCCTGCGGCGTAGCGGCGCTGGTGACACCGTCGAGCATCTGCTCGTAGTCGTTGATACCGCCGGTTGCGGCCACAACGGTTGTGGAGGCCGAGAGCATTTCGCTATCGACTGACTCGCCGCGCCGGGCAGCAGCGAAGAGCTCGCCACAGTGGGTCTGGGTGGCAGTGTCGCGGCCGAGCGACCCCATCGTGCGGGTGAGTAGCCCTCTGAGCTTGCCGGTCAGGTCTGGTTCATGGAATGTTGGATCCCCGAGTGGTTCGAGCGCCGGAGCTACGAGGCTGCGCACTCGGGTCCGCAACGCGTCAAGCGCTTCGTCGTCGACGAGACGAGCCATCCCACCCAGGGCGATCGTGATTGCGTGCCATACGCCGTATTCGCGTTCGGCACCGAAACTCTCAAGTAACCCGAGGAGATCAGCTGCCGACATTCGACCGGCGATAGTCGCCGCCCAGGCGTCATCGACGAGGCTGTACCGCTCGAGGGTGTCGAGTCGTGCGAGATTAAGAGGGTCGGCAATGCGCGCACGTAACTCAGGCCCATAGGCAACTCGGAAGAACCCATGACCGCCGGCGTTGACAACCACCGCGTCGTCGTCGGAGGGCAGGGCAATAGTGACCGGATCGCTCGATTCGATCATGACCGTGTGAGTCTCGATACCTGAGCGAACGTGCACCGGGATCACCCAGCTATTAGTTTGCGCGCTCTCACCGTAGGAGAACCGCTCCTGTTGGAGTTGCACGTGGGGAACACCATCGACGTCGATTAGTGCGGCCGACACGAGCGGGAATCCGGGCTGCCAAATCCATGAATCCATGAGTCGGCGGACCGGCTCGCCCGACGTGGCCTCAATAGCGTCCCAGAGGTCATTCGTCTCGGTGTTGGCGTAAGCGTGGGTACGTAGGTAGTGCGAAACGCCAGCGCGGAACTCAGCTGGGCCGAGGTACTGCTCAAGCATGCGAAGCAGCGCGCCACCCTTTTGATACGTGAGAACATCGAACATGCCGTCGGCCTCGGCGGGTGAGCGCACCTCGAACTCAACCGAACGAGTGCTGGCGAGTGAGTCGACCTCGAATGCGACGCTCCGCTCGAGTCCGAAACTGGTCCATCGCTCCCACTCCGGCGCAAACGCATCGCATGCGGCGATCTCCATGAACGTCGCGAAGGCTTCGTTGAGCCAGATGCCGTTCCACCAGTTCATTGTGACGAGGTCCCCGAACCACATGTGGGCGAGTTCATGGGCGACGACATCGGCGACCAGCTGCCGCTCGTGCTGTGTCGATCGGTCGGGATCGATGAGCAGCAGACTTTCACGGAACGTGATGCAACCAAGGTTTTCCATCGCCCCGGCGGCGAAGTCGGGAAGTCCGACGAGGTCGACTTTGTCAGACGGATATTCGATGTCGTAGTACTCCTGAAACCAGCGCAGGCAGAATGCACCGACCTCGAGACCGAATTGCGTCAGTCCTGACTTACCGGGCACGTGAACGATGCGGAGGGGGGTTCCGTCGACATCGAGCGGATCGGTCATTTCGAGCTCACCGACGACGACAGCGACGAGGTAAGAGCTCATAGTCATCGTGTCGGCAAAACGGATCAGGGTCCGGCCGTCGTCGCTCGTCCGGCCGAGTTCGGAGCCGTTTGAGATTGCGGACAATCCGTCTGCAACATCAAGCGTGATCCCGAACACCGCCTTGAACGCTGGCTCGTCCCAGCAAGGGAACGCTCGGCGACAGTCGGTCGCCTGCATCTGGGATGTAGCGATCACGTGCGCAATGCCGGAAGCGTCAATGTACGTACTCCGGTAAAAACCGCGCAGCTTGTCGTTCAAGGTTCCGCGAAAGCGCACGAACAAGGTGGTCGATTCGGCGACCGCTTCGTCAAGTTCGACAGTCATTCGTTCCGTCGATTCATCGAGGCTCCACGTGGCATTGATTCCTTCAACGCGAACTTCGTCGATCCAGAGTTCGACTGCATTGAGGACAATTGATGTGGTCGGTTCGCTTACATCAAGTTTGATGGAGACTTCGCCGCTGAACGAAGCGTCGTCGAGTGTCGGCCGCAGGAGGACGTCGTAGCGGGTTGGGCGCACGTGACTTGGGAGCCGGAATGGATCTGGGGCGACGAGGGCGGACGCGTTCGCAGACGACATAAGCGGGAGAGTAGCGGGGGTAGCGTTGATGTCCGTGTTCGGCTCACAGTCATCCCGCTCGTCGTCTTTGGACCAGCCCCGCTACGACGTCGTTGGCATCGGAAACGCGCTCGTCGACGTGATTGCTCACGCTCCCGAACATTTCCTCAAGAGCCAGCAACTTGTAAAGGGGTCGATGACCTTAATCGAGACGGAGCGCGCCGTTGAGTTGTATGCCGCCTTGTCTGGCGCCGTTGAGATGAGTGGCGGGTCAGCCGCCAACACCGTGTGCGGCGTAGCGAGCTTCCGCGGCCGGGCGGCGTACATCGGCAAAGTCAACACCGACGACCTCGGGCAGGTCTTCGGTCACGACATGCGAGCCGTGGGCGTGACGTTTGCGGGCGGGCGTAGCGAGCAGCCGATTCCGACCGGCAGATGCGTAATCGTGGTGACCCCCGACGCAGAGCGGACCATGAACACCTACCTCGGCGTGTCGTCGATGTTGAGCGTCGACGATTTGGACGAGGAAGTCATCGCTCAGGGCCAAATCCTCTACATGGAGGGGTATCTCTACGATCGCGACGATGCGAAGGCGGCCTTCCGTCATGCCGCAGGTGTGGCACACGAGCACGGCAGGACCGTGTCGCTCACGCTGTCGGATTCGTTTTGTGTCGACCGTCATCGCGACGACTTTCGCGGCCTTGTGGCTGACAGTGTCGACCTGCTGTTCGGGAACGAGGATGAGTTGTTGTCGCTGTACCAGTTGGAATCGTTCGACGATGCCGTGGCGGCGCTGCGTTCAGAATGTTCGATGGCCGTCGTCACCCGCGGTGCAGCCGGTTGTGTCGTGGTCACCCATGACGAGCTCGTCGAGGTGCCCGCAGTCCAAGTGAAAGCCGTAGTCGACACGACTGGCGCCGGCGACTTGTTCGCTGCCGGTTTCCTGCACGGCCTCACCACCGGTGCCGACGTCTCAGAGTGTGGCCGACTCGGTTCGATCGCCGCGGCCGAAGTGATCAGCCATGTAGGTCCGCGCCCGCTGGTCGAGTTGCATACGCTTCGCAGCGATGACTGACACCGACCTCCTCAAGACGGCGCAGGCATGGATAGCAGCCGAACCAGACGAAGACCTGCGAGGAGAACTCTCGTCGCTGGTTGAAGCTGCTGACGCCGGGGATCAACCTGCCAGCGAAGACCTCGCCGCGCGATTCGGTGGTCGGCTCCAGTTTGGTACGGCAGGCCTTCGCGCTGCGGTGGCCGCAGGTCCTATGCGAATGAATCGGCTAGTCGTCCGCCAGGCCGCTGCCGGCCTTGGACGGTGGCTGCTCGATGAGGAGTCGGCGGGTAGAATTGAGAACGCCGCAGAACGCGGCGTGGTCATCGCCAACGATGCGCGTCGCAAGAGCAACGTGTTTGCGCTCGACACGGCTCGGGTGCTCGCAGCTATGGGAATCCGTTCGATGCTGCACCCCGGTGTCCAGCCGACCCCCGTGCTCGCCTGGTCGATCACCGGACTCGACGCCGCAGCGGGGGTCGTCGTCACTGCGTCGCACAATCCCCCGGCCGACAATGGCTACAAGGTGTTCCTTGAGACGGGCTCGCAGATTGTAAGCCCTGTTGACAGCGAGATTTCGGACCGCATCGACCAAGTCGACCCGCTCGCAGTGGAGCTTGCCCGTGAAGATGATCACCTGATTCTGCACCTGGATAGCTCGTGGCAGAGGGCGTACGTAGCGTCGATTCCGGCCGTGCGTCTCCGACCCGATGTGCCGGGTGTACCGGTCGCGTATACGGCGATGCACGGTGTGGGCGCCGAGACCATTGAGATGGCGTTCGTTGCCTCAGGACTCGACGCGCCGATCCCGGTGATCGAGCAGCATCAACCGGACGGCACGTTCCCAACGGTTGCATTCCCGAATCCGGAGGAACCCGGGGCGATGGATCTGTTGCTTCAAACGGCTGGGGAGTCCGATGCCATGATCGCGTTGGCTAACGACCCCGACGCCGACCGGCTTGGAGTTGCGATTCCGACGCTCGACGGCGGTTGGCGGCGCCTCGAGGGCGATGAGATCGGGTGGCTGTTCGCCGATCACATCCTCGCCCATACGTCGGGCGATGAGCGGCTCGTAGTGACGACACTGGTGTCGTCGTCGTTGCTTGCTCAGATGGCCAAGGCGTATGGCGTGCATTCGGTGGAGACGTTCACGGGGTTCAAGTGGATCGGGCGAATCGCAAACGACCGCGCCGCTGAAGGACAGCGCTTTGTGTTCGGTTACGAACAGGCGCTTGGTTATCTAGTGACCGACCGCCCGCTCGACAAGGACGGCATCTCTGCTGCCGTACTGATGGCCGAGATCGCTGCGTGTGCCGCTGCTGACGGCGTCACGATGCAGGATCGCCTTGATGCGATCGCCGACCGCTTTGGTCGTTATGTGACCGCCGAGGTATCCGTGCGCATCCCACCGTCGGTCGGCGCCCAGTGGGTTGCTGCGATCGACGCCGATCCTCCTGGCAAGATCGGCGGCATTGAGGTCGAGGTGGTTACGTCATATCCCGAGGCAAACTTGGTCCGGTTGATGCTCGTCAACGGCGCCCGCCTCCAGGTCCGGCCGAGCGGGACGGAGCCGAAAGTCAAGCTGTATGGCGAAGCTGTCGACCTCCCTGTCGAGCAACTGTACGATCTGCTCAACGCGCTGGCGGAGAGCGCCCCCAGGTCTTAGTCGTCGACTAGCCACGCTTGCCGCTCGCGATGCAATTCCGGTCGCTAGAGCAAGCAGATAAGCAACACCATCCTCGTAAACGCAAGGATCGGTCGCAATGCAGCATCGCGGCTGCCTCGACTTTCTGTCCGAGGTTGTTGCTCAGAAGTCCGCATTCGCGCTCCTTCATTGATCGCGCCGTTATCCGTAGTGCCATGCCCTCGTGCGAGGAGACAACTGGGGGTCGGCCTTAACGCCGCTCGAATCGACGCGTTTGGTATCTTGCCTCGGTGACTAATGACTCGTCGCAGAACGGGTGCTGCGCGCCAAGTCGGCAACCGACGAAGGGGTGCGCCCAACCGACTAGCACTGCATCGCTGGCGGCGTCGGCGCCAGACCATCGACTGCTTACCATCCCCGGCGGCCGGTTTATGATGGGCACAGACGAGGACTACCGCTGGAAAGGCGATGGTGAGAGTCCGGCCCGCGAGATCGAGCTCGGTGAGTACCAGATCGCTCCGTACGCAGTCAGTAACCGAGAGTTCAGGAACTTTGTCGATGACACCGGCTTCGGCACGGACGCAGAACGGTTTGAGTGGTCGTTCGTATTCCACATGTTTCTTCCGGATGACTTTCCCGAAACTCGCGCGGTAGCGGCCACACCGTGGTGGCGGCAGGTGTTTGGGGCGGACTGGGCTCATCCGGCTGGACCACAGTCTGATCTTGAGGGCCTACTCGACCATCCCGTCGTGCACGTCTCGTGGAACGATGCGATGGCGTATTGCGAATGGGCGGGAGTGAGGCTTCCGACGGAAGCGGAGTGGGAACGCGCTGCGCGCGGCGGACTCGAGTTGCGACGTTTTGCGTGGGGCGACGAGTTGGCGCCTGATGGCGCAACAATGTGCAACATATGGGAGGGGAGCTTTCCCGTCGAGAACACCGCCGACGATGGATACGTCGGCACTGCCCCTGTCGATGCGTTCCCGCCGAATGGATTTGGCCTTTACAACGTCGCCGGAAATGTGTGGGAGTGGTGTGCAGACTGGTTTCACTCCGATTTTCACCGCACTGGTCCCACTACCGACCCTACTGGTCCGCCGGCCGGCGAGGCACGCGTGATTCGTGGTGGGTCGTACCTCTGTCACGACTCCTACTGCGATCGGTACCGCGTCTCGGCACGGAGTTCGAATGCGGTCGACTCGTCGACGGGCAACATGGGTTTCCGCGTCGCTGCCGTCCCCAGCGACCAACGTCGTTCAATGTGATTGAGCCCACCTGTGAACCGGCTGCCGTTCGGCTTGGCCAGATCTCTGAGATCGATAGCGTGTGGCCATGGCGACCGCTGATCTGATCGCACGGGCACCCAAGGCGCTACTTCATGACCATCTCGACGGCGGGCTGCGCCCCCAGACGGTGATCGAGTTGGCGTCGGAGTACGGCTACGCCGATCTTCCGACGACAGATGCGGACGAATTGGCTCAGTGGTTCAACCGCGGGGCCAAGCGCAACGATCTTGTGCTCTACCTTGAAACGTTCGCGCACACTGGCGGTGTGATGCAGCACCGTGACGCCATCGAGCGTGTTGCATTCGAGTGCGCGCAGGATCTCGCTGCCGACGGCATTGTTTACGCCGAGGTCCGCTTCGCACCCGAGTTGCACCTTGAAGCCAGGCTTACGCTCGACGAAGTCGTCACAGCGGTCACGGACGGCTTTCGGCGCGGCTCGGATGGCACCGATCTCACTATTTATTCGATCCTCTCCGCCATGCGCCAGGCTGCCCGAAGCTACGAGATCGCTGAACTCGCCGTTCGGCACCGTGACGCTGGTGTCATAGGATTCGACATCGCCGGGCCGGAGGCCGGGTTTCCGCCGACTCGCCACCTCGACGCCTTTCAGCTCGTCAACCGCGAGAATTTCCACGCCACGATTCATGCCGGCGAAGCATTCGGACTGCCGTCGATTTGGGAGGCTGTCCAATTATGTGGGGCCGAGCGGCTGGGCCACGGCGTTCGTCTTGTCGATGACATCGAAATCAGCCGGGACGGTGACGCAACGCTGGGTCAATTAGCGAACTACATCCGCGATCGACGCATCCCACTTGAGGTGTGCCCGACCTCCAACGTCAATACGGGTATAGCCCCGTCGATCGCCGAACATCCGATTGGGATGTTCCGGCGCCTACGGTTCCGCGTGACGATCAACACCGACAACCGTCTCATGAGTGATACGTCCATGACCAAGGAGATGCTCGGTTGCCGCGACGCGTTTGGGTGGGGACTCGACGACATGCAGTGGCTTACGGTCAACGCATTGAAGTCGGCTTTCGTGCCATTTCCTGAGCGGATCAAGATCATCGATGGGATCGTGAAGCCGCGTTATGCGATGCTTAAAGCGGAGGAGCAGCTCGGAGTCTGACAGGCTGCGAACCATGACAGTCGAAATCGTCGTAGTTGATCACCCGCTCGCTCTCGAGGCGCTGGCTCGGATCCGAGATGCCGAAACGCCCAATGCGCTCTTTCGGACGAACCTTGAGCGGATCGGTATGTTGCTGATCGCCGAGGCGACACGGACGTTGCCGACGCTCGAAGGCACGGTCACGACCCCGCTGACCGAGGCATCTGCCGTGCGGTTGGCGTCACAGCCGGTGATCATCCCGATCCTGCGGGCAGGGTTGGGATTCCTGAGCCCTGCTCAGCACCTGCTGCCTAACGCCGATATCGGGTTCATCGGCATAGCGCGCAACGAAGAGACGCACGAGCCGGAGCCCTACGTCAACAAGTTGCCCGACGACATGGCGAGCCGTCCGGTCATTGTCGTGGACCCGATGCTCGCCACGGGTGGATCGTTGATCCATACGCTGCGGCTCCTTATCAATCGCGGAGCGGCACAGCCACTGACCGTCGTGTGTGCACTGTGCGCCCCGGAGGGGATCGCTGCTGTCGATGCGTGCGGAATTGACGTCACGCTGTTTACTGCTGCAGTGGACGACGAACTGAACGACGACGCATTCATCGTGCCGGGGTTGGGTGATGCGGGTGACCGTCAGTTTGGTGCTCCCGCGTGACGCAACGGCCCTGACCGGTCGCCCTCTGCGTGTTACTTGACGGTGACGGTGGCCTGCATGTCGGGGTGAAGGGTGCAAAACAGGCTGTAGACGCCGGCTTCGTCGAATGAGAGTTCGAAGTTTGTCCCTGGGTCGAGCAGACCCGAGTCGAATTGGTCGAACATTGGCGTGTCGAATGTGCCGGCGCTCACCGTGTGTGGAACAGCGTCGACGTTGTTGAAGAACAACGACTGGCCGACGCTGACCGACAGTTCGCCGGTGTAGTCGAAATCGGTGATCAGTGACTGCTCGGCACCGTCAGGGAAGTCGCTGCCGCGCACCTCGCGGGTCTCGAAGATCGCGTTCGGGTCAGAGATTGGAGCAACTGTCGGGTTCCACATTGAGAAGACACCAAGTTGGTTGTCATGCTGAGGGTCGACCCAGGCATGGATCATCCACCCCAGGGACGCGCTGAAGCGGCCACCTGCGGCCTGGCATTCGCTGAGCGGAAGAAAGGAATCCCGTCCTTCGCTTGCACCACGACAGAGGTTGTAGTGGATGTGCCAGTTGTCGAGCGGGCCAGCAAAGGTTTCGGGGTGTTCGTTGCCGATGACCTGCGGTGGGATGATGAACGACGTCCCAATCAGCTGCATCGGCTCGCCCCTCCACGCGCCATCACGACATTGTCCGACAGCGCCATCCGGCACAGTGTTATCGGCGAGCGCGTAGAGCAGGATCTCCGGCTCGCCCGGATCGAAGCCGTTGGCGATGAATTCGCCCTTGTAGAGGTGCGTGCCCATGTTCGCTGTCTGGATGCGATCGCTCACGAAACCGTTCGCACAGGCGACATTGATGTCCCGATGCTCTTCGGCGAATGCGCTGAGCTCGTCGAGTTGGCCGACCAAAGTTGCGAGTTCGTCGGCCGACATTTCGAGCTCGAGGGGGATCCCGGCACCGGATTCGTGCAGTTCCTTTAGCTCGAGATAGGAGCATGGGAGTTCAACCGACTGACAGCGGACTGTGTCGTCGAGTGGGCCCTCTACCAGCGTTGGAACGACACCGGCCGAGCTCTCTCGGAACACGTACCTGGAGTACCCCGGCGCCCCGCCCGCAGCAAAGGTCAGCCCTTCCGGGAACTGCGCGTCGGCTGCGGCCTGATCGAATGCTGCAGCCTCGTCGATGTAGGCGTTGATCTGCTCAATCGTTTGCGCCTCGGCGGGGTCAATTGTCGTCGTGGTGTCGTCGACAGCGGGCTCGCCCGCCACGGCCGCATCGGTGGCGGGCGCGGCTGGTTCCGAGACCGGAGCCACTTCGTCGGCTTTGGTGCTCTCGATTTCCGGGGAGGTCGAATTGGAGCCCGAGCAGGCGGCAACGCCGATCGCAGCAGCGATGGCGACAGTAACGATCGGTTTACGCACGGAATTCTCCCCGGAGCATTAGAGCGACAGGTAAGATGTTAGCGCGGGTTCGATCGTGGCGCCCGACCAAGCGCACGGGTTGCGTCCCGGCTGATCGTTGGGCCAGCTTTGGATAGCCTCGACTTTATGGAACTGACAATCCTCGGCAACACCGTGCGCCACGCGGTCGAACACGTTGAGGTGTTTCCGGCGCCGGCAGGGATCTCGATCGTGACCCTCGCCAACGATGAGTTGGCCTCAATGTGTCCGGTCACCGAGCAGCCCGACCTCTCGAGTGTGGTGATTGAGTACGTGCCCAACGGGTGGTGCATCGAGTCGAAGAGTCTGAAGCTGTATCTGTGGGGGTTCCGAGATCGTGCCGTGTTCGCTGAGGCATTGTCGGCGGAGATCGCATCGGAAGTGATGACCACTGCGCAGCCTGAACGGGTCACGGTCACCTTGACGCAGCGTCCGCGCGGTGGCATCGAAGTCGAAGCGGTAACGACGCTAACCCGCTGAACGCTGTTCGGGCGTTCAATTCGTTAGTTGTACGCAGGGCGCAGCACTTCGGTGATGATCCGTTGGCGTTCCTCAATTGGACAAAATGCCGACATCATCGCGTTCGTCGCCAGACGCCCCATCTCTGTTCGCGACAGGTGATGTGCCGCGGCGACGGCAGTCAACTCCGACGATGGCGTGACGTTACTCATCAGCCGGTTGTCGGTATTAATGCCGACGTTGAAGCCAGCTCGCAGCATCGGGGCGAGAGGGTGAGCCTCGATGCTATCGACCGCACCGACGTGGACGTGGCAGGTCGGTGCCATCTCGAGATGAACCTGATGATCAAGCACGTAGCGTGCAAGCGGCCCGAGGACCATCTCTCCGTCAGGTCCAACGTCGATATCGCGTTGGAGGCGTACTCCGTGACCAATGCGATGTGCGCCATGTTGCAGTGCATCGGAGATCAATTCGAGGTCAGGCGGTTCACTGGAGTGGATTGTGATGTTCTGATGTGAACGCCGGGCGAACGCGAGGGCGTCAGCGTGAAGAGAGGGCGGGAACCCTGTCTCGGCCCCGGCGAGGTCAAAGGCGACGACCTTGTCGTCCCATGCCCGAAGTCGGTCGACAAGTTGGGCGATTTCGAGCGAGCGGTGTTCGGTTCGCATCGCGCACAGAATCACGTTCACGATGATTGGTGACGTCGCCTCTGCTTCGCCCCGACGTAATCCCGATGTCACGGCGCCGACAATTACATCAAGTTCGAGGCCGTGCTGCTGGTGCAGTTCGGGTGCGAAGCGAATTTCTGCGTACACCACGCCGTCAGCTGCAAGGTCGACAGCGGCTTCGGCGGCAACTCGTTCGATGTGTTCGGCGTGTTGCATCACAGCACATGTGTGCTCGAAAGTCGCAAGGTACATTTCAAGGCTGCGAGTTGCAGCGCCTGCGGTGAACCACGCCTGTAGATCGTCCTGGTCGGTCGATGGAAGGTTCCAGCCGATCTCGGCCGCAAGGTCGATGACCGTCGACACACGAAGGCCCCCGTCGAGGTGGTCGTGCAGCAGAACCTTCGGGAGATCCAGGGCGCGATCGGCCGCCACCATGTTCACTCGCCCTTGCGGTAGATCTGCCCGTCCGCGGCTGGCATCCGAAGGCGTTGGCTCATAAAGACCAAGACGAGCAGTACCGTTGCGTACGGCATCGTGTTCGGAAGCCAATCCGGAGCGACGTCCGTCATCGCCCACCAGAGCAGCACCGTTGCGGCAAGTCCGCCGGCAATAGTCGCGTCGGTTCGATTTGCTTGTCTGATCGACCACGCCATAACCGCCGTGAGTGCGATGGCGATAACCAGCAGGAGGGCGTGGGTGCCAACACCGTCTCCGTCCCGGAGCGCCAGCACGAATGGATAGCCGAAAAGCAAAGAGCCGAGCATGATTCCAACAGGTCGCCAGTTGCCGAAGATGAGTGCGGCAAGACCGATGAAGCCACGTCCCTGCGTTTGACCCTCGCGGTAGACGTTGGACAACTCCATCACAATGAATGCGCCGGCCAGCCCGGCCATCGCTCCGCTCATGATCACACCGACGTATTTGTATAGATAGATGTTCACTCCGAGGCTTTCGCCAGCTTCGGGGCGTTCGCCGCAGATCCGAATCCGTAGTCCCATTCTTGTCTTCCACAATAGGACTGCGCTCACCGGGACGAGAGCGAACGCAATCACCGTGAACAGCGACAGTTGGGTCATGAAGCCCTCTAGAACGCCCGCCACGTCGGACACGAAGAAGATATTTGCGTCATCGATTTCGCCGAGCAGGTTGTATGTATCGTTACCTCCAGCCAGGTACGGAACATTGATCTTGGGGAGTCCGCCGGCGCGCGGTGACTGGGTAATTGACCCCCCCTCCCATTTTGTGGGGAAGGAGTTTCGGTCGGCCTCAGAGAGACGGTCGGAGGCAAAACGAGCAAGACCCGGGGTCAAGATGTTGATCGCAACGCCGGAGATGATGTGATCAACCCCAAAGCTCACCGTGGCAATGGCGTGCAGGAGTCCACCCAGCGCGCCACCGACGAGACCGCAAACGAGACCGGCCCAGGGAGAACCGAAGTTGACCGTTCCCCAAGCCCCAAACCATGTGCCGAGGATCATCATGCCCTCAAGGCCGATGTTGACCACACCGGCCCGTTCGGAGAAAAGGCCGCCAAGTCCGGCGAGAAGGATCGGCACAGCGAAGCGGAGCATCGCACCGGCAGTGCCAGGTTCGGTCAGTACCGTTGTGTCGTCTCGACCTACCGTCTGGACCAGCGAAAGCACGAAAATTCCGATTGCCGCCGAGGTCATCCATCGAACCGGAGCCGAAAGCGCTGCGTACCGCTCGAAGAGAGTCGGCTTCAAATCGGGTGCGACCGGATCAACAGGGCTCATGTTGTCTGCCGGTGCTCTTTCGGAGTCCGGAAGAGTTGTCCAAGACGTCAGGCGTGGTTCGTCACTCACGCCAGCGCCTCCTCTGGCTCGGTCGACATTCGCTCCGTCGCCTCGGCGGCGCTGCGTGCCTCGTCGCGCAGCTTGACTCGACGAACTGCCTCGTAGGCGATCACGGCGCTGAGCACGATAATGCCTTTCATGATCTGAACGATTTCGGGGGTAGCGGAGCCCGTGATTTGGAGGATTCCGGACGAGGCATTTAGAAACCCGAACAGCAGCGCACCGATCGCAATGCCTACTGGATTATTGCGCCCGAGAAGGGCGATGGCGATTCCATTGAAACCGAGCCCCTGGATGAAACTCTGGTCGTACTTGTAGCGCTGGCTGAGGACCTCGCTCATTCCGACTAGGCCCGCCACTCCGCCGGACAGCAGCATCGCATACATCACCATCCGCTTGGGGGGGATACCGCCGGCGCGAGCGGCCATTGGGTTGTAGCCGCTGGCGCGGAAGTCGAATCCGATGCGGGTTCTGTTGATGAATAAGTGGTACGTGATACCCACGAGAATCGCGATGAGTAGGACACCGGTCAGCTCGCGACCCTTACTGATCTCTCGTGTGAAGACTTCAAGCAGCCCGTTGAGACTTGGCATCCGACCCGACTCGTCTATCGGGGTGGTGCCGGAGTTGGTGGCACCCGTGTCGTCGGCCCATTCGCGAATGAGCCAGGCGATGATGCCGCCGACAGCTATGAAGTTCAGCATGATCGTGCTGATCACTTCGTTGATGCCGCGCGTCACCTTGAGAGCGCCAGCGAGACCTGCGTAGGCGGCACCGACAAGGACCGACACAATCAGGATCAGTGTTACATGCAGAACCGGTGGAAGTCCTGCAAAATAACCGCCGACTGCGGCGGCGAAGAATGCGGCGAGCAGGTACTGGCCTTCGACCCCGATGTTGAACAGGTTCATCCGGAATCCGATTGCGGCTGCGATTGCCGAGATGTAGAGCGGCGTCGCCTCGTTCAAGATGTCGACGAAAGTCTCGAGCCGACTGGCGTTCTCGATCATATCGATGTATGCCTGAAATGGGCTGCTGCCGGAGATCAGCAGGAAGAGCGACGAGAGGAGGACAGCGAAAAACACAGCCGAGATCGGGGCGCCGACCGTGAGCACGATTCGACGAATGGTGGGGTGCGTCATTGTTGCACCGCCTGATTGATTGTGGGTGTGTGTTCGTCTCCGAGATGAGCGCCGGTCATGAAGGCGCCGAGATCTCTCGGAGTGACATCATTGGGATCGAGCGTGGCGACGAGCTTGCCTCGAAACATGACGACGATCGTGTCGGACAGACCGATCAGTTCGTCAAGGTCGGCTGATATGAGCAGTGTCGCCAGCCCGTCGGATCTTGATCGCCGCAGGTGATCCCAAACGGCGGCCTGCGCACCGACATCGATGCCACGTGTTGGGTGGGAGGCGATCAGCAATTTGGGTTCGGAGGTGACCTCGCGACCAAGGATCAGCTTTTGCTGGTTCCCGCCGGAAAGGGCGTGGGCCGATACGTCAATGTTTGGTGTGCGAACGTCGAAGCTCGAACGAATCTCCTCGGTGCGCTCCTTGGATCCGGCACGATCCACCCAGACACCTTTCGAAAAAGGTGGACGGGTTTGATGGCCGAGTGCGGCGTTCTCCCACAATGGTGCCGTAAGGAGTAGACCCTCAGATTGGCGGTCTTGGGGGACGTAGGCCACCCCGGCTTCGCGGCGGTCGCGCACTGACCAGTGGGCGATGTTCTCGCCGTTCAAACTGATGGCTCCAGCGCTCGGGTCGAGCGTTCCGATGATCGCCGATACCAGTTCGTGCTGACCATTTCCCTCAACGCCTGCGATACCGACGATCTCCCCACGGCGAATCTTGAGGCTGACGTCGTCGACGACGGGTCGGTCATCGACGTCCAGAACGGTGACGCCCTTGACATGCAACGCCACCTCATCGGTCACAGTGGACGCACCGGTGGCCGGAGTCGGCAGTTCTGATCCGACCATTAACTCGGCCAGGTCGCCGGCGTTGACCTCGTTCGGGTCAACTGTTGCAACCGTGCGCCCCTGTCGCAGCACGGTGATCGTGTCGGCAATCTCGAGCACTTCCTGGAGCTTGTGATCGATGAACAAGATCGTCGCACCGTCGGCCCTCAGGCCGCGCATGTTCCGAAACAGCTCTTCGACCTCCTGCGGAACGAGCACTGCAGTTGGCTCGTCAAGGATCAGGATCTCGGCGCCGCGAAAGAGCACCTTGATGATCTCCACTCGTTGGCGCTCGCCCACTTCAAGCGTTTCGACTAGATCATCGGGGTCGATGGTTAGCCCGTAGGCCTCTCCGACTTCATCGAAGTGTGTCCGGGCAGCTGTGAAGTCGACAAAGCCACGTGACGTGGGCTCGGAACCCAGGATTACGTTCTCGAGAACTGTGAGTTGGTCGGCGAGCATGAAGTGCTGGTGCACCATCCCGATCCCGCGCTCGATGGCATCGCCCGGTGATGAAAGTTTGACTTCCTCACCGTCGATCAGCATGCGCCCTTTGTCAGGTGCCTGCATGCCGTAGAGAATCTTCATGAGGGTCGACTTACCAGCCCCGTTCTCGCCGCAGATCGCATGGATCTCGCCGCGCTTTACAGTGAGATTGACATCATCATTTGCGATTACCCCGGGAAATCGCTTTGTGATTCCGATCAACTCTATTGCGGCGGTCACAGGTGTCCCTTCTGGCGGCGGGCCTACCCAGCCGTGAAAGATGTCGTGGTGAAAAAACGAAGAGCGGGACCGGAGACCGGCCCCGCTCAGCGCAGGTTAGTGATTTGTCCGGCGTCGCCGGAATTCGGTCAGCTTGTGATCAGGACGGCTCAGTCGGAACTGTGATGGTTCCATCCTGGATTTGCGCTTTGAATTCTTCGAGCTGATCGACAATGTCGTCGAGGTACCCGCCCGAGGTGGAGTAGCCCACGCCATCAGTCGAGAGGTCGTAAACGACGTTGCCGACTTCGGCAGCGCCATCGTTGGCGGCCTTGGTGATCTCGTAGACGGCATTGTCGACACGCTTGAGCATCGATGTCAGCACGTACTCCTGCACCGCAGCGTCAACGGTGTTGTACTGGTCGGAGTCGACGCCAATGCCCCACACCTTCGAGCCATTTGCTTCCGAGAATTCCTTGGCTGCCTCGAACACGCCAGCACCCGAGCCGCCTGCAGCGTGATAGACGATGTCGGCGCCATCGTCGTACATCGTAAGAGCGATCTCCTTTGCGCGGTCTGGCGCAAAGAACCCGTCGAAGTCAGGTGCTGCAGTGATGTACTGGCTCTCGATCACGATGTCGGGGTTGACCGCCTGAGCGCCAGCCTGGTAGCCGGCCTCAAACTTCTCAATCAGACCGAAGCCCGAAACGCCGCCGATGAAACCGATAACGCCCGTCTCACTCTTGAGCGCGGCCGCCGCGCCGACGAGGAATGATCCTTGCTCCTCGGCGAAGGTCAGTCCAACGCAGTTTTCGCAGCGCGGCGCAGGGCCACCCTCGGCTTCAAAGTCGAGCATCGCGTCATCGACGACTGCAAAGAGCGTGTCGGGGTTGTTCCCCGCAGCGGCAACAGTGTCATCGGCGAACAGGAAGCCCACGCCGATCACAAGTTCGGCTTCGTCGGCCTGGAGTTGCAGCAATTCAGCACGGTTGGATCCGTCCTCGTTGGGAACGAGTTCGTTGGCCTTGATGCCGAGGTCGGCGACAGCACGCTCAATTCCCGCAGCGGCTGAGTCGTTAAACGACTGGTCGCCACGGCCACCAATGTCGTAGGTCAGTCCGACTGCCGTCAGTGCGCCATCTGAAGCAGCTTCGGCTTCCTCCTCGGCGGCTTCGGTGGTGGCGACTTCGGTGGTTTCGGTTTCGTCCCCACTGTCGTCATCGCTGCCACAGGCCGCGAATCCGAGTGCGGCTACCGCACCGAACGCCAGCATCTTCTTGCTGTTGATCATGTTCTCCCCTTGCTGAGATGTGCCCCGGGATTTCCCGAGTGTTCACGTAGAGGCACAAAGATACCAACGGGCAGCCCTTCGTGCAGGCAATCTCGGTCGAGCTGCCGTCTATGCGCCTCTTTTCCGCCATATTGTGGGGAAGAATGGCACCCTCACCGCCACCGTCCGCCGGCCGTTCGGCACCCCCAAACCCGCCCAACTACTGGGCAAGGCGGTTGGGCGTGTTTGCTGTCGTCGGCATCATCGGATACGCAGCCGTGGTCGCAGTCGGGGCATTTCTGGGTAGCGACGATGATGTTGCTGATGGCCCGTCCGCCTCGCCGGTCTCCGCCTCGGGTGCCACCGGAGCGGCAAATGTGGAGGAGGTGGAGAGCACAGCGATCGACTGTGCCGATTCGGACAACCGTGAGCTGTGCGACGAGCTCGGGTTCGGCGACAACGTGACATTCGACGTGGGCGACGCAACGCCCGAGGGCGATGTCGAGACGACGAACAGTGATGAGGTCGGCGGCGAAGCCGACTCGGACTCGACCGGTCCGCCCACGTCTGACAATCCGGCGAAGGTCTACATCGTCGGCGACTCTGATGCTGGCACGTTTGGTCCGTATCTTCAGACACTGCTCGACGGAACGCTGGTCACCGAGACCGATCTCAACTACAAAGTCTCGTCCGGGCTCGCTCGCCCCGACTTCTTCAACTGGCCCACCGAACTCGAGCAAAAGATTCCTGAGGTCGATCCTGACATCGTCGTCGTCACTTTCGGGGGCAACGATTCGCAGGGCCTGTCGCTCCCGCAGGACGAGTTGGAGTTCATTGTCGGTGATCCGTTGGCCAACGAGGCGGAATGGTCGGATGAGTACGAGCGGCGGGCCGGCGAGGTGATGGACCTGTTGCTGGAGAATGATCGGCATGTGATTTGGGTGGGGATCCCGAACGACGACAATCCCGACGTCACCGCAAAGCTGGCGATCCAGGACCGAGCCGCCAAGGCAGCTGCAGCAGCTCGACCCGATGTCGTGTTCGTCGACACCTGGGCCCGCTTCTCGGGGCGGGACGGTGGCTGGGCAGAGTTCGTCGTCGATCCTCGTGACAAGGAAGGTAAAGATGTGCGTGCCGATGACGGGTTTCACCTGAACCAGAACGGCGCTGAGATCCTCGCTATCGATATCGCGATCGAGGTCCAAAAGGCGCTCCGTTCAATGGGCGCTCCGATCTGACCGGGGTAGCGAGCTTGAGGCGTGTGCGTGATCTGATTTCAGAGCTTGGTGAGCAGTGGCGGGCCGGTTTACTGCCCGTCATTGTGTTTTGCCACGCGACTGAATCCGTTCGCGTCGGGCAGCGACCTTCTCGGGACTGAACTGAGCGCGCCGCCATGCCCGCCCGTCGCGGGATTCGGTTTCCCAGTCGTGGTCGTTCGTCGCGATTGAGTTGTACGTGGCGCGGATCTGGCGGACGCTGTCCTGCTCGTTGCCGACGATATCGGTCGCAAGGCGACGTGTGAAGTCGATCAGATCGTCATGGGGGACGACGTGGTTGACGAGTCCGAACTGCAGCGCTTCATCGGCGCTCATGAAGTTGCCGGTGAAGCTCATCTCCCGAGCGCGCCGAATGCCGATTGCCTGGGGGAGCAGGATGGTCAGCCCCCAGCCCGGCATCACGCCGACGCGGGCATGGGTGTCGCCGAACTTCGCATGTTCGCTGGCAACAAGGAAGTCGCAGTTCAGTGCGAGTTCGAAGCCGCCGGTGACTGCGACACCGTTGATAGATCCGATTAGCGGCTTGGTCAGCCGAGGAAAGGGTCCGCGTACCCCGTCGGTGTTGAGGTTGGCGTCGGCGCCCGTGTCGTTGCCTAGGTTGCCCCCGGTGGAGCCGAGCTCCTTTAGGTCGAGACCTGCAGTGAACGCCGGGTCGGTGCCGGTGAGGATCAGCACGTCGACGTCGTCGCTGGCTTCGGCAATTCGCATTGCCTCAGGCATCTTTCGAAGCACCTCGCTTGACAGCGCGTTGCGTGCGTCCGGTCGGTTTAGCGTGATAGTCGCAATTCGCTCAGATATGTCGAGCAACACGACATCGTCGCCGGTGAGGCTTGTCGGGCGGCACGTCGGCTCGGTCATGTCCCCATGATGGCGGGTCACTCGGCGGGGAGAAAACTCAGGCCGAGGTCGCCGAGCTTGACGAGAATCGCCGCGATCCAGCCGCCGAGTGCCCCGAAATGATCGTCTAGCAGTGTGCTCCGGCCGTCGGCCACGGTCTCCTCCGCTAGTTCATAAAGACCTTCGTAGGTGATCTCGACTGCGTACTCGGGAGTGAGGTCAAGGGGATCGCCCGGATCTGGGTGGGAGATTTCGGTTGTCAGTCCGACTCGTTCGAGCCGGTCGTCGCCGATCGAGGGGCTGTGATCGGGAACGCTCGGGTACACCCGCTCGGCGCCGACCGGCTCGCTCAGTTGCTGCATCCTGAGCACGATTTCGATCTCGATCGCGGGGCGGATCTCGAGTTCATCGTCGACGTACCACTGTCGATATGCGGCCTGACTCCAGGCGGGCCAGTTCATGGTGACGTGTGCGACGATCCTGGGCGGTTCGCCCTCGCCGGGAAGCCCATAGCTGGTTTCCCAAGTGAGGTCGCCGACGAGCACATCGGACTGGAAGTGCTCGTCGAACGGCTGTCGTTCGAGATATGCCGACTCGAACGCATCCCGGAGCGCACTGATCGCATCGGTGAAGACGTGGTCGAGCATTCGCCCTCAACTCTACCGACTCTCCAGTTTGCGTCGGCTGCGGGGCGGGCGTACTCGCATGGGGATGGCATGATCGCGAGATGTCACTCGTGCTCACCAATGTCCGCGACGGCGTCGCAACTCTCACTCTCAACAACCCCGACGAGCGGAACACGCTTACGGCGCCGATGGTCGAGGAGATCACAGCGGCGATGGACGCGTTCGAAACTGATGAAGCGGTCGGAGCGCTCGTCGTGACCGGGACAGCACCGGCTTTCTGTGCCGGGGCGAATCTCGGGAACCTCGCCGAAGCCACGGGAGAAAGTCTGGGGCGGATCTACGAAGGATTTCTTCGGATCGCCAGGAGTCCGCTGCCGACGTTGGCGGCGGTGAACGGTGCCGCAGTCGGCGCAGGTGCGAACCTGGCGCTGGGCTGCGACGTGCGGCTCATCGCCGACGAGGCACGCATCGACACCCGGTTCCTGAACCTCGGCATTCATCCTGGTGGTGGCCACACGTGGATGTTCCGACGCATTGCCGGGCCGCAAGCGGCGATGGCCGCGATCGTGTTCGGCCAAGTGCTCGGCGGCAAGGAGTGCGAGCGTGTCGGTCTTGCGTACCGATCGGTGCCACGAGAGGCTCTTGCCGACACCGCCCAGGAGTTCGCCTCGGGTGCGGCCTCAACTCCGCGCGACTTGGCCATTGCGACGAAGGCAACGATTCAGGCGATGGCGGACATCGACAATCATCCTGGGGCGGTGGCACGCGAACTTGAACCGCAACTGTGGAGCACCCAGCAGCCGTGGTTCGCCGAGCGCCTTGCGGCCCTCCAGGCCAAGATCACCTCCAAGTGACCGGCAGTCGGTGGTGGACACTCATCATCGGGTTGAATGGTCGTCAGAGACCGACGTCACCGGTGCAGTGCTTCAACCGGGGTGCTCGACTTTCGCCAGCGATTTGACGTGTTCTGGACCTGGCGAATCGGGGGGGGGGGAGCACAGCGTGCACCGTATTGGCGGATCGCTGCTCATGCTTGACCGCCCGGTCGGGCGTTTCACCCTCGCTCAGATCTGATGTCTTTGGCATGAACATGGTCATTAAAATGAGCGCGAGACTGTTACACAAAGTCTCTAGGCGAGAAACACGCCCTGTCGTAATGTTGCATTCACAGGAACCGAATCCACCGCGGCGTTATCAACCTGTGCCGCAAAGTAGGAGGTCACCAATGAGCCAGCGACATCGCGACAGCGAGATGTCGATGCTGCCGAGACAAGAGCGGCGAGCGCACGCCCACAGCGAGCGCCACCGAATCCACGTAGAGCTGCAATCGGTCGCCCAGGGAGTGTCGTCGGGGGTGCCCCCCGAGGATCTGCATGAGCCGGGCAGTGCGTGGAAGCCGATGCATCATCACGACGCGGAGGTTGCCAAGAGCAAGCTCGCCAAGCGGAACCGTACGAAGCGCCATTGGAAGACGAAAATGTGGAAGCGACGCACGCAGTTGCGTGAAGCGAAGATCGAAATGTTGCAGCTGACCCGGGAGAACGGCATCGCAACCTTCTGATCGGCGTTTGATCGTTCACACCACCCGCGTCGGGGCTCCGGGAAACCGGGGCCCCGCTTCATGGCCCGACCCGTGAAATTGATCCGTGATGGGAGTCGTGGGTCGAAGGTTGCGGTGCGGATGGCGGTGGCTCGGTATCCGCCGACACGGCATCGCTTGAGGTGCCGGTAACTGCATATGTGCAGCAACTGGTCAGCGAGTGAGCCAGTCCTGCACGATGTCGGCGCGTCGAATTTGCCATTCCTCGCTCGTCATCGCATAGCGCACATGGTCCTCCCAGGTGCCGTTGATCTGGAGGTACCGCTGAGCAATACCCTCATCTCGGACTTCGAGCTTTTCCATGATCCGGCGACTTCGAGTATTTCGTGGCACGATGCAGATCTCGACACGGTGCAGGCCGAGCTGCTCAAATGCAAACTGCATCACGAGGGCGACACCTTCAACGGTGTAACCGTGCCCGGCGTGAGCTTGGTCGATCCAGTAGCCGACCGTGCACGATTGCATTGCGCCCCGGATCACGTTGTTCAAGTTGACTTCGCCGGCGATGCGTTGATCGATGAAGAGACCGAATTGGTAGGCCGTTCCATTTGCTCGGTCCCGGTCACGTTGGAGGCAGCGAGAGGCGAAGGCGGATTTGTCGGTGGTCGGATCGGGCTGACGCTCAAGCCGGCTCGGCTCCCAGACCGTCAACCAGTCGTCATTGCGCAGCCGAACCTCGCTCCAAGTACGGAAGTCGTTGACGGCCAGCGGGCGCATCGTGATGCGTCGGCCGAATAGCCGAGCGGGAGCCGGTGTTCGTGATGGGTGACGAAGCGCCATCTCAGCTTGTCCTGTTGTCGTCGACGATCCTGATCTCGGATCGCTCAAGTCTGCGCATGACTGCGAGCACAATGCAGCACGACCCGATCACCGTTTCGACGTCGGCCGGATTGAGCCCAGGATTGTGGAGGCGATCGGCGATTCGTTCGGCCACGAGCGTGCGAAAGACTTCGTCGGCATCGGCGCGCGCAAGGGTGTAGGCGGCAGGCAATTTGTCGGCGCCGACCTCGACGCGGCCGAGCCCGACTGCGTGACGTCCCGTGAACACGATGGCCGGCGCATCAAGCACCATTGCCGATTCGCGAACGACGTCGTCGAGATGGTCGGCAACGATTCCCAACGCGTTGGTGAGCTGTGCCGGAGTAGGTCGGTCGGCGTGCTCGAGTTCGCGGTCGACGAGCGACATCGGACCGATGGGGAGGGTCCATTCGCCGCCTGCGACCATCGAGATCATGGTCTCGTGGTCGTTCATGGCTACGTTGAGTGAGCCGGGCGTCACGGCTGATCACCAACGGGAACTCCAAGCGTGCCGGTCGGCACACGCGCAAGTGTCCAGCGTCCGATCGCGTCGTCGCCGGTTGCGAGATGGTGAGCGACATGGGCGTGAAGGCACTTCACGCCGACTCTGGTGCCACCGACCCCGCCGGACGGGCGAGGCCCGGCGTGGCTGGGATCGATTTCGGCATCACGTTCGCGTTCGTAGCGCCGGTGGATCTCGGTGATTGTATTCTCGTCGAGCGCGGCCTCAACCTCGTCGACGGCACCGCTTGCTTCGATGCGGCTCACTGCTTTGACCAGTTCCACTCCGACTAAATAGTAAAGCGTCGGCATCGGCGTTCCGTCGAGGAGGAAGGGCGCATTGCGGACCACAACGGGGTCTCCGGTGACGTCGCGGACAACAACGTCGAACTGGCCCCGCGGGACGCGTCCGAGCAACTCGGCGACCCGCGCTCGATCGTCCATCAGCTCCGACGTCGAAGGAAGAACAAGATAATCAGCAGCGCCGCGATTGCAGGTGCGGCCCGCTTGAGGATGGAGCTACCGCTCACGTCCATGAGATCGATCGGCTCGGCGGCGGGACCGTTGATCTTGCGTACCTTCGGCACGGCAGCTGTTTCTGTGGGGATTTTGTCGCTCGGTTGCTCGACTGCGACGGTGTCGTCGGTGGTTGATGTCGGGGTACTGTCGGCGCTGGCAGCGTCGACGCCGTCTTCGTCGATCATGGTGTTCAGGTTTGTTGCGAATTGATCGATCAGCTTGGCGCTGACGTCACCGAGAATGCCGCGGCCGAACTGCGCCACTTTGCCGGTGATGTGTAGGTCGGTCGTTACCACGACCCTCGTGCTTGTTGGCGAAAGGCTCTCGGCATGGGCCTTGATGTCAGCCGATGCATTGCCCCGGCCCCCTGTGTCGCGGCCTTTACCCTTCAGTTCGGTGGTGTAGTTCACGTCGTCCTTCTCTACGAAGTGAGCGTCACCTTTGAACTGTGTCGAGATTGCGCCGAGTTTGACCTTGACTACGCCACGATAAACCTCGCCCAACGTGTCGTCGAGGGCGACCTCCTGGAGTTCCGCGCCTGGTAGACACGGAGCGATTTTCTCGACGTTGGTGATGATCGGCCAGGCCTCTTCAATCGGTCGGTTGACCGTAAATTCGTTGATTAGCTGTTCTGCCATCGTCGGAGATCCTCTGCGGTGTCGATGTCGGTGGGTGAACCCGAGCACGGTACTTCACTGACGAGTTCGGGGTGAAGCCGCATCAGGCTACGGGCGCCCTCGTCGCCTCCGGTCGGTAGCAGGTTCCACACCGATCGGTGGAGTGCGACCGGGTTGCCCCGCCGTCCCTCGTAGGTGGCAACCGTGATTGGAGAGGAATTGGCCGCCACAGCATCAACAACGTTGCGCCACGCTGACGGCTCTATGCCGGGCTGGTCGGCGAGTCCAACGACGGCGACGGTGCTGCCATTTCGGTCAGCGATGTCGAGACCGACACGGACTGATGTCATTTGCCCCAGCGCCCAGTCAGGGTTGTGAGCGGTTTCGAGCCCGTTGCTGTCAAGGTTGCCGTCGGAGTTGTCGTGGAGGTCAAGATCGGACGGGACAAGGCGACCGGTCACGACGATGACCGGACCGACGTGAGCCTCCACTGCTGCGGCGATGGCTCGCCGTGCGACGGGCTCGGCTGGCCGTGAAGCGGTCCGGGGAAGCAGCGCGGTCAACTTATGACCGACGTCACTAAATCTTGTGCCGGCGCCCGCGGCAAGCACGATCGCCGTCACAGTTGTGTCGGCATTGCCGCCCTTTCCCCTGCTCACGAGGGGAATTTCCGCTTGTTTCGAAGGATCACGTGGGCAGTCTGCATGACGAATCGGTCTCGCCGGATGTCAGTTAGATGACGAAACGGCGTCTCTCCGACTTGAGTGTTTCGAATTGATGACGATATGTTACTGCTCCGTCACAGAACGTATGACAACTCCGGCGGCCTCAGGGCGCAACAGGATTTCTTCGGACATATGACTCACACCACCCCACCTCTTCTCTTCATGTGTGCGCGGCGCTTGTTGCGCAAGCTCGCCGTCGTGGCGGCATCGGTCGGCGCTGTCGTTGCGGTGGCAGGCATTGACGCCAGCAGCGCTTCTGCCCAGTCGGTAGAGCTGGCGGTCAACGAATTGGCTCCTGAGATCACCACTGCGGCCAGCGCCGCTGTTGCTGCGCTTGATACCTACGTCGCAACCGGCTCGGTCGCGGATGAGCAAACACTTGCATGGCATCGGGCCATCGCCGCTCGTTACACCGCGCAGCAGCTCGGCTACGACGAACTCGCCATGGTTGATGCCTGGAGTTCCACATCCATCTCCCATCAGCGTGCGGTCCTTGGCGCTCTCACTCAGGTCGGTGTGCCCTACCGAACCAACACCAGCGTTGAGAACGAGGGCTTCGATTGCTCAGGCCTCACCACGTACGCCTGGGCAGGCGCAGGCGTTGAGCTCTACCGCCAATCGGGGTCGCAGATCTCTCAGGCCAAGCGCGTTGACAGCGATGCGGCAAGAGCCGGCGATCTGGTGCACTACCCTGGACACGTCATGCTGTACCTCGGAGTCGGCGATGCCATCGTGCACTCAGTCAGCTCTGGACGCACCGTTGAGATCGACACGATCCGGAGTGGCAAGGTCAGCTTTGGTGACCCAACCGGGTCTGACTGATCGAGCGCAATCGGGCCACCCCATCGGAGAGTCGGCAAGAATCTGGTGCTCATGAGTGGATGGGTCCGCTTGAATTGCGCAGGCTCGGCACGCTCTTGCCGGTCCGTCGAGCGATGATCTCGGCGCAGATGCTCACGGCCGTTTCCTCTGGTGTGCGGGCACCGAGGTCGAGTCCGATCGGCGACATCAGTCGGCTCATGTCGGCCTCGGCGACGTTGACGTCAGCCAATCGTTCCATTCGCTTGCTGTGGGTCTTGCGGCTTCCCATCACGCCGATATAGCCAACGCGGGTGGCGAGCGCCCCTTGGACCGCCGGAACGTCGAACTTCGGGTCGTGCGTAAGGATGCACACAGCGTCGCGGGGATTCAGGTTGTGGCCGAGTTCTTCAAAGATTGGTGTGGGCCACGTGACACGGACTGCGTCGGCCATTGGGAAGCGACGTTTTGTGGCGAATACCTCGCGTGCATCGCATACCGTTACTCGGTACCCAAGGACCTTGGCCACACGCGCGAGCGCTGCGGTGAAATCGACCGCACCGAAAATCCACATTTGTGGTGGGGGTGCGTGGGATTCAACGAACACGCGGATGGTGGGCTGGTCGATCAGGTCCTCCGGCGTCGTTTGGCCCTCTGGTCCGTAGTTCCGAACGCCTGACCGTGCCGCTTCAAGTTCGGCGCGTGCGTCACGCGCCACCACCCGATCAAGTTCAGGGTGGCCGAGTGATCCGAGTGTGTCGGCGTTGTCGGCGGTGATGAGCAGCTTTGCCCCCACGCGTTCGCCCTCGATCACCGTCGCCATGGCAACAGGTTCGTCAGCTGCGAGCAGTTCGGCGTATCGCTCGAAGATCGGCATCTCGTTCACCAGGACAACTCCTCGATGAACAGGTGGATCGTGCCGCCGCAGGTGAGCCCGACGGCGAATGCCTCGTCGTCGGAGTACCCGAAGGTGACGATGCGCGGCTCCGTGGTGCCCTTGAGGATCGACAGTGCTTCGCCGACGACAGCGCCCTCCACGCACCCGCCGCTGACGCTGCCTGCAACTTCACCCGACTCGGTGACCGCCATCGCGGCGCCGGGCAAGCGGGGGCCGGACCCTTCGATATCGACCACGCGTGCGACAGCGATTCGTTCACCGTTGAGTCGCCAGCGGTTGATGTCGTCGAGTAACTCTTTCATGTTTCTATGCTCCTCATGAGCTGATTACTTGCATTAATTCTTCCATCGCTGCAATTGAATGCCCCTCGACGAACGCATCGACATGCGGGAGCGCCGCCGCCATCCCGCGCGCAAGAGGCGCGTATCCTGGTGTGACCTTGAGTGGATTAACCCACACCAGTCGATGGGTGACTCGGTGGAGCCGCTCCATTTGCGCCGCAAGAGTTCCGGGGTCGCCGCGGTCCCAGCCGTCGGACAGAATCACGACGATTGAGTTTCGGGCGAGTCCGCGGACACCCCATTCGTCGTTGAATTGGCGGAGGCCATCGCCGAGACGAGTGCCACCACTCCAATCGATCACGCGCTCCGATGCAGCGGCCAGAGCCACATCGGGATCCCGGCTGTCCAGTTCCCGGGTGATCCGTGTCAGTCGGGTGCCCAGAGCGAACGCCTCGACCTTCGTCCGGCCGGCGACCGCGGCGTGAACGAATCGCAGTAGTGCGCGGGCATATGGTTCCATCGACCCGCTCACGTCTAAGACCAGTATCAGTCTGCGCAACCGAGTGGTCGGCTTGCGGAAGTGACGTGCCATTGGCTCGCCGCCCGAACGTATCGTTGCCTGCATCGTTCGGCGGATGTCAGGGCGTGGCGTCGCCCGTTGTGCTCGACCCAGCCGGAGTGACGATCGAGGAGAACCGACCAGGCGCAGGCTCGCCATGAGGTCCTGAGCGTGAACGAGTTCGTCGGAGCTGTAATGCGCGAAGTCCTTGTGACGCAGGACTTCGGTGGTCGAGAAGCGGAGCTCAATCGTTGGATCGTCACGCGCATCGCGAGCATTGCCGTTGTCGTCCTCCGTGCCGTCGTCATCGGCGTCGACGGCGATCGTGATGGACAGCGGTTCATCTTCGTCGGGCTCGGAAGACGGGAGGCGAGCTTCGAAGAAAACTGCGAACGCTCGGTCGTAGATCTCGATGTCTTCAGGGTGGCGTGCCAGTGTGGCTCGACCGGACCAGTAGACCCCGGCTCGTTCTTGTAGGCCGACCGTGCAAAGTGCTTCAGCGAATATGTGCGTCGAACTGGACGGAACACGCAACCCAGCGCCACGCAGGACGCGAGTGAACGCAACGGCAATCTCGGCCGGGTCGCAGCGCTGCGGCATAGCCCTATCGTCGGTTGACGGCGGGGCCCAGCTCACCCGTGCAGCAGGCCCTTCTCAAAAGCTTGCTTCACGACCGCCGCAACACCGTGCTGATCGACGCGCTGGTGGTCTTCGCGGTACTTGAGTACCGAGCCGAGCGTGTTCGCCACGAGTTCCTCATCGAGTTGGGTTGCGCCGAGGCGGCCGAGTGCGCTGGCCCAGTCGATGGTCTCGGCGACGCCTGGCGGCTTGTAGAGGTTTAGCCCACGTAGCGCTTCGACCGCTGCGGCGACCTGCCGTGCCAACCCGTCCTCCACACCCGGGACGCGCAGCTTAACGATGGCAACCTCGCGTTCGAAGTCGGGGTGCTCCACCCAGTGGTAGAGGCACCGCCGCTTGAGTGCGTCGTGAACGTCGCGGGTGCGGTTGGATGTGAGCACCACCAGCGGCGGCCGTTCAGCACGGAAAACGCCAACCTCGGGGACCGTGACCTGGAAGTCGGAGAGGATCTCGAGTAGGTAGGCCTCGAATTCGTCGTCGGCGCGGTCGACCTCGTCGATGAGGAGCACCGGCGGTGGACCGTCGATGGTTTCGATCGATCGGAGCAGTGCGCGCTTGATCATGAACCTCTCGCCGTAGAGCTCGGCCTCTAGAGCATCGGAGGTCATTGAGGTTGACTCGCCGGTGGCCTCGGCCGCCCGCAGGTGGAGGAGTTGACGTGAGTAATCCCAGTCGTAAACGGCTTGGGCGACGTCGATCCCCTCGTAGCACTGGAGACGAATCAGCTCGCCGCCAGTGGCCGCGCTCAGGGCTTTGGCTAATTCGGTCTTACCGACCCCGGCCTCGCCCTCAAGCAATAACGGACGCTCGAGGGTCATGGCGAGGAATACCGACGTCGAGATGCCGTCGTCGGGGAGGTAGCCCTGGGCGGAGAGGGCGGTGCTGACATCGCTCGGCGTCACGCGGCGACCTTAACCCCGCACATGGCTCATCGGTGAGCCGTGTGGTGAACTCCAAGAATGGGGTAAGGAGCGCGGTCAGCGGCTCAGGAGCCGACGGTGCGGGCGTCGATGATTTCGGTCACGACGTTGTACGGCCAGCCGTCGGGGAGATCGGTCGGGAGCGGCGGGAGTGGTAGTACCGTCGCCCGTTCCTCGCCGAGCTCCACGTAGCCATAATCCTCGCGGGCAGCTTCACGAATTCCGTCGGCGGTATCGAGGCGAATGGTCTCGGCCTGAAGTTCGCTGTTTACGCGTTGAAGTTCCTCAAGTTGTGCTTGGCGCTGCTCAATGTCGACGTCCTGGTCGCGCCACGTGCCGATCGGGAGCACGAACACGGCGAACGCAATCGCCGCAACGATGCCGAGTGCGAAGAGTCCGGTGAAGAGCGCCACCCGTGGTCGTCGAGAGATTCGCTTATCGATCGGGATTGGTCGGGTGAAGTCGCCGAGACGTGATCGACTCTGGTCAGACGCCTTGACGTCCGCAGGTCGCGGGATCGAGGTCGTTTTCGAACGCGACACGACTTCATTCTGGCAGCGCCGTCGGCCGTTTGGGGGTCATCTCCGTGACATTCGACCTTGCATCGAAGTTGAGGCGACCTAACCGGGCGCCTAACCGGGCGATACGGGGCAGCGGATCAACGTCGTTTGAGGATCGTTGAGGCGGACCTGTGATGGTTGGTCAACGTAGCGGTGCAAGGGCAGAGCGGCCGCGGTACTCCGCAGCGTCGCCGAGCATCGACTCGATGCGTAAGAGCTGGTTGTACTTCGCTACGCGGTCGGAACGAGCCGGTGCGCCGGTCTTGATCTGACCGCAGTTTGTAGCCACGGCGAGATCGGCGATCGTCGAGTCCTCGGTCTCACCGGAACGGTGGCTCATCACCGACGTGTACGCGTGGCGCGTGGCTAGGTCGACGGTGTCAAGGGTCTCGGTAAGCGATCCGATCTGATTGACTTTGATCAGGATCGAGTTCGCGACCGACTGGTCGATACCGGTCCTGAGGCGCTCGGAATTGGTGACAAAGAGGTCGTCGCCGACCAACTGCACCCGATCGCCGATCGCTGCGGTAAGAGTCGCCCAACCATGCCAATCATTCTCGTCCATTGCGTCCTCGATCGACACGATCGGGTAGCTGTCGACCAGTCGTGTCCAGTAGGCCGACATTTCTGCCGGGGTGAGGACCTTGCCTTCGCCCTTCAGCCGGTAGGCACCATCTTCGAAAATCTCTGACACGGCAGGATCGAGGGCGATGGCAATGTCCTCGCCTGGCGTGAAGCCGGCACGCTCGATCGCTTCGATTAGAACGGTGATCGCCTCCTCGTTCGAGTCAAGGTTCGGAGCGAATCCGCCTTCGTCGCCGACTGCTGTCGACAGTCCGCGAGCCCCGATCACCGACTTGAGGACGTGGTATGTCTCGGTTCCCCAGCGCAGCGCCTCAGAAAGGCTCGGTGCGCCGATCGGCATGACCATGAACTCCTGGAAGTCAATCGAGTTGTCCGCGTGGACTCCGCCATTGATCACGTTCATCATTGGGACGGGCAGGACATGGGCGTTGGGGCCGCCGACGTACTGGTACAGCGGCATGTCGAGCTCAATCGCCGCAGCCTTAGCGATTGCGAGGCTCGTGCCGAGAATTGCGTTCGCGCCGAAGCGGGCCTTGTTGTCGGTGCCATCGAGGTCGATCATGGCCTGATCGGCCAGGCGCTGGTCGAGCGCGTCGTAGCCGAGCAATTCATCAGAGATCTCGTCGTTGACGAAGCCGACTGCGGAGAGAACGCCCTTGCCGCCGAAGCGTTCGCCACCGTCGCGTAGTTCGACCGCCTCGTGCTCGCCGGTCGATGCCCCGGATGGGACTGCCGCCCGTCCTTCAGCGCCCGAATCGAGGAAGACATCTACCTCGACCGTTGGGTTGCCGCGGCTGTCGAGAATCTCGCGCCCGGTGATGCCGATGATCTCACTCATACCCGTGAAACGTATCTGATTTGCTGTCGTAAGAGCCCGGCGATTGGTGAGAGATGATCACCTCGTCGGGTACTGACGCGAGCACATTGTCGAAATAGGAATCATGTGTGTCTGTAGGCAGTGTGAGGGCCAGAGCAACGCTGCTTCGGTGATGTCTTAGAAGGCGATGCAGAACTTCGTGAGAAAGATCCGCGGGCCTGACAAACAGGTCTGCAGTAGACGTCAGTCCTCTGACGCCTTGACCCGATCCCACAGCACATCAAGGACTTCCAGTTTGGCGGAGCGGAGATCAATCTCATCCGCGATAGCGAGGCGCTCGACACCTTCGAAGCGAGTGCGGAACTTGTCGGACGCGGCGCGCAGTGCCAGCTCCGGGTCCACGCCGACGTGTCGAGCGACGTTAACGACGGCAAATAAGAGGTCGCCGAGCTCGGCGGTTGTTTCGTCCGAATCTCCTGCGTCGATCGCCTCAATCAGTTCGGCGGTCTCCTCCGTCACCTTCGGGAGTGCACCCGAGACATCCGGCCAGTCGAACCCGAGCTTTGATGCTTTGTGACCGACTTTCGCTGCGTAGCTCAGCGATGGCAACGATCGGGGAATCCCGTCGAACACCGAAGCGCGCCCCTTTTCGACGCGTTTGATCTCGTCCCAGTTTGAGAGCACTTCTTCGGAGTCTTCAGCGACAACGTTGCCGAAGACATGTGGGTGGCGTCTCACGAGCTTGTCGTGGATGCCCTCGGCGACGTCGGCGACCGTGAAGCGGCCCTGCTCTTCCGCAATGACGGCATGGAATTCGATCTGGTAGAGCAGATCACCGAGCTCCTCAATTAGGTCGTCATCGACGCTCGGGTCGTTCGCTCGTTGTGGGTCAGCGAGTGCCTGCAATGCATCGACGACCTCGTATGTCTCCTCAAGCAGGTACGGGATCAGCGTCTGGTGAGTCTGTTCAATGTCCCACGGGCACTGCTCGCGTAATGTGCGCGTGAGATCGTGGAAGCGAACGTAATGACGACCGACCGGCGCCGAGAGGCGCGGCACGTAGATCGAGGTGAGGTGGTCGGCGTCGATGGTCTGGTCCATCTTGGCCCAGGTCGTCTCGACGATTTCCTCGTCGGGCGTGCCGAGCGCATGTAGGACCACGACCGGTTCGTCGCCGGTGGCGTCCTCGACCGTGAGCTTGATGTTGCTGAGCACCCAGTTGGCGTGTGTATGGGCGACGAGCAGTGGCCCGGTCTCGCCGGCGGCAGCAGCGGCGAAGTCGTGCCCGTCGATGAGTCGGACCCGATCTTCGACCGGATCGATCCCGAGCCGGGCCCACGCGACGTCGAGGAACGACATTGCGGGCAGGATGTGGAGTCGAATGGCTTCGTTGATGCAGCGTTGCCGAAGGAGCTGGACGGTTCGCTCCAGGATCAGTGGCGAGCCGGGAACGGCGTAAAGAATGTCGCCGCGCTCGTGGGCGTCGGCGATCAAATGGTCGGTGATCTGGGCGTAGACCTCGTCGAACGTTTCAGCCGCCTCGTATACGTCATCGTACACGGTTGCCCCGCCGGCAGCTTCGGTGACCAGGTGAGCTGAGGGGTGAACGGCAGTGCGGAGATGGCGTCGGTGGATGCGTTCGATGGTTGTGACCGTGTCGGTTGTGACGTGTTCCGGGTTGCCCGGGCCCAATCCGATGATGGTGATCGACGGGGTGTGCCCGTTGGGGAAAGGCTGCACGTTCGGGTCAGCCGAGCGGGACGACGCTGCCGACAGCGAGGTCGAAGGTTCCGTAGCGGGAAGCTACCGTGATGTCTGCGTCCTCAACGGTCAGCCGCGGGTTCCAACCGAGCGCCGCGAGACCGTCAACGGAATCCTCAGCTGTGCGCACGAGGATGATGTGCGCGCCGAATTGCGACTCGACCGGATCGGTCGGCTGGCCCACCTCGGCGGCCAATGCGCCGTCGACGAATTCGGGAATGAATGTAGTGCCGAACGCTTCGATCTCGAAACAACCGAGGTCACCGCCTGCCTGGCCAGACCCCGGATCAATCGATTCGGACGTGGCGATCTCGATGAAGTCCGCACCATCGTCGAGGCGAGACTTCGTGTCGAGCGCAGTTGCGATGTCTGCGGTGAGGATGTGGGAAACGCAGATCAGTCCAGATTCAGCGGGTCCGCGAGCGTACAAATCGAGGAGTTCCTGGGTAACCGGCGGGGGATCCTGCGCGATTGCGGCTTCACCGGTCACGAAGGCGAGGAGCACCTCTCGGTTGGCATCGGACAGTTCGGTGAAGCCGGGCAACTGCGTCGCGAGAGTTTGCGTGGCTTCATCGGTCATGGCTTCGGGCACGTCGACGCCGTAACGTTCGAGCGTCCCGCTGATCAGCTGGCCCTGTATCCAGATGCTGATCGTCTGACGCGCATCATTCGCGTCGTCAGGATCGCTCGGCGTCCCGGATGCACTCGGGATGACAGCGAGCAGTTCATCAAGATCAGCCTGCGACATCTCGGCGCCGTCGACTGTGGCGACTGCGTCGGTGGCGAGCGTCGAGCAGGACGCCAAGGCCATGGCAGTGAGCGGGACTAGGATCGTCAGGAGTCGGCGATTCACTCGCAGCACGCTACCTGTCATGCGGTGTCACTGGGGCGCCACGATGGCACCGTGGCTGCCAAGGACGGAGTTCTCGTTGGCGGGCCGGAGGTCAGCAGCTCAGACGGTGTCAGCTGGAACGAGGTCGCGCAGGAACTGCACGAGGTAGGTGGAGGGATCCTTGCGACTCGGGAGCGGGACAACGAGTTGGAGGAGGTCCTCTTTGTACTTGGCTCCTTTGGCAAGCCGTCGGAGCCGGATCGTTGCGCTGATCGCAAGATCGATCGGCCTAATCCGGGCATCGCTCGAGGTGATTTGCAGGTCCTGGATGCCGATTCGGTGGCATTCAGCGCGAAGGTAGCCGACCTGCAGCAGGGACTCGGCGGGGGCGGGCAGTGGACCGTAGCGGTCTTCCCATTCGGCCCGGATGTCATCGACCTGGGCATCGGTCGTGACGTCTGCCAATCGGCGGTACGCCTCGAGTCGCAGCTCTTCTTTCTCGACGTAGTCGCTGGGGAGAAAGGAATCGGTCGGTACGTCAAGCTTGATCTCGGTGGGCTGGTTGGCGGGCGGTTCGCCCTTCATCTCGCTGACAGCCTCGGTCACCATCTGGCAGTAGAGGTCGTACCCCACCGCAGCGATGTGGCCGGATTGTGACTCGCCGAGCAGGCTCCCCGCTCCGCGGATCTCTAGGTCGCGCATTGCGATCTTAAAGCCCGATCCGAGTTCGGTGGATTCGCCGATGGTGCGGAGCCGCTCGTAGGCCTCGTCGGTCAGCGTCTTGTCCTGGGGATGGAACAGGTAGGCGTAGGCGCGCTGGCCGGATCGGCCGACGCGGCCGCGGATCTGGTGCATTTGGCCGAGCCCGAGCAGGTCTGCGCGCTCGACAACCATTGTGTTCACGGCGGGCATGTCGATGCCGGACTCGATGATCGTCGTGCAGACCAGCACGTCGAACTTCCCATCCCAGAAATCTTGGACGACTTGCTCAAGCGAGCCCTCGTCCATCTGTCCGTGGGCGATCGCAATGCGTGCCTCGGGGACGAGTTGGCGCAGCCGCTGGGCGCTGGTGTCGATCGAGCGGACGCGGTTGTGGACCCAGAAGACCTGCCCTTCGCGGAGGAGTTCGCGACGGATTGCTTCGACCGCAACTCGCTCGTCGTACTCCCCGACATAGGTCAGGATCGGTTGGCGTTCGGCCGGTGGGGTCTGGAGCAGCGACAGGTCGCGGATGCCGACGAGGCTCATCTCAAGGGTTCGTGGGATCGGTGTTGCGGAGAGCGTGAGGACGTCAACGTTCGTTTTTATTCGCTTCATCTTCTCTTTGTGTTGTACGCCGAATCGCTGCTCCTCGTCGACCACGAGGAGGCCGATGTCCTTGAAGTTGATGTCGGCGGCAAGGAGTCGGTGGGTCCCGATGACGCAGTCGATTTCGCCCGATTTAACCCCCGCGATGACCTGCTTGGCTTGTGTTGCGGTGAGGAACCGCGACAGCACTTCAACCCGGATTGGATAGCCGGCGAATCGGTCGGCGAACGTATTTCCGTGCTGCGTTGCCAGGAGTGTCGTGGGTGTGAGGACTGCGACTTGTTTGCCGTCTTGAATCGCCTTGAACGCAGCTCGGATGGCGATTTCGGTTTTGCCGAAGCCAACGTCGCCGCAAACCAGACGGTCCATCGGGAACTTGCGTTCCATGTCGGACTTGATCTCAAGGATGGCCGTGTGCTGGTCGGGAGTCTCAACGAACGGAAATGTGTCTTCCATTTCCGCCTGCCACGGGGTGTCCTGTCCGAACTGGTGGCCCTCTGCGGTGACGCGTTGTTGGTAGAGCAACACGAGTTCCTGGGCGACTTGGCGAACCTCGGACTTGACTCGGCTTTTGGTGTTCGCGAAGTCGGAGCCGCCGAGCTTGTGCAGCTTGGGGGCCTCGCCGCCGACGTATTGGCGGATGGAGTCAATCTGGTCGGAAGGGATATAAAGCTTGTCACCACCTCGGTAAGCGACGAGTAGGTAGTCCCGTTCAACGCCGCCGATCGAGCGCTTGACCATCCCTTCGTACTGTCCGACGCCGTGCTGATGGTGAACGACGTAGTTGCCGGTGCTGAGATCCTCGAAGGTGCTTGTGGTCTCGCCGCGCTTGCGAGCGCGCGCCCGCCGGTGGGCGCGTCGGCGTCCGGTTAGGTCAGACTCGGCGACGATTGCCACTTTGGCATTCGGGAGAGTGACGCCGCGGTAGAGCGGCGCGACCACGATCGACCCACCTGGCGGCAGTTCGTCAAGGTGGCCCGAAACGAGAACGAAATCAAGGCCTTGGTCGAGGAGTAGCGACTTGAGGCGTCGGGCGGAGCCGTCGCCGTCGGCAGCGACGACGACGCGGTATCCCTCGGTGAGGAGCTGCTGGAGTCGATCGGTCAGGCCGGAGCCGTCACCGACCACTGGCCCCCACCCCATCGCCTCGACGAATGGGGTGTCGGGTGAGTCGGGCGTGGAGTCAATCGACCAGAACGAGCCGGCGGCGCTCAAGAGGACGTCGGGTTCCGCGTGTAGTCGGGGGAACGTCTTGTCGGGGTCGCGAGCCCAGGTGGAGGCGAGTGTGCGGGCGAGGTCGTCCTCCTCGGCGATCAGGTCCGTTGCGCGGTCGCGCATCCGACGCGGCTCAATGAGAACGATCTTGGCATCTTCGGGCAGGACGTCGGTGATGAGTGCAGCACCGTCGCCATGGCTGTCGCCGACGAGCCACGGCAGCCAGGACTCCATGCCATCGAAGTGGTTTCCTTCGGCGAGGCGCTCCCACTGTTCGCGGCCCCATGGCTCGGTAGCGATGAGCTCAGCAGCCTGTTCACGCACTACGGGTGTGGGGGTGAGTTCACGGGCGGGAAAGATACGCGCCTCGGCCAGGTCGACCGTCGAGCGTTGATCGTTGACGCTGAACCTTGTGAGTCGGTCAACCTCGTCGCCCCACAAGTCGATGCGGATTGGGGCGTCCGCGCGGGCCGGATACACATCGACGATCGCCCCGCGTCGGGCAAATTCGCCGCGGTGTTCGACGACTTCTTCGCGACGGTACCCGAAACCCACGAGGGTCTCAGCGAGGTGGTCAGGGTCTACGTTGCCGCCGGGGCGCACAACCACCGGTTCGATGTCGAGGGCTCCTGGGCCAAGCTTTTGCAGCAGGCCGCGTACGCCCGCAACGATCACTTTCGGCACCCGGGCGGTATCCCGGAGGCGCCACAACACGTCGAGGCGCTGCCCCATCGTCTCTACGTTGGGGCTGACGCGTTCAAAGGGGAGCGTTTCCCACCCGGGGAAAAGTGCGAGTTCTTCTTCGTCGAGGAACTGGCTGAGATCGCCGTGGAGTTGCCGCGCCATTGTGCCGGTTGGGCAGGCGACGAGCAGCGGTCGGCGATTCGAGAGCGTGGCGAGTGCGGCGATCGAGATCGGTCGTGCAACCTCGACGACGGCTAGGCGGGCGTCGGGTTCACCGAATGCTCGGGTCAGTCCGGGTTCGTTGCGAAGAAGAGGTGCAAGCGAACGCAGGGGTGCGCCGCTCGGGGTGTCCAGGTCCTCATCGACAGCGGCAGGGGGGCCGCCGAGTTGTGTGGCCGATCGAAGTTGCTCGTGGCGCAGGTCGGTCACCCCGCCATTGAACCGTCGCTGGCTCCAATCTGACACCCGTGCCCGGCGCTGTTCTCGCTGTGTTCGACCGTCACCACGGTACCGATTGTCTTCCGTGATGTCGGCCCCAACGAACATCGGAGTTGGCCCGGCACCCGAGGGGCGTTCAGAGATCAACGCTTGGAGTTGTAGCGTTGCATAGCGGCATTGACGCCATCCGCGATGATCATCTCGGCGGCATCGGCTGCTTCGCCAATCGCCTTGTCGAGGACCTCGCGCTGACGTTTCGGGATCTTCGCCAAGACATGAACTTTGCCAACGTGTGCGCTATCGGGCTTGCCGACTCCGATCCGGATTCGGAGGTAGTCCTGTGTCTTAAGGTGCTGTGTGATCGAGCGGAGTCCATTGTGTCCGGCTAGTCCGCCGCCGACCTTGACTTTCGTCTCACCTGGCGGGAGGTCGAGTTCGTCATGAATCACGATGATTTGTTCGGGTGACTCTATGCGAAATCGTCGCACGAGTGCCCCGACCGCGCGCCCCGACTCGTTCATGTAGGTGATCGGGAACGCCAGCGCCGTTCGTTCGTTGGCGCCGTCGGGGCCAACAAAGCGCGTCTCGGCCAGCAGTGCATTGTCTCGGCCGCCCTTAAGGCTGACGGCGCGCCGTGCGGCGAGGAGGCGGAGCGCGTCCTCGCCTACGTTGTGTCGGGTGTTGGCGTATTTCTCGCCCGGATTTCCGAGCCCGATGATCAACCAGTCGAAGGGTGCTCCCTTGCCATTGCGCCCGAATATCGCCATCAGCGAGGAGCGGGGTTGAAAACGGCACGATCCGGCGCGCTCAACGCGCCGGATCGTGCGGATTCGTTGGCTTGATTCACTCGCCTGAGTCGTCTGCGGCAGCGGCGTCGCCACCGTCGCCCTCGCCCTCGCCCTCACCCTCGCCCTCAGCGGCGGCGGCTTCGGCCAAGGCGGCTTCCTCGTCGAGCACGGGGGTGCGCATGATCGATACGGTGATGACGGCCGACTCCGGGTCGGATGTGGCGGTGACGCCGGCGGGAATCGCAAGGTCGGCGACGGTGATCGTTGAGTCCATGTCCATTTCCGACACGTCAAAGATGATCTCGTCGGGAATGTTTCGCGGCGTGGTGGAGACCTCGACTTCAGTCATGATCTGATCGATCAAGCCGTTGTTGTCGTTGACTTCCTTAGCTTCGCCGGTCAAGTTGATCGGCACGTTGACGATGATCTGAGCGTTGAGGTCGACTTGGATGAAGTCGAGGTGCTCAATGTTCAGGCGCACCGGGTGGCGCTGGGCATCTTTGATGATCGACGGGTACATCTCGCCATTGATCGTGAGGTCGAGAATTGTGTTGAGCCCAGCGCTCCCGGACACGGCGATGCGCAACTCGCGACGGTCGACGGAAATGCTCAGTGGCTCCATGCCCTGGCCATATACAACGGCGGGAATACGACCTTCGCTCCGAAGGCGCCGTGAGGAGGAGCTTCCCTTGGCCCGGCCGGTGGTTGCGTTGAGAATGGTCTCGGTCATGATGTTGGTGTCCAAACGTGTGCGACGGGTGCCTGGCGAATCAGATCAATGCCAAGTGCCGCCGGTCGAAATACAGCAGCACGTAAAGCTATCGGCACCGCCCCAGACCTCAACCGTCGCACCTACCTCAGGTCTCACTCCTGCAAGTTCGGGCGCATAGCGTCGCTGTGCGTCGTGATTTGATTGGTTTTTACCCTGGCGTGACAACACACCTGAAAATTCGGACGGATCGTGCCGGTCGAATTCGGACGCACCAGGCCTCCGGGCGTCCGCATCCACGCGAACTTTCGGACGCAGCGGGTTCGAATGGAGGCCGGATAGGCCCATGGGCGCCTGGCTTGCAGGGCCGAAAGCAAGGGGTGACTGGGCCGAGGGTGTCCTGTTCAGGCGAGGTTCTCGCCGTCGAAAATATCGCTCACGCTTGTGTCGTCGAAGACGGCGCCGAGTGCCTCAGCGATCAACGGCGCAACCGAGAGAATCTCGACGTTTGCGAGTTGTTTCTCCGCCGGGAGCGGCAACGAATTGGTTAACACGAGCCGTTCAATTGGTGCGTTTTTCATGCGATCGACAGCAGGTCCCGACAGGAGGCCATGCGTCGCCATTGCCCAGACTTCTTTCGCGCCACGCTTCCGTAAAAGTTCAGCGGCCGCCACGATCGTGCCGCCGGTGTCGATCATGTCGTCGGTTAGGACACAGGTGCGACCGGCGACGTCGCCCATGACCTCGGCGGCCTCGGCCACGTTGGTCGTGCCCTTCGGACGGCGCTTGTAAATGAAGGCGAGATCAGCGTCGGGGCCGAGATGCTGTGCCATCCGCTCGGCGACCTTGATCCGTCCGGCGTCGGGCGAAACGATCACCGGGGATTCGGCGTTGTCACGCACGTACTGTTCGAGCACCGGCATAGCGGTGAGGTGATCGACCGGTCCATCGAAGAAGCCTTGGATCTGACCGGAGTGCAGGTCGATCGAGATCATCCGCTTTGCCCCTGCCTCTTTGAACATATCGGCGATAAGACGTGCGGTGATCGGCTCACGCCCTGCGGCTTTGCGGTCCTGGCGGGCGTAGCCGTAGAACGGACAGACTGCAGTGATGCGCTTGGCGGAGGCGCGTGAGGCGGCGTCGATCATAATCAAGTGTTCCATGATCGAGTCGTTCACGGACCGCCCGTCGATGCCGAAATGCGTCTGCATAACGAACACGTCGGTGCCGCGTACGGACTCGTTGAAACTGCAGCGGACCTCGCCGTTGGCAAACTCGACCAGGTTGGCATTGCCCAACTCGATGTTCAGGTGGGTGGCCACCTCCTGTGCGAGCGCGGGATGTGTGCGCCCGGTGTAGAGCGCGAGTCGCTTGGTGGTGACCTTTTCCATGATGGCGTGATCCTCTCGAGCCCGAATCGACTGGCGTCGTTCGACGTCAGTCGACGGGCGAAGTGTAGAACGCGCCGGTGACGCTTTCCGAAGTGACTGACGATCCTGCAGGTAAGTGGGCGTAGGGGCCAACGACGGCATCGGTGCCGACCTCGGCGTCATGACCCACGGCGTGAACGATCTTTGCGCCGGCGCCGACGGCACAATCGACTAACTGGGCACCGGGGCCTATCTCGCAGCCATCACCGACTGTGGTCGCGCCTTGAAGGATGGTGCCGGGATAAATCGTGACGTCGCGGCCGATTGTGACGTTCACGTCGATGAAGGTCTGGCGGGGATCGAGCATGGTCACACCGTTGAGGAGCCACTTTCGGTTCGTGCGCGCTCGAAGCTCGCGCTCGGCGAGAGCGAGCTGCCAACGGTCGTTCACGCCCTGCGTCTCGGGGGCAGGAGCCTGAACGCAGCCGACTCGGTGCCCCATTTCTGCGAGAGCGGCGATGACGTCCGTCAGATAATACTCGCCCTGTGCGTTGTCGGTCGTGAGCGTGCGTAGTGCCGGTCCGAGTAGATCCCGCCGGAATGCGTATATCGATGTGCAGACTTCGCTCATGTCGAGTTCTTCGGGCGATGCGTCGCGCTGCTCGACGATCCGCTGGACCTGGCCGTCACGACTGCGCACGACGCGCCCGTACCCAGTGGGGTCGTCCATGATGGAGGTGAGGAGTGTGGCGGCGTTGCCGTTGGCGACATGGGTGGCGACGAGTTCATCGAGCGTGTTGGCTTGGAGTAGTGGGGTGTCGCCGGGGAGGATGAGAATGGTCGACTCGTCGTCGTAGTCGTCACCGTCGAAGGCGGTCATGCCGATCGAGGCGGCGTCACCGGTGCCGTTCTGCTCGAGTTGCTCGACGAAGGCGACATTGGCCCACGTGGGGGCCATCGATTGGACCTTCTTCGTGACCTGTTCGGCGCCGTGGCCCACCACGATGGCCGCACGCTCCGGGGCCAGCTTCTCGAGCGCGTGGATCACATGCAGGACCATTGCCCGGCCGCAAATCATGTGCAGTGGTTTAGGCCGGCTTGACCGCATCCGCGTCCCCTCACCAGCTGCCAGGACGATCGCCGAAACGCTCATAGGGCGAGCCTACTGGCGTGGCAAGAGGGCGAGCCCGGCTGTGAGGCCCCAGTCGGAGTCATGCTGGCGAGGGGTGAGAGGCGAGGGTCGGCCCGGCCTTGGCGCTGTGTCCACCGTCGTTGATCACCGCCGTGAGGGTCGTGGTCGTGCCCTCTGTCTGGCTCAGCTTGCTACCGGCGTACCGCTGGCAGCCGCTGAACCGAACGTTCCCGGGAGAGGAATCGAACCCCTATTCTCGGCACCAAAAACCGCTGTCTTACCGTTAGACGACCCGGGAGGGAGGGGGTAACGGTAGCGGCGCGTTGCGCCACTGGCCACGCCCGATAGTGTTGCATGCCTTATGGGTTCTCTGATTAAGAAGCGTCGCAAGCGCATGCGCAAGAAGAAGCACAAGAAGATGCTCCGCCGCACGCGCCATCAGCGTCGCAAATAGCAGGCATTAAAATCGTCACCTTACGAGCGGCGCTGCCGCCGTCGAGGTGACAACCACTCGAGCGCCCTCGTCGATCAAGTCGCCGAGGGCGTTGTCGCGCTCAGAGCCGGTGAACGCTCGCTCGGTGAACCACGTTGCGCCGCTCCCGGCGAGTATGGGCGCCTCGCCGATCCGCTCGGCGATCGTGTCGCGCCACCATCGCATTCGAGGCTCTACGGTCAGTGCGGCCACCTCAAGGTCGTTGGGCCCGCGTCCGGTCGGTCCACCCATTTCGTCCCAGGCGCGGTACACGGCGGGTGTCGCGACGGACAGCGGCGGAATTACCAACGTGATTTCCCGGTCGATATGGGGAAGCGGTTCGACGATCTCGCCGATGCCGCTCACGCGAGCCCGTCCACCCACGAGACAGAATGAGATGTCGGCGCCGAGCAGCGATGCAGAGACCAGCGCGTGGGGGTGGGTGCCGAACCCCGCCCAGTGCAGAACGGCTGCAGCGTCTGTCGAGCCGCCACCGAGGCCGCCGCCGTGGGGGATCCGCTTGTCGATCGAGACATGGGCGAGGCGACCGGCGAGTTCAAGTGCTCGCGCGACCAGGTTGGAGCCGTCGGCGGGTACCCCGTCGGAGAAGGGGCCGGTCACGTTTATGCCGGTTCGACCGGGCGTAATCGTGATTCGGTCGTGGAGATCGATGCTGACCATTTCGGCATCAATGACGTGGTATCCGTCGTCGCGCCGGCCGGTCACCTGCAATGAGCGAGTGAGCTTCGCGCAGGCGCGCAATGACACGCTGGCGGAGCCGTCCGATGGTGTCGTCACGGCGATCAGCGACCTGTGACGAGGTTGCTCAAACGAACCCATGCGTCGATGTCGAGTTCTTCGGGTCGCGCCGTCGGTGCGACTGCGGCGGCCTCGAACTGTTCGGGCGACACGATCCCTGAGAGAGACTTGCGCAGCATCTTGCGGCGCTGGCTGAAGGCCTGCTTAACGAGTTCGAACAGTGCGGGCGTGTTGGTGTCGGGCGGATCTCGTCGGATGATCTCGACAAGCGCAGACTCGACCTTGGGTTTTGGGAAAAACACTGCGGCGGGGACGTGTCCGACGATCCGGGCGCGCCCCCAGTATGCGGCTTTGACGCTGATCGCCCCGTAGGCACTCGAGCCGGGAGCGGCCGCAAAGCGCTCCGCGACCTCACGCTGCACCATGACTAGGACTCGGGTGACGTGGGGAACGTCGTCGAGGACATCGCAGACCAGTGGCGTGCCGACGTTGTACGGGAGATTGGCGACGAGCGTCCAGCCGCCCGCGACTGTCGGGTCGATCAGGGTCGTCCAGTCGGTAGTCATCGCGTCTGCCTGGACGATGGCGACGTTGTGCACATTCGATTCCTTAACGACTGCCGACAGGACGGGGACGACGCCGCAGTCGATTTCGACCGCTGTGATTGCGGCCCCAGTTTCAGCCAGCGCAAGCGTGAGCGATCCCAACCCAGCACCGATCTCGACCACGTGATCGCCGGGCCCGATGCGTGCGAGCTCGGCGATCCTGCGGACTGTGTTCGGGTCGGTGACGAAGTTCTGGCCGAGGTCGCGGCGCGGTGCGAGGCCGTGATCATTGAGCATGGCGCGAATGGCGGGGCGAGAGTGCGTCAACTCGCTGATCCGCTCGTTGTTTCGTTCACCGGGTCAGCTCGATGGTGATTGGGGCTTCGGTCGGATCGGCGAGGATGGAGAACGTGTCGGTGTGGAGCACGACGTCGGCGACCTGAAGAGTGGGTGCGACTCGAGTGACGCATGAGATCGAACGTCCGTTGTCGAGGTTCTTGATCGACACCGTCAACCCGCCGACGAGGCCGTTTACGAGACAGGAACGAAGGCCAGCAACCGTGCTGCGGTAACTCGCGGAAAGAACGAGCGGAGCGGTAGCCGGTCGAGATGGAATGGCGATTTTGTTGACGCCGGGGTTGACGTCGCCAACGGGGCCGGCCAGAAAGATCGGGTCGGCGTCGGAGACTGTGATCGGGGGGCGGTTGGTTGCGTTGTCGGTGATGGGCGGCTCACCGTCGATGGCGGATCCCACTTCGGCGGCGATGTCGTCGCTGTCGGTGTAGGTCGACCTGTCCGACTGAGTGTAGAGATAGATCGATGGGAGCGCGATGAGGGTGAGGACCCCCAAAAGTAGAGAGCGTCGTCGATCGGTGTCTTCGAAGGCCATGGCTTTACTCGCCAGTGAGCGTATCCGCCGTGCTGGCCGACGATCCGTCGGCCCGATGGAGCGGCCAGCATGTCAGGTGTGATCGTTGGATTCGGTCTGTCCGGAGAGTGTCGGCAACTCGACTGCTCAGTCGCCGCCGTCGGTGAGTTGTTGACCGAACGCGGCGTGCGTGGCGGCGACGGTTGCCGCAGCGAACTCCTCAACCGACTCGTCACGGAGATCGGCGAGGAATTGGCCGACGTGAGGTACCCAGGCGGGCCGATTCTGCTTGCCGCGGTGCGGGACCGGAGCGAGGTACGGGCTGTCGGTTTCGACCAGAAGCCTATTAGACGGGCAGAGGAATGCGGCTTCCTGCACGTCTCTGGCCGAGTTGAACGTCACGATGCCGGAGAACGACAGGTGGATACCGCGCTCGAGGCCCCGTGTTGCGGCATCGGGCCCGCCCGTGAAGCAGTGGAAGATCGTGCGCTCGGGAACACCTTCGGCGTCGAGGATTTCGAATGTCTCGTCCCATGCATCACGGGTGTGGACAACGAGCGTCAGGTCGTGTTCGTGGGCGAGCGCGATGTGCTCGGCGAACACCTGGCGCTGTTGCTTGCGTGGCGAGTGTTCGTAGTAGTAGTCGAGACCCGCTTCTCCGACGGCGACGATCCCTGGCGTACCAAGTAGGTCGACGATCGACGCAGTGCCGTTGATGGCATCGTGGGGATGTAAACCGACGGTGGCGAATACATTCTTATGACGGTTCGCAACGTCGATCGCCGCAAGGGACGTCGCCCGGTCGCAGCCGACGGTGACGAGGATGTCGACACCCATCTCGACTGCGGCGGCGACGGCACCGTCGGGCCCATCGGGGATCCGCTCGTCGTGGATGTGGCAGTGCGAATCAATGTAGCGGGGCGTGTTCATCAGAGCTTGATGCGGGGGAACAGCGGGCCGCCCTTGGTGACCTCGTTGCCAGCGGGATAGACGCCCCATGCGACTGCTCCGGGTAAACGTTGTTCCTCGACTCGACCGGTCATGCCGATCCGCTCCCACACCGCTTGGGCCGTTTCGGGGATGGCCGGGGAGCACAGAATGGCCACGATCCGTAGCGCTTCGAGGGCGTCGCCCATCACGCGGTCGACGTCGGGCCCTGGTTCGGCTTTCCACGGTTCGTTCTGTTCGAGGTGGGAGTTGGTGGCGCGAATGAGGCCCCAGGTTGCCTCAAGCGCCCGGCTCGGTTGGATCTCGTCCCAGCACGCAGCGGAGTTGGTGAATGCTATTGCGGCAGCTGGAGCGAGCGGACTGTCCGGGTCGGGGGCGGTGCCGACGCCGCCGCACTTTTTGGTAACCACGGTGGCGATGCGGGCGGCGAGATTACCCAGATTATTGGCAAGGTCGGAGTTGTAACGGCCGACGAGGCCTTCGTACGTGAAGTCGCCGTCGCTGCCGTACGGGGTTTCGGCGAGGACGTAGTATCGGAAGCCGTCAAGTCCGACGTCGTCGATCAGGTCGAGGGGGTTTACGACGTTGCCTGATGTCTTCGATATCTTCTCGCCGCCAACGAGCAACCAGCCGCCGATGGCCCAGCGCTTCGGAAGTTCGACGCCGGCCGACATCAGCATCGCCGGCCAGTACACGCAGTGCTGTCGGACGATGTCCTTGCCGATTAGATGGGTTGGCGGCCACCAGTCGGTGTACTCCGCTGCATCGGCGCCGCTCGACCCGAAGCCGACGGCGGCTAGATAGTTGGTCAGCGCGTCGAACCAAACATAGGTGACGTGCTTCGGGTCCCATGGGAGCGGGATGCCCCATTCGAGCGAGGTGCGGCTGATCGAGAAGTCGCGTAGTCCGCTACGGATTAGGCCGAGCGCTTCGTTGCCGCGATGTTCGGGGGTCATCGCGTTCGGGTGTTTGGCGTACCAATCGAGGAGTAGGTCCTGGAAGCGGCTGAGCCGGAAGAAGTAGTTCTCTTCCTCGAAGTACTCGACCGGGCGCTGGTGGATCGGACATAACTCGCCTTCACCGACGACGCCGCTTACTGAGACCAGTTCGTCGTCGGAGTAGTACTCCTCGCAGGCGACGCAGTACTTGCCAGCGAATGTGTCGAGTTCAATGTCGCCCGCTTCGTAGCAGCGTTGGAGCAACTCGGCGACAGCGTCCTTGTGGCGCCGTTCGGTCGTTCGGATGAAGTCGTCGTTCGCGATGTTCAGCTTGTCCCAGGCTGCGGCGAACTTCGGTGCGATCTTGTCAGTAAACGCCTGTGGGGTGACACCGGCGGCTTCGGCGGCCTGCTGGATCTTGAGGCCGTGCTCATCGGTGCCGGTCAGGAACTTGGTGGGGTTTCCGTTCAGACGGCTCCAACGAGTGATCGCATCACCGATGATCGTGGTGTACGCATGCCCGAGGTGGGGCTCCGCGTTCACGTAGTAGATCGGGGTCGTCACGTACGTCCGGCTCACGGCCTGCACGTTACTGCCGGACTCCTCCGCCCGACCCGATGTTCCAATGCCGCTGCGTGTCGGTGTTCGCGGTGGGGTCTGCGAGGGCAACCGCTGGACGCAGCTGATGTCACATGGTCGTGGTTCGGACCGCCGATGCCGCATTGCCTACGGTGCGCTGCGTGAGTCGCTTCTCCAACGCAACCGCTGTGACGCCGAGCGGCGGCGGCCGCTTCGCTGCAACTGTGCATGAAGGTTGGGATATTGGTGGGAATGCCAACGGCGGCTACCTGATGGCGATCGCCGGACGGGCGATGACCGATATGGTCGGGCGACCGCCGCTCACCGTGACGGCACATTACCTGCGGCCGGCGCCGACCGGCGAGTGTCAGATTGATGTCTCGATCGTTCGGTCGGGCCGGCGACTGGCGACGGCAACAGCGACGTTGTCGATCGCGGGGAAGCCAACACTCCAGTTGCTTGGGACGTTCGGTGACCAGATGCCTGGTGGCCCGAGTCGTCAGATGGAGGCGCCGATCGACCTTCCTGACTGGGATGACTGTGCATTGCCCCCGTCGCCGACCGACGGTCCCAAGCCGGCGTTGATGGAACAGATCGACGTGCGGATGCGCCCGGGTGACGAAGGTTTTCGCCGTGGCGAGCCGTCGGGACGTGCCGAGATGACCGGCTGGTTCGCGCTTGCCGATGCCGAACATGTTGATGTGATCGGGTTGCTGCTCGTGGCCGACGCGTTCCCACCGCCGGTGTTTAACGCCGGTCTTCCCGTTGCGTGGGCGCCAACGGTGGAACTTACCGTGCACATCCGGGGAGTTCCGATGCCGGGTCCGCTGCGTTGCGCGTTTCGGTCCCGCTTCATTCACGACGGACTCCTCGACGCAGAAGGAGAGGTGTGGGACTCGACCGGAACGCTTGTGTGCCAGTCCCGTCAATTGGCCCTCACCCCGCGATCGTAGACGAACGGAGAGCGGGGCCTTATCGACGAAAGATGCTGTTCGACCGACGGTGACGGCCGACTTGGGTGCCGATTACGAAACCACCGACGCCGATACCGGCTGTGGCGACTCCTGAGAGGGAGCGCCGGATCACTGACTTGGTGCGCTGGCTGAAGATCACAATCGGCCATCCGTTGCGGCGGGCATGACGTTCGAGCTTCGAGTCGGGGTTGACGGCGACGGGGTGACCGACTGCTTCAAGCATCGGCAGGTCGCTTGCAGAGTCGCTATAAGCGTAGCTTTGGGCGAGGTCGTAGCTGTTCCACGATGCCAGCGCCTGCATTGCCTCGACCTTGCCCTCGCCGTAGCAGAACGGCCCGTCAAGCTCGCCCGTGTAGACGCCGTTGTCGACGCAACTTCTAGTTCCGACACCACTGGTCATACCGAGCGCCTGGGCGAGCGGCTCGACGATTTCCTGCGGCGCGGCGGAGACGATGAACGTGTCACGGCCTGCACGGCGGTGTCGTTCGAGCAACCGCTTCGCCTCGGGGCGCACGCGTTCGATGAGGCGGGGCAGGATTTCAGCGTTGAGCGCCTGGAGGTCGGCCTGGAGTAGACCGGTGACCGCGCCGAGAATTCGCTTGCGCACCTGGTCGCTGGTGTCGTCACTCGCCCCAAACAGTTTGAAGGCCACTGCGCTGCCGGCGTCGCGGGCGAACTGGTGGGTCGGGACCAGGCCAGCCTTGCGCGCTTGGATGGCGAGTGTGAATGCTGAAGAGCCCGAGATCAGAGTGCGGTCGAGGTCGAAGAAGGCCGCGCTGGGGCCACTCCCAGTGACGGCAACGTACTCTGTCATAGCCTTCAGTTTGCCCGGTCAGTCAGAGGTCCGGGCGTCGGAGACGTATTCAGACCTAGTGCCATCTGGTACACGTCGCGGCGCCGCCGACCGGTTGTTGCAGCAACTGATGCGGCGGCATCTCGGGTGGAGGCACCGTCGGCGATCGATGACCGCAACGCGGCTCGTACGTCATCATCGGGAATCGGGGTGGGCTCGGTCGAAACGCCGCCGAGCACGATGACGTACTCACCCCGCGGCTTGTCCACCTCGATCGATCCGAGGGTCCCGCGAATGGTCTGCTCATGCAGTTTGGTGAGCTCGCGGGAGACCGCCACGGTCCGCTCGGTGCCACACGCACTCAGCAGATCGTTGAGGGTGCGTTCGATCCGGTGTGGTGCTTCGTAGAGCACGACCGTCCGGGTCTCGGCGGCGATCTCGGCGATTCGTTCGGTTCGTTCTCGGCCCTTACGCGGAAGGAAACCCTCCATTACGTGGCGGCCGCTCGGCAGCCCGCTGATGGTTACGGCCATCGTTGCCGCACTCGGACCAGGAACTGCGCTGACGGTGTGGCCGGCCTCGATCGCTGCGGCGACGAGGCGCTCGCCAGGGTCGGAGATTCCTGGGCTCCCGGCATCGCTCACAACGGCCACGTTGGCCCCGCTCGACAAGACGTCGAGGACCTGGGTGGTGAGGTCGAATTCGGTGTGTTCGTTGCAGACCGTCAGTCGATTCGCACGGATACCTGCATGACGGAGGAGGTTTCCGGTGCGGCGTGTGTCCTCGCAGCAGACGAGCTCCACAGCGGCGAGCACATCGACCGCCCGCGGTGCTAAGTCGCCGAGGTTCCCGATCGGCGTGGCAACGAGCCACAGAGTGCTCATTGGTCGTCGTCGCGTAATTCGATGACGTCGCCGACGTGCACCCCCCAGCGTGCAAACGCGCCGGCTTCGGCTTCGATCACCATTTGCGCCCGTGGCACCGGTAGCCCTATGCGCTGGCGCGGCATCTGCACGGTGCGCACGACCAACCCGTCGGCGTCGAGGAAGGCGACGTCGATCGGAAAGCGCATTCGGATGGTGTGGACCCACCGGCATGGCTCGATGACTAGGGCCCCCTCGAACGAATCGCGACCCAGCAGTCCGTGTCGGCGTTCGCTGCGCGTTGTCGCGCGTTTTGCCGATGCGAGCACGTGAGCGTCGCTGACGAGCCAGGGCATCTCTTAAGCATGCCACGCAGGTGGTGCGTTGGGCGGTCTCGTCAAACGTTGAAGCGGAACTCCATCACGTCGCCGTCCTGCGCGATGTAGTCCTTGCCTTCCATGCGCATCTTGCCGACTTCTTTGGCAGCGTTCCACGAGCCGAGTTCGAGGAGTTCGTCCCACTGGATGACCTCGGCCTTAATGAAGCCGCGCTGGAAGTCGCCGTGGATCCGCCCGGCGCACACAGGCGCAGTCGAGCCTTCGTAAAATGTCCAGGCGCGTGATTCCTGGTCACCTGTGGTGAGGTACGTCCGTAGTCCGAGCAGGTGGTACGCGCTGCGCACCATTCGAAACAGGGCACCCTCGCCGAGCCCGAAGCCTTCGAGGATCTCGGCACGTTCCTCGGGGTCGTCGATCGCAGCGGCTTCGGCTTCCATTTGGACACACATGCCGATGATTTCGACGTTGTCGCCGGCGTTGTTGAACTCGGCAGCGACGCGGGCCTCGTGCTCTGGGATGGCCTCAATGTCGTCCTCGCCGACGTTGACGACGACCAGCACACGACGGTTGGTTAGCAAGAAGTACGGCTGGAGCGTTTCGCGGACGTCGTCACTGAGCCCGGCACGATAGAGCGGCAGCCCATCGGCCAGCGCGTCATGAGCGGCCTGCAGTGCCTCGGTCTCGTCGACCAATGACTTGTCGAGTTTTGAGGCGCGCTTTGTCTGGTGGAGGCGTTTCTCGATCGTTTCGAGGTCGGCGAGCGCAAGTTCAATCTCGACCACACGGAGGTGCTCGAGGGGATCGCAGGGGCCGACGATGTCGTCGTTGACGAACGCGCGTAAAACGAACACGATTGCGTCAACTTCGCGGATGTTAGCGAGGAATTTGTTGCCCAGACCTTCGCCTGTGCTGGCACCCTCGACGAGTCCGCCGATGTCGACGACTTCGACCTGGGCGTGAATGGTCTTCTTCGACTTCGACATCTCAGACAGTTGGTCAAGGCGGGTGTCGGGCACCATGGCGACACCGATGTTCGGGTCCTTCGTTGCGAACGGATACGGCGCAGCTAGCGCACCACCTCCGGTTAGAGCGTTGTACAACGAGCTTTTGCCCGCGTTGGGGAGACCGACCAGACCGAAGCGTTCCATGCGGCTCACGAGGCTAGCGCTCCTGGCGTTCCCATTGGGCTGGGTTGAACCCGATCCAGAAAGACTTGCGCGGTCAACGTGACGGCGAGTCCGAGCTCAATCCAAAGCCGCGGTGCCTGCCCGGAACGTATCGGCCCAGAAGCCCCCGGACAGGCGGGGGTACGATCGTCGTATGACGCCCGAGGCCGCTTTGCTGCGCGTGATTCACTGCCTTGACCGGGCGCAGGCGTCGGGTTTCAAAACAAAGGCGTTCGTGCGGGCGCTCGATGTCGTGCGTTCAACCGATCCTGACGAGCTCACGCAGCGCGCCGATGATGACACGCTCATCCACTTGGATGGAATCGGTGCGGCGACGGCGCAGGTGATCGCCGACGCGCTCGCTGGACGCACAGTTGAGTACCTGACTGATTTAGAGGTCACGTCACGGGTCAAGGTCAGCGACCAGGCCCGCCCGTATCGCGATGCGTTGCGGGGCGACTGCCACATGCATTCGACCTGGAGCGACGGGGGAGCGCCGATCGAGCGGATGGCGGCCACGGCTATCGCTATTGGTCATGAGTACATGGTGCAGACCGACCACTCGGCCCGGTTGACGATCGCCCATGGGTTGAATGAGGAGCGGTTGAGTGAGCAACTCGGCCAGATCGAAGTCGTCAATGAGGTGATCGCCGACTCCGGTCATGACTTTCGGGTTCTGTCCGGGATGGAGGTCGACATCCTCGAAGACGGTGCGCTCGATCTGTCTGACGAGATGCTCGCCCGCCTCGACGTAGTGGTCGCAAGCGTTCACTCGAAGTTGCGGATGGATCGCCAGCAGATGACCGAGCGGATGCTGCGGGCCATCGCGTCACCTCACGTCGATATCCTCGGCCATTGCACGGGGCGGATGATCGGTAAGCGGCCACCGAGCGACTTCGATGCCGACTGCGTGTTCGACGCCTGTGCGCAGTTCGACACGGCGGTCGAGATCAACTGTCGGCCCGAGCGTCTCGACCCGCCGCGGGAGTTGTTGCGGATGGCAGTCGAGTATGGCTGCTGGTTCACGATCGATACTGACGCACATGCGACGGGTCAGCTCGAATGGCAGGCGCTCGGGTGCGCTCGTGCCGCTGATTGCGGTGTGCCGATCGAACGAATTCTCAACACCAAGCCGGTCGAAGAACTCCTTGCCTGGACCGGTATCGCCGCCTGACTGAAGCTGTTACCTGGCCCTGCGGGCGTCGCGGAAGCTGTCGGATCAGGACATGAGGATCCCGTAGGCGGCAAGGAGGGGGCCGGCGCCGCGCGGATCGCCAGTGAGCGACGATTCCATTTTATTCATTACGTAGCTGTAGCTGAGGTTCAGGTCCATGTCGATGATCGCCAACGAGCCGCCCCAGCCGCCCCAGTAGCAGGTGCGCGGGTTGGGCAGCGGCAGCATCGGGCCTGGCAGGCCGAAGCCCATTCCGAGCTTCAGTTCGGTGCCAAGTAGCACCTTGTCCATCCCTTCGGCCTGGACGTCGAAGATCTGTTCGAGGCCCTCGGCGGAGATGATCTGCTTCCCATTCGCTGACCCACCGTTCGCTGTGAGCGTGTGGACCGCCGCGACGGAGCGGGCGTTTCCGTGGCCGCCTGCGGCGGGTACCTCGGCGCGCCGCCAGGCCGGTGTGGACGAGAACGATGCGTCCACCATCGGGTTGCTGAGCGTGCGCCAGGCGATCGACAACTCACCGACGTCCGACGCGCTTGGAACTTCCCCGAGTCCCAACGACGGCGCGATGACGTGCGCAATACGTGAGTCGTGTTCGGCGGTGGTACCAATGTGGAAGTCGGCGCCGAGTGGGCCCGCAATCTCGTCGGCGAAGAACTGTCCGAGGGAGCGGCCCGAGATGCGCTTAACGATCTCGCCGAGCAGGTAGCCCTGGCTGATGGCGTGGTAGCCCGAACCGGATCCCGGCTCCCACCAGGGCGCCTGGTTCGCGTGGAGCCCGACGAGCTTGTCGTGGTCGAGTAGATCGTTGATCGTGAGCGGCTCATCCCAGCCCGACAGGCCAGCTGTATGGCCCAGGATGTGGCGCGTCGCCACCTGCCCCTTGCCGCCGGCAGCAAACTCGGGCCAGTACGTTGCGACCGGTGCGTACAGGTTGAGTTCGCCGCGATCGGCGAGCAGAAGACAACACAGGAACGACATTGTCTTAGTGGTTGACCATACGTTGATGATCGTGTCTTTCTCCCACGGGCGTTCGCCGTCGTCGTAAGTAGCCGTGCCGCCCCACAAGTCGAACACGACCTCGCCGTTCACGGTTGCGCTGACCGAGGCGCCGACTTCGCCGCTCTGTTCCCAGTTGGCAGCGAAGGCGTCACGAACAGCTTCGAACCCTGGGGCGACGGTTCCGTGGATTTCGATGGTCATCGCACGAAGTTAGTGGCCGGCTGATACGTCTTCCGACTCGGCGAGTCGAGATAACGAGGTGATGTTTGCCGACTCCGATTTGCGCGGGACCTTCCCCGTCTGGGCGCACGACTGGGCTACCCCAATAATATCGATGGCGATGCTGCAAGCCGGCACGAATCAGCATCTTGGTCCGACTCGGTCTGTGGTGTGTTCGCTCGGGCTCGGTCCGGAGGATCTCCATGCTCTCTGCTGCCGTCGACGCGATGCAGCGATGTGGACGACCGCCGCATTCGACGGGCGGCGATAAGGCGCCGACCTTCTCAGTGGTGTTGTCGAGGAGGACGACTCCACCGGGTCGGCCAAGCGCAAGTTAGAGGCGAACACTGCCGGCATCGCGTAGATGTGCGAGACGGTGGTCGTCACCATCGCGGTCTCGTTCTGGCCCGCCGCCGTTGGTGACGCGTCCAAACGGTCGTAAGCTTGAGGCCTTATGTCGAAGAAGACCAAGAAGCGTAAGGCCCGGCTCCGCCGCTCAAAGGCGAACCACGGCAAGCGCCCCAACATGGGCCGCTGACGCCCGGCGTCACCGAATCGAACTGTCGCTCAGGCGCTCGCGACTTGATCTTCCGAGATCACGGCACGGGCGCCTCGTAGCGTCTGGGTCCGGATCAGGAAGGTTCGGTGGTGGTCTGCGAGGATCTTACGATGTCGGCGCGAGTGGAATGGTTGGACATCGTCGGCGACCCTGAGGTCTGGCGATCGGTGGGACTGGTGGTAGCCGATGACGGTCTGGTCCCGTTGATGGGCACGTCGCTGCGCATAACCCCACCTACCGCTGCGGACGACATAGGGATCGCTGGCTGGGCGCTTAGCGGTGTCGACGCAGCGCTCGACGGCGCTGATATCGACGGATTACAGACCAGGGTCGTGGGCGCGGCAAGCCCAATGTTCGGTCAGCATGACGTCGGTGCGAGCGGACTTGATCACGTGGTGGTCATGACATGTGACCTTGAACGCACGACCGGCGCAATCGAGTCGGCGACCGGGTGCGGGTTGAAGCGGATGCGCGAGGTGGGTGAGATGCGTCAGGGTTTCCATCGGCTCGGTCGGGGCGGGCTGATCGTCGAGGTTGTGTCGCTGCCCGAGCTTCCGGAGGGCCCAGCCCGTTTTTGGGGCGTGGTTCTCAACGTCGACGATCTAGACATGGCGTGCGCGCGCATTGGCGCGGATCGCGTGAGCCTGCCGAAGGATGCCGTGCAACCGGGTCGGCGCATCGCAACGATCAGCGCTGCCGTCGGCCTCGGCTTGCCCGTCGCTCTTATGACCGCATGACCTGCCGTGTTCACAGCGATTTGGCTCGGTGGTAGGTTGTCGACAGACCATCGCCTGTTTTCCCGTCCAGGCCACTCATGGATCGGCCGGAAGAATCGATACCTTCGGCATTGCAAAGCGATCGTGACAATCAGGATGGCATCAGCGGACAAGATCGATCATTGCCGATGCGGTGGTCACCACCGATGCGCCAGCGGCGAGTCAGCCAATTTCATGATCGGGACAGGGCGATTAGTCGCATTCTGCGGGCCACTAGCCGCCCGAAGGGTCCGTCCGTGGCGCTCCACTCCTCGTTGAATCGATAGCTGAGGACGGACGGTCGGCTGTCGCACGGGTGTTCGCACTGCATGAGACAAGACCGTTACGCATCCATCCCTTTCAACCCGCCCAGCAGCGACGAAGCGCCCCCTGGCCAGGCACTCTCCGAGCGGCCATCCGGTCCCCGTTCGTCCTCAGGCGCCGCGTACTGTCAGGTCGGCGGCTATTTGTTCGCGGAACCACGCGTAAGTTGTGGTGATCCCGTCTTCCAGGTCGATCGTCGGCTCCCAGCCCAACCTGTTGAGTTTCGACGTATCGAGCACCTTGCGTGGCATTCCGTTGGGCTTGGACGCATCAAATTGCACGGTGGCATCTGGGCACACGATGTCGCGGATCTTCGCTGCCAGCTTGCCGATCGGCAGATCGACCCCGGTGCCAATGTTGACGTGGCCAACATCGCTGTAGTTGTCCATCAAGAACAGGCAGGCATCGGCGAGATCGTCGACATGGAGAAATTCGCGCCGGGGCGCTCCCGTGCCCCATACCTCGACCACCTTGTCGTCGGAAGCGCGGGCATCGTGAAACTTTCGCATCAAAGCTGGCAGCACATGGCTTGACGTCAGATCGAAGTTGTCGTTCGGCCCGTACAAGTTGGTCGGCATCGCAGAAATGAAATCTGACCCGTACTGCTCACGATACGATTGGCACAGTTTGATGCCTGCGATCTTGGCGATTGCGTATGCCTCGTTTGTCGGCTCCAATGGGCCAGTCAACAGCGCCTTCTCGCTGATCGGCTGGTCTGCATTGCGCGGGTAGATGCACGACGAACCTAGGTACAGCAACTTGCTCACCCCGCAGAGATGAGCAGCATGAACGACCGTGCCGTGGATCATCATGTTGTCGTAGATGAATTCGGCGGGTCGGGTGCTGTTGGCCATGATTCCGCCAACCGTTCCCGCAACGAGGAAGACGTGGTCGGGACGGTTTTCCTCGAACCAGCGGGTGACCTCCAACTGATTGCGCAGATCAAGTTCTGCCCGCGTTGCGGTGAAGAGGTTCGTGAATCCGTCTCGTTTGAGCCGACGAACGATCGCAGATCCGACGAGGCCACCATGGCCCGCCACGAACACCCTGCTGTCGCGATCAATCACCATGCCGCCACGCTATCGAGATGCGACGAACGGGTCAGTTTGTTGCCAATCTGCCGCTTAGGTAGGCAAGTCCGTCGTGGCACGACTCGCCAAGCGGACACCACCTACAACTGACGCCAGGCTGTCGGGTCGGCGGTCGGTTTTCCGACTCCAGTTCAATGATTCGATGGATGCCATCCAACGTACGACGCATGGCCGTTTCGAGCATCCGCTCGGAAACGTCGTCGGCGTGCGCCTCAGCAGAGTCCAGGTAAAACGTCGCAACTTTACGGGGAGGAACTTCGCGCACGAGCGTTTCAAGCAGAGCGTAGAAGGCCAGGTCCTGTCGATGGCGAGCATTCGGTCTACCTGTCTTGAGGTCGATGATCACCTTGCGGCTCTCGCGACCGTTAGGGCGCCCGAACAGCAAATCGACCTTGCCTGCCAACGTGATCGGGCCAATGTTCGGCCAGCGCACGGACGCTTCCGTGACGGGCGCCCACCTCGGGCTCAGCGGCGGAAAGTTCTCGACGAACTGGGTGACTCGCACAGCCGTCTGGCCTCGCACGTCGGCGTCCTCGGCCGGGGAGAGGCCATTGATCCACTGTCCGATACTCCGGCTTTCGTCGGCCAGGCGAGCAAGCGCCTGATCAACTAGGTCGATCGGTGTCGGGTCGCCGAGCCGCGGTGGCCATGACAGCAGCAGTTCGATCGCCCGGTGAGCGATCGTCCCCTTCGCGTTTGCTGTGGTCCACTCGAACTCGTCTGGCTGAAGATGATGCTCCTCGCATTCGAGCACCGAGGCGATCCGATGTTTCGAGACCCAGATCTCCTCGTCAGGGTCTAGTCGGGCCGCGAAATGGTTGAGCGCTTCACGCATTTCTGCTCTGACATTCTCAACGAATTCAGGGTTGAATATTACGGGATCGCCACCCCGGCGCAGTACGTTCAGCGTGCGCTGCTGTACCGGACTCCAGCCCTCAAGGGGATCGTTCATAGCCCTGGACTGTAGGCGGAGGGTGCGCGGCTCGGAGACACAGTGTCCGCTAGCCTCTCGCCGTCATGAATGGTGCAAACGGCGATCTACGCCTGATCGACTCAAAGCTTGCACGTCGCTGATTCATGTCTCGCACTGCCGCACTGAACATTATTCTGGCGACGATCGTTGTCGGACTGATAGCAACGTTCATCTTTCTTGAGGTGACCGAGGAAAGTACCGTTCCTGCGACGACCACGACGACGACCACGACGACGACGATGCCGCCGACGACGACTACGACGACTACGACCACCACGATTCCGCCGACGACCACGACCACTACCTCAACGGTGCCGCCCACCACCCTGGTGCCGACCGAACGCTTCTTCGTCGGTGTGCTTGTCGTGAACGGAACGAGCGCCGGCGAGCGACTCCAACCGGTCATCAACACGCTCAGCGATCGCGGATACTTTGACGTACGCGGTGTAGTTGGCGCGACGCAGGCCCGGGAAACGACGATCTACTACGTCGAGCCGTTCCTCGGTGAGGCCGAAATCGCGGCGCTCGACCTAGGATACGAACTCGACGACATCGAGATCCTTCCTGTGTCGGAGATGCCACCGGTGTCGGGTGTTGGTGTGGCCAAAGTGATCGTTTACCTCGGGCCAGGCGCCATGCCCGAACCGCCACCAATCACCGACCCGTCGCCCGCCGAGTAACCCTCACCTGCAAGGTGGCGACCTGCAACTCAACGCGGCGATTCCGGTGTTTGGTCCGTTTTTGCAACTACCGATTCTGAGGAGCACGGGACCCGATGCCGAATGCTCCGATCGGCCTCGCTTTACATTGCGGCGTCTTCTTCGCTTCGACAGCGCCGATCGACGATCTGTACGTCTTCGATGACCCTGCTCAAGGAGCTCACCCTCGCCGCCGTGGGTAAAACAAAATCTCATCGCCGCGGATCAGGCTGGCGCCGCACGCAGCCGACCTGTTCGCGCTGCGCACCGATGCACAGACTGCGAGCGGGACACCGTCAGGCTCTCCGCTTGGACCCTGACGGCGATCGATGCGGTTATGGCGACCAATTCGGCGACCAAGGCGGTGGTTGCGGGTGCGAGAGCGATATCAATCTCGTGAACTCTGAAGTACCCGTGCGCCAACATAAGGCCATGGAGATTTCTTCGACCGTCGAATTCGCACATGCCGCCCGGGTACTGACCCGAGCAGCAGTGGCGAGTTCGCTTGTCGCACCGAGCTTCCGCTGCCCGCCCCGACTTGTCGGAGTTGATCGCAGCATTCGTCGACGTGGCGGTCCCTCAGGTGCCGACCCTGTAGTCTCCGTTCGCGTGAAGAGCCGCCAGCGTGAAGCCGTGCTCGCCGACATGATCGAGGGGGTCGTCATCGCCAACGGTCTGGCCACACCTGATGCCGACCGGGTTCGCAATGAGCTCTGGCAGGTTATGGCCTCTCAAGAGCTGTGCGTCGCCTCATGACCGGCGTAGTCTTCTCTTGCCCGCCCGGGTGGCGAAATTGGCAGACGCGGGGGGCTTAAACCCCCCTTCTCCCCAGGGAGAGTGCGGGTTCAAGTCCCGCCCCGGGCACCACCGTTGAACAGGGGAAACGTGCGAGATCGTTCCGAGTTCGAGCGCTAGCACTGAGACGATTAGGATTCAGGCCGCCGGATCCCATCGAGGACCAGACGAAGAACTTGCGAGGCGAATGGAACGGATGGACCGTTTGCCGCACGCGATGTGCAGTGTGGGCGGGTCTCCAGGGTCTCGATGAGGTGGCACGTGCCGTCCAGCATGAGACAGTGGGTCCGGTACCGAGGGGTTCGTACCTGAACTTGCCGGGGTCTTCGACGAACGCAATCTTGCGACCTAGCGCAAACATCTGTCCCTCAATCTATCGGTTCCCCCGGGTTACTAGGCGTAGTTTGCGTTGCATGTTAGGTATACCTAACATACAACGAATGGAGCGCACCGGCCCTCTCTGCACTGCTGGCGGATTATTAGTGGTGACCGTCGTCTTCTGTTGGTGTCCTGAACCTGCAGGGCAGCAGTGTGCAGGTGCTGCCCTGCAGAGGCCCGCGTGCTGGCGGGTTCCCCGACTGACTACTGCCGACCCGCAAGGAGACATGTGATGACGACACCTAGCTCTGCGGCGGGTAACGCCGTCGATCCCCACAGGTCTGCAGGGCCGCCCATCGTTGGAGATCTTGCGACGTTCCCGTCGTACGCGGAACTGTCGCGCACCCTGATCGAACCAGGCGGAATCGCGACGTTGTCGACGCTGACTGATTCGGGGCATCCCTACACGTCAATCGCTCCGTACTCTGCATTCACTGCTGGGGCACCACTTGTCTGCGTGTCATCTTTCGCTGAGCACACGCGCAACCTGCAGGGCGACCCCAGAGCGAGCGTGCTCATTGAGGCGCCGAGCGCCCCAGGCATCGATCCACTCTCGCTAGCCCGAGTTACAGCGATTGGATCGTTCATGCCCGTCGATCCCACCGAAGACGAGATCGAAGCACACCTCGATCTTCATCCGTTTGCCCGGCACTACGTCGAATTCCCCGACTTTTCGTGGTGGCGGCTCGGCGTTGCAACTCTCCGCTACGTCGGTGGGTTCGGTGTGATGGGCTGGGCTACTGGTCGCAGCTACGCCAACGCTGTGGCAGACCCGGTGCTGCCGCACGCAGGACCAATGATTGAGCACCTCGATGCCGATCACGCCGAGGCCTGTGTCTCTATCGTCCAACAGCTCGCAGGTGTTCGTGACGCGGTCCGTGCTCCGGTGTCCTCAATCGATCGCTACGGCATGACCTTCGACGCTTACCGGTCCGATGGCAGCCACCTCGCAACGGCTCGTGTTGCATTCGCTGAGCCACTCAAGGCCCCCGACTCGGTGCGCGCTGCGTCGGTCGCTCTTGTTCGACGCGCCACAGCCGCACAGAGCAGCTGAACCCTTCAGATTTGCTCTCGATCAGGCCAAACCGGACTCCGCGTCTCTCATCAACCCGTACACCAATTGCCAGGAGCCAACAATGACATCACTGGAACGCCTTCGCCTTGCGGTTGCGCTCGCCCACACCGTACGCGGCGCTGAGCTGCATTTGTCGACTGATCGCGGTGAGCAAATCGTCGTCAGTCACCATCCAGCAGCCGACATTGATCCGTGCGCGCTGCGGCGCGTCGCTGCAGCAAGTGCATGCCCGACCCAGCCTGATTATTCCAAACGAGTCGTTGACATCACCTTCGGCGGGACCCTGATCGACCTCGGCGGTGGCGTGTTCTCGTCGCTCCGCGACGATGTCGCACGGCGCTGGGTGGTCACCCTGCTCGACCCTCAACGCGCGGCCGACGTGATGGAAGATATTGGTCTCGAGGCCGTCCCCGAAAGCGCAATGCGCGCGTCCCTTAAGCCCGACTCGGGTCTCGGTGTGACTGTCCTCGCCATCAGCGTAAATGATGCTCGGTACCACTACGCACTCGATGAGATAGCGGCGCAGGTAGCGGCCGCATTCTTTGTCGAAGAACTGCGCCGCTCCGCGATAGCGATCACTCACTCGAACAATCGCAAGGAAGGTGCAGCGTGAAGCGCTTCACATCTGTTGCGGTAGCACCACCCGTGGTCCTCGCCGTATGCGGTTCCGACGATGGACGAACTACGTCAGTCGAGACGGCAGCGCCAGAGACCCCGGCAACCTCAGCTGGTGAGGCCGCAAGCAATGACGCTTCAAATGGGCTTGTCGCCTCGGAGCTCAGGGCAGTAGACATATGTCAGCGCCAGCCGCTGACTCTGCGCGAAACAGCAACTCTTGCCGCAGCTCACGACGTGGCCGATGGTGCGGCTGGTAGTGGCCTCTGCGTATTCCTCGGTTATGCAACCGGCAGACGTTAGCCAATCCCGACGTCGCGTCGATGCTGGTTGATGGCGAGTGACGCAAGTCGCCAGCGGTCGCATTCGTCGGCGAGAGCGCCGACTGTGAAATTGATTTCACGTCTGCGGAATCCATCAATGTATCCGTCCACGGCGAGGCAGAAGAGGTTCAAGCGATTCGCAAGCGCCTGTTCGCCGAGTGCAACGCCGCAAAGAAGACCTTGTCGGTCTCGCTGTATCGGCGACGTGATCACACCGACGAGGTGTAGCGACAGTGGCTTGCCGGGCAGGCTGTCGACGTCTGACCTCACCACCGGCCCCATTGGTTAAGTTACCTTTACAATTACTGTAGGCCAACCGGTACACTTCCTGCATGGATCGTTCTGGAGAGTTTCATCCTGCGTTCGAGGAGTACTGCGAGTGCATCTTCGAGCTTGGTGAAGACGACCTCGATGTGATCCAGGCGCGCATTGCCGAACGCCTCGACGTCAGCCGACCTGCAGTTTCGGAGATGATCAAGAAGATGTCCGCAGAGGGTCTCGTGACCCACGACGGCGCTCTACGCCTCACCGCGGCCGGCCAGCGGCTCGCCGAAACCGTGGTTCGCCGACACCGGCTCGCCGAGCGCTTCCTTACCGACGTACTCAAACTTTCATGGGCTGAAGCGCATCACGAAGCCGGCCGCTGGGAGCACGTCATGAGCGAAGCCGTCGAACTGGCAATGAGCGAACTGCTCGGTCATCCCACGACCTGCCCACACGGCAACCCCATTCCCGGCTCAGACTTCAAGCAACGCGACCTGATTGCGCTCAGCGAAGCCGAAGTCGGTGCCCCGGTGGTCATCCGTCGAATCACTGAGGAGCTCGAATTTCAACCGGGTCTGCTCGAGTTTCTTGAAGCGGCCTCGATTCGGCCCGGCGAGACCGTCTGTCTCGCCTCAGCCGCCCCTGATGGAACGCTCACTGTGCAAGTCGGCAATAACGCGCTTGGCGTCGCTGCATTCACGGGGGAACGCATCCTGGTCAGCACCTGAGCAATACCTGCCGCCACAAGAACCTGAAAAGCAGCGAAAGAGAGCAAGATCTGTGGAATCGTTTATCGATACCAGCGAAGTCAACCCAGTCCTTAACGACATCATGTTGGCTGAGCTCGCTGGGGTCATCCGCTACACGCACTACTCCCTCGTGATCACTGGACCGAACCGTTTACCGCTGGTCGCGTTCATGCAAGAACAGGCCGATGAGTCACTGGTGCACGCCCGACAAGCCGGTGAGATTTTGACCGGGCTCGGAGGTCACCCGACCCAAGGGATCGGTGCAATCGAGGAGACGCACGACCATTCGGTCGAAGCAATCCTCAACGAGTCAGTGGCTCACGAGCGACGTGCGCTCGACCTTTACCGCAAGCTCCTTGGGCTCGCTGAGAACAACTCGGTCTACCTCGAAGAGTACGCCCGCGGCCAAATCGGCGCCGAAGAGCTGCATGTCATTGAAATGAACAAGCTGCTGCGGGATTACACCATTGGCTGATCAACGATGCCTCCCGGTTGCTGCGGAGGGCGACCTGAGCGAGCGACCGTCGGTGGCGCTTTGCGTCGGTAAGGACTGCCGACAACGGTGTGAGTTCGCGAAAGTCCGCAAGATGCTGGCGGTCGACTGTGATGTCATCGAGTTGAAGTGCGTCGGATTGTGCAACGGCCCTGTCGTCGTCACAGATCTGGACAACAGCGCGCCCGATGTGTACTGCAAGCTGCGGAGCAAGAGTGATCGTCGGCTGCTGCGCGAACGCGTCACTGGCGACCGTCGGGCACGCAAGAAGCTTGTGGACAAGCGCGTTGCACGCAAGAAGGTGCTCAACGTGGTCTCGCGCCAACTGCGGCGCGTCGCCTGACGAGATGGCGCCCCCGGGCCCCTTGGCGAAAATTACGAACAGATCACAGGATACTCAACGGTCGTCATGGTCATCCTTAGATCGAAGGGATTTCGGTGGGCAAGCCGGGCTTCCTGACCTTGCTGAGCGTTCGGAAGCCGACTGCTCGCTCTCAGGTGGTGAAGAGGTCCGAGTAGTCGGTGCGCAGGGCCGCCTTTTGCACCTTTGACATTGCGTTGCGGGGAAGTGCCTCGGCCGAGATGTAGCGCTTGGGGTGCTTGAAGCGGGCGAGCACTCCGTCGAGCGATGCCGCAAGCTCGTCGTTAGTAATGTCGGTGGTGCCGTCACGCACGACCACCGCAACAACGGCCTCACCTAAGTCGGGATGCGGGACACCGATAACGCCGGTCTCCAGAACACCCGGAAGATCATCAAGAACCATTTCGACTTCCTTGGGATAGATGTTGTAACCACCGCTGATGATCATGTCGCTCGAGCGGCCTTCGAGCGTGAGTCGACCCTGGGCGTCAACGGATCCGACATCACCCGTAATGAACCAGCCGTCACAGCGGTGCTCCGCAGTTGTTCTCTCCGGCATTTGCCAGTAGCCAGCGAAAAGCCCGGGGGAGCGGATCTCGACCACACCGGTCGCGCCCGTCGGAACCGAGAGGCCGTCGCCGTCGCAGACCCGCAACTCGACACCGGGGAGAGCGAACCCGACGGTGCCGGGCACGCGGTCCCCGGTGTATGGGTTTGACGTGATCATGCCGGCTTCGGTCATTCCGTAGCGCTCGAGGATCTGGTGGCCGGTACGCGAAGTGAACTCGGTATGGACGGCCTCAGTCATCGGCGCCGACCCGGAGGTGAACAGTCGAATTGACGAGCACGTACCGGCATCAAATGCCGGTGGATCCTGATGCAAGTCCTCAAAACCCTGCGAATCATGACGGTTCGCGCCAGGATCCACCTGAATTCGAACTTGGGTTTGGGGTCGGGGCTGGGCGAGGAGACGCGTGTACTGAGTGGGAACACCCATCATCACCGTGACGTTCGGAAGTTGTTCAATGACCTGGGCGACCTCGAACTTCGGGAGAAAAATGACCTCGTTACCGGACAGCATTGCGCAGTGCAGCGCAACGAACAGCCCGTGCACGTGGAAGATCGGCAGTGTGTGTAGCAGGACATCGTCAGCCCTGAACGCCCAAAAGTCGTGGAGAGCCAACGCGTTCGACTCGAGGTTCGCATGCGTGAGCATGGCGCCTTTGGAGCGCCCCGTCGTACCTGATGTGTAAAGCATCGCAGCGAGGTCGTCGGGGTCGCGCTCCGCAATGCCAACAAATGGCGCGGCGGCATCAGTCGCTGCGCCGAACGAGCCGTCACCCTCGGTGCCCAATGCGACGACGACCGTTGGGAGATCGTTGAGCGTTCCAGGCCGTGCGACCACGACAGTGGGCGAGGCATCATCAACGAAGTAGGCGACTTCGCTCGACGTGTATGCCGTGTTCAGCGGGAGGAAAACGGCGCCCATCCGGAGGCAAGCGAGATACAGCGCGACGTTGTCGGTCGACTTGTCGATCTGGACTACGACGCGATCACCTGTCGCAACGCCGAGTCGGCTCAGCGCCCCCGCCATGCACGCAGCACGGTGATCGATATCGCGATAGGTCAACGGCGACTGGCCAGGTACTCGCAGAAAAGGCGCGTCGAGGCGAGATGCAAACCGATTGGTAAGCGTCGAATACAGGTTGGTCATGAGATGGTCTCGCCGCTCGCGTCGGACGGTTCAGTTAGCCCTCGGGCAGATCCTTCAGGAGACAACCGTACGCGATGGGTTGCCTAGGGTCGCGACCAGCCTGGTCGAGGAGTCGACGACGAAGCTCTTTGTAGGGTTGAGATCGATGTCTCAATCGAGCGTGAAACCAAACCGCAACATCTACATGACCGATGAATTGCAGGCGATCTATGACCAGACCGTTGAGTTTGTCGCGAAGGAGGTTGTGCCGCACGGAGACTCATGGGAAGCGGCGGGCAAGGTGCCACGCGAAACCCTGCGCCAGATGGGCGAGTTGGGAATGCTCGCGCTGCGCGTGCCGGAGGAACACGGCGGGCTCGGCATGGGGATGCTCGCCTCCGCAACTTTCAGTGAGGCGCTGGGGCAATCCACTTTTGCCGGGTTTGACGTGACCGTGCTGGTGCATACGGATATGGCCGGCCCCCACCTGGTCAATTCCGGATCTCCGGAGCAACTCAAGCAATGGATGCCGGGCGTGGTGGCTGGCGAGACGATCCTCTCGATCGGTGTCAGCGAGCCCGACGCCGGATCGGACGTGGCCGGGATTCGCACCGTAGCGGTGAAGGATGGTGACGGATGGCGGATCAGCGGCACCAAAACGTTCATTACCAACGCTGTGTACGGCGACATGACCATCATCGCCGCCAAGACCGACCCTGCCAATAAGTACGGCATCACCATGTTCATCGTGCCAGCCGATACCGAGGGATTCTCTGTAGCGAACAAGCTTGACAAGCACGGCTGGCGTTGCTCCGATACCGCCGAGTTGGTCCTCAACGATGTCTGGGTTCCTGATTCGGCGGTCCTTGGCACCGTGCACCGCGGCTTCTACGAAACCATGAAGAACTTCCAGAACGAGAGGATGGTGCTGGTCGGGATGGGGGTCGGAGCTGCGCAGGCTGCGATTGACCTCACCAGTGACTACGTCGGGAATCGACCGGCCTTTGGCGGTCAACTCTCCGATCTCGGGGCAATACGCCAGCGCATGGCCATGAACCAAGCCAGAGTGGACGCGGTACGGGCCGGGATGTACCACGCCGCATGGCTCGGCGACCAAGGCGAAGATAATGTTCGCGAGATGTCCGGCGTAAAGGCGTTGGGGTGCGAAGTCGTCAACGACGTGATGTACGACTGCTTGCAATTTCACGGCGGATTGGGCTACATGCGTGAATCGACGATCGAACGAATGACCCGAGATGCACGAATCCTTCCAATCGGCGGTGGCGCAACCGAGGTCATGCTCGAAGAAGTTGCCAAGCGTCTGCTCTGACAGGTCTTTGAGTTCTGATCACTGGTTATGGATCGCCAGCACGAACGCATTCTGGGCAGTAACCGGAGGCGATCCAGCGTTAGGGACTTTGAGGCGAGTCGAGTTGCCCCATGAGCGACACCGACGAAACCCCTGGTTTATCTCTGGTCGGTGAAGCAGCGGGCGCCCACCAATTTGATTCTGTTGCTGGAGCGGACCAGGGCTGATGCAGGATCCCCGATTCACAAGCTGCAGGGTGGACCGGTCGAAACCGTGTGCAGCAAGCCGACTAGCATCCAGCCTAGTGAGCCCTCGGGTATGGACGTCGCAAACTGTGGTGTGTGGTCGCAGTATCGAAAGGTTGGTCCCGTGACCGATGCGACCGATGTGGCCTTGTTGATGGTACGAGTGGCACTGGGGTTGACGTTGGTGGCGCACGGCTGGAATAAGGCACAGAGTCTCGCCGGAACGGCTGGGTGGTTCGACTCGATCGGGATGCGTCCCGGGCGCGTGCATGCTCGACTTGCGGCCAACGGGGAGATCCTCGCAGGTGTGTGTTTGGCACTCGGCCTCCTTACCTCATTTGCGGCATTGGGCTTCGTCGGTCTGATGACGGTTGCCTGGTACACCTCGCATCGCACCACCGGGTTCTTCATCATCAAGCAGGGTTGGGAATACGTGATGGTTCTCGCAGTAGTCGCAACCTCGGTAGCGATGCTCGGACCAGGGCAGATCTCGGTGGATGACGCGATGGGCATCGCTGGCGATCTCGACGGCTACGCCGGCCTTGCAATAGCTGCCGGCGGGGGAGCCGCATCGGCGACCCTGCTCCTCGCAGTGTTTTTCCGCCCGCCGCAGGCCTGAACTCCGGTAGTCGGACGATGTCGACGCGTGCATAGTTTCTTAAAGATGGCCACTTCGCAAACGCACGCCCCGCTCGGGGACCTCATCGACCTACGCGGGAAACGAGCCCTGGTTACTGGCGGAGGCAAAGGCATCGGGGCCGCGATCTCCGCCCGACTGGTCGAAGCCGGTGCAATCGTCACGATTGCCGACCTGGATCCAGCAGCGGCGCCAGAGGTCGAGCGGATCGGGGCAGAGCTTGTCGTGTGCGACGTCGCAGCAGCGGACCAGCTCCGCAACGCCGCGGACCAGGCGGCCAATAATGCCGGACTCGACATCGTCGTCAACAACGCCGGCATCTTCCCGACGACCGGTCCACTTACCCAGGTGACCGACGAGTTTGTCCACCGCATGCTTGACATCAATGTCCGGGCTCAGTTCAGCGCCACCAGGGAGGCTGCCGTACGGATGCCGAACGGTGGATCGATCATCAACCTCGCGTCGATCGCAGCACTCGGCGGTGGCGCAAACATCTCGGCCTACGCAGCGTCAAAAGCAGCTGTGATTGCGCTCACCAGCGCCTCGGCCAACGAACTCGGGCGATCCGGCATCCGTGTCAACGCAATCGCACCCGGAGTCATCGATACCCCAGGGGTACAGGACCAAATGGAGCCGCTGCGCGCAGGTGGCATCGACATTGATGCCCGCATCGCAGCAAACCCCGTGGGATTGCGCGGCCTGCCTGACCACATCGCCTGCGCCGCTTTGTTCCTTGCGTCGGGCCTTGCTGAGTTCATCTCTGGTCACGTCCTCGTCGTCGACGGAGGATCCACAGCTTGAGCGCCATGGATGATCCGGGCGTCATGGACGTCTTTGAGGCAATGAGCACGTGTCGTGCGATGCGCTATCTGAAGCCTGACCCGGTCGATGAGCAACTGATCGAACGGGTCATCACCGCAGCAACCTGGGCGCCGAGCCCCGGGAACTCGCAAGGACGTGACTTCATTGTCGTCACCGACCCGGACAAGAAGCGGGAGATCGGTGACGCCGTCCAGGCCGTAATGGGGGACCGAGTCGCTGCGATGGACCGACCGGACCGAACTCACAGGCTGATGCTTGACGGGACTGCGCACCTGATTGAGACGCTCACGACGTGTCCTGCGTTGATCTTTGTGTGCGGCAAGGCGGTGTATCCATACGGTGCTCCTCGCGAGTCGTTCGTGTGGTCATCGATCTACCCGGCTGCGCAGAACTTGATCGTCGCCGCTCGCGCACTAGGGCTCGGCACCGTGTTCACCACGTTCCAGGGCGTCGCGGAGCCCGTCATTCGCGAAACGCTCGACATCCCCACGGACGTGCACATTGGGTGCATGATTCCGCTCGGATGGCCCGACCGAAAATTCGGTCCGCTTGAGCGTGTCGGCTACGACCAGGTCGTCCACCTCGACGGATGGCAGGGCGACCTGCGCACGTGACCCATCGCTTGCTCGCGTCTCCGCTGTCCACATTACTTATTCACTGCCTTGAACTCGGGCAGATTCTGATGCCAGCACCCGTCACTTCTCGAAATTCGCGTAAGCCGTGATGCTGGCCGTCACGATCCTTCTAAGGTCCTGGATTTGAGGGTCGGATCCGCCCGAAATTCCGGTTTGGTGGGCGCTGTGGAAGTCGATTCGGGAGGGCTGAGGTCGGCAGTCAGTCACCGGTGAAGTTCGGGCTGCGCCGTTCAGCCATCGCAGCGTTGCCTTCGGCAAAGTCGGTGGTCCGCTGGAGCCGCGCCTGCTCGCTCGCCTCGTGCACAGTCGCCGCCTCGACTCGGTCGGCCAGGTCACCGCGGAGTGTCGACCGAATGGACCGGACGGCGAGTGGGGCCGAGGCGGCGATCTCGCAAGCGAAGGCGTGGGCCGTCGCGCGCAACGAGTCGAGCGTGGCGCGACGGTCGGCAAGCCCGAGCTCGACGGCCTCGTCACCCTTCACTCGACGCCCCGTGTAGAGCAGCTCGGCAGCCGTCTGCTGACCGACGATGCGGGGGAGCGTGACGCTTAGTCCGAATCCGTGATGGAACCCCAGTCGCGCGAAGTTGGCGCTGAAGCGAGCCTCGGGCGCAGCGATGCGGAAGTCGGCAGACAGTGCGAGCCCGAGCCCGCCTCCGATCGCAGCACCTTGCACCGCTGCGACGACCGGAGTGTTCGTGCGGAAGATCCGGACAGCCGCCGAGTACAAGTCGTCGGTCGTGTACGCACGGTCGCGTTTGGAGAAGTCGGCCCCAGCGCAGAAGTGCTTGCCTGTCGCACACAGCACGGCGGCGCGGCACCCGTCGTCTTGATCGAGCAGTTCGAGCGCAATGGCAACACCACTGATTTGCTCCAACGAGAAGAAGTTGTTGGGCGGATTGCTCAGCTCGATCGTTGCGACGTGGTCCGCCCCGACCACGGCGACGATTGCATCATTCTTGAAGACAACCCTATTCATGGCGGGTCTATCCTTCCAGCGTCCCTACCGACGTTGCGGAATGGTTCGCCCCGGTCGACGGCGGGCTCCCGCGGGAGGCCGAGCACGTTTTCGCCGATGATGTTGTGCTGAATCTCGTCGGTACCGCCCGCAATCGACTGGGCCGGCGTCGACACGAGCACCTCGGCGACGACGCTGTCGACCGGATCGTCGGACTCCTTCAGAAGCCCTCGCGCCCCGGCGATGCGTGTGTGGACGCGGTGAGCGCGACGGGCCACCTCGGACAGCGCAAGTTTGCCGATCGATCCCTCCGAGCCCGGCGGGCGACCCAGCTCGCGGCCCGCCTTCGCCCGGCCAGCAGTCCACTCGGACGCCAGTTGGAGACTGAACATGTCCGCCATTTCCTGGCGCAGCAAACGATCGTCGGTGACCTCCAACGCCGCTGCGCGCTCGGCGACGAGATCGACTCGGCCCATTCGCTGCGGATACCACTCGTAAGTTTTTAGATACTCGGCGGCCTCGAGTTTTGCTTCGTCGATAACTCGGCCGTGTGCGTCATGTGCGAAACGAACAGTGCGTTGCGTCGCGAACGAACGCTCGTGAGCAAGAGTCCCGCGGGCGACTTTCCACCCCTCACCCTCGGCCCCGACGATGTTCTCCAACGGTATTCGGGCGTCGGTCATGAATACCTCGTTGAACGAACTTCGGTAATTCATCTGCTCGATGGGTCGAGCTCCGACGGCCTCCTGGCGCATGTCGATGAGGAAGAAGGACAATCCGGCGTGCTTGATCGCTCCCCAGTTGGTGCGGGCGACGAGAATGCCCATGTCCGCATGGTCAGCGCTGGTATTCCAGACCTTTTGACCGTTGACGATCCATTCGTCGCCATCGCGCACGGCGGTGGTTGTCAGTCCGGCGAGATCTGAGCCTGCGCCGGGCTCGGAAAACAGTTGACACCACGCAAGCTCCCCGGTGAGGGTGCGACGCAGGTACTTCTGCTTCAGCTCGTCTGAGGCGTGGTCGTACATCGTCGGCGCAGCGAGCCCGAAACCGGCGCCGAGCGGGACGGTGACCCCCCCGGCCTCGCGGATGGTCGCATGCGCAACTCGATCGACCCACGCCGGGAAGTCGAGCCCGAACCAGTTGGACGACCACGATGGGACCGCCCAGCCCGAGTCAACCAATCGGTTGCGCCACTCGATGAGCGACAGCTCGGGGTCCCAGGCGTGGTCGAACCACTTGAGAACTTTTCGGGAGATGTCGTTGTCGTTGATTTCGGTCATTGTCGTGGTCGGCCCGCGTACCTCCCAACCTTCCCATTCGCGGTTCGTCGAAACGAAGTCCGACAGCAGAGACGGAACCTCGCCCGCCAGGTGTGAGAAGCACCATCCCGCCGCTCTTGCCGAGGAGGCACCGCTTGCCCGCACCACGCGTGCTGCGCGATAACCGCAACGGCATCGCCATGCTTACCCTCAACCAACCCGACAAGATCAACGCGCCTACCCCGTTGGTGTTCGTGGAGCTACGGGCCCATCTCGATGCACTCGCTGATAACGGTCCGATGCGTTGTGCTCGGCGGGCGAGGGCCGATCGTTCTGTATTGGTCATGATCGAACGGCAATCGCCGACCATGAGTCCGCACCGAGCCGGCGCTTCGAACCCGAGACCGTGAACATGCTCGAGGTGCTTTCGATCCCGACCACCGCGCGTATTCGTGGCCACTGCTACACGGGTGGTCTCGCACTCGCCAGCGACATCCTCGTTGGTGGCGTGAGTGCTCGACTCGGCGACACCCACGGTCAGTTGGGTCTCGTTCCGATCTGGGGCGTGTCGGTTCGGCTGCCGGAGCGAGTCGGACGCTCGACCGCGAAGGAACTGATGTACACGAGCCGTCGGATCGACGCGACGATGGCGGCCGACATCGGACTCGTCGATCATGTCGTGCCCGACGATGACCTCGACAAAGCGATCGATGGGCTCGCATCTGAGATTGCGGTAAATTCGCCCGGACTAATTGGATCGTCAAGGCGTCGATCATCGATTACAACGAGCGGAGTCGAAGCGTTGCGCTTGACGCCGATCGTGCGATGCTATGTGGCTGTCCGTCTGACATGACCGAACGAATATGCTCCGGCGGACGCTGAGGCTTCAGCGTTCTCGGCTGATCGAGTGCTTCGGTTGGGCCTCTGGGTCGAGATCGACGGGGTCTTCGCGGAGACCGATTGTCGCCAAACGTTGCTAATACGGCATCGTGGGTCTAATGAGCAGTCGAGATTGGGTTTCGTTCAACCGCGAAATTGTCGGGGAGTTCCGAGCGAACGGCGGACAAATCGAGCGGTTCGGTGGATTGCCCGTGGTCATCCTGCACACCATTGGCGCAGTGACCGGCGAGGTGCGACTCACCCCGCTCATCCCAATTATCGATGGTGACGACATGTTCGTGTTTGCCACCGCAGCAGGGGCGTCGAAGGACCCGGCCTGGGTCGCAAACCTGCGAGCAAATCCGCGGATCACAGTCGAGTCAGCGGACGATGAGTTCGTCGCCGACGTTGTCCCAATATCGCTCGCAGACGCGCAGCTGATGATCGACGAACGCGCAGCGACGACGCCGCAGCTCGCCGAGTACGTGTCATCGGCAGCGCCACGCGTGATCCCCGTCTTCTCCATCGAGCCGGTTCTTTGAGGTAACGCCCCCGACTTCCCGCATCGCTCGTGCCGGACCCTGCGTCGTAGTTTCCCATCGTGGTCGAAGCAGAAATTGTCATTCAAACTGGCGAAGGAGACATGGGCACGTTCGTCGTACACCCCGATGGTGCGACTTTGGTGCCGGTGGTGATCTTCCTCATGGATGCTCCTGGCAAGCGCCCGCTGCTGCACGACATGGCGCGACGCCTCGCAGGAAACGGTTACTACGTGATGTTGCCCAACCTGTACTACCGGACCACCTCGGCGTTCGAACTTGATTTCCTCAGCAAGGAGTCGTTCGAGCATATGGTCGAGTTGATGAGCAACATCGGAAATAGAGCCGTGGCGCGCGACGTCGGTGCGCTGCTCGCCCAAGCTCATCTCGATGGCGCTGCCGATGAGACCACCGTCGGTTGCGTCGGCTACTGCATGAGCGGGCCGTTCGCGCTGTGGGCAGCAGCAGAACATGCCGATGTCATGCGTGCCGCAGCTTCGTTCTACGGTGTCCGTCTCCATGTCGACGCCGACGATTCGCCTCACACTCGACTAGACAGCGTCGCCGGCGAGCTCTACATCAGTGCTGCCGAATACGACGACTACGTCCCACTCGAGATGGTCGATCGGTTCGAGGCCGTGATGCAGGATACCGACGTTGCGGGGCGGGTCGAGCGTTACTGGGGGACCCACCACGGTTTCGCCTTCGACGACCGCCCCGCATATAACCGACGTGCCGACAATCGTCACTGGGCTGCGATGCTCGACCTGTTTGATCGGAACCTGCGGTCATGACCGGTGTGATCGTTGCCGCCGACACCATGTCGCTCACCGACCTAGTCGAGTATGTCCAGCGGCTCGAAGCGCTCGGGTACAACTCGGTGTGGATCCCCGACATGTTCGGCCGCGAGATTTATGTGACCGCCGGACTTCTGCTGTCGAACACCACCACGTTGAACGTCGCCACCGGCATTGCCCACGTTTACGGCCGCGACGCGACAGCGTCTGCACAGGCGGCGCGGACGCTTTCGGAGTTGTCGGGAGGCCGATTCATCCACGGTCTCGGCGTATCGCATCCGCCGGCCGCAGAGCTGCGCGGTCATGACTGGGAGCCGCCGATCGAAAAGATGCGCACCTATCTGACCGAGCTGCGAACCGCAATGTCAGGCGGGTTGCTGCACACGCCAGCTGATCCGCCGCCGACACCGATTTACGTCGCGGCGCACGGCCCAAAGATGACGCAAGTTGCTGCCGAGCTCGCCGACGGTGTCAACACGTACATGCAGCCGCCCGAACACACGGCGACGTCGCGTGCCACCCTCGGGCCCGACAAGGAGTTGAGTGTGGTGCTCCCGTGCGTGCTTACCACCGATGTAGATGCGGCGCGGGCTGCCGGCCGCAGGGCTTTACACATCTATCTTTCGCTCCCAGCCTACCACCGGCAGTGGGCGGCCTTCGGATTCGACGAGTCAGATTGGGACGGACGAGCGAGCGACCGCCTCGTCGACGCCTACGTTGCATGGGGAGATGTCGATGCGATCCGACGACGCGCCGAGGAGCACGTTGGAGCTGGTGCCACGCAGGTGCAGCTCTCGGTCAACCACGCCGAACGGGGAGCGACAGGGCCACCTTGGGAGTTACTCGAGGCGATGGTGAAGCGGTGATTCGGCGCGTCGGTGGTGCTCGCTGCCCGACGATGGAGCTTGAGGTTGGCCTGATTTTCCGGTCACGGAAAAGGCATCCGGCAAAGTCAATGGCCCGTCGCAGGGAGAATCCTTGACTCCTCGCAGAGATTGAGCCAGTCGGACGGGTCGCCTGCGAGCAGGTGATTAAGTGTGGCGGTGTGCGGCTGCGCCGATTGGCATCGTCTGGATCTGCATGATCGCGCCGATCGATCTCACGGGTGCCGAGTCGACTCGCACCCTCCATCGTCGCTGGCAGGAACGGGCGAGTGTTGGCAGTGGCGCCGGCGCACCACGGGAGTCAAGCGCTCAAGCCGTGCAGCCGGTAGTCTCGGCGCCCATGTTGATTCTTGCGTTGATCGTCCTTGGAATGGGTATCGGGTGGGTTGCCCAGCTCATCATGGGGCGGGGTACGTCCCAGATTGATTGGACAATGGCGCTCGTTGCCGGCACTCTCGGGTCGTTCGTCGGCGGCCTATTGTTCAGCCTGCTCGCAGGAGATGGCTTGGCAGTCAAGCCGAGCGGTGTGATCGGGTCGCTGATCGGCGCATTGATCGTGACCGCAGTGTGGCAGGCGGTCGCCAAGAAGCAGCGTGCCGATGCCCGAGTCGCTGACAAGAAGCCCTGGGAGAAGTGACGGCGACGCCGCCTGAGCCCGGTCGGCTTGTCTGATCTCCTAGACGATGACCGCCGACCAAGTGATCTTTCTCGCTGTAGTCGGTTTTCGATTCGGAATTCCGCTGCTGATCCCGCGGTTTCCGTTGCCGGCGATCCTCGCCTGCCTTGTTCTAGATGCGGCCGATCAAACGATCTTCCAGCGATACACCGATCTCAACCTTGACGGATACCAGGGGTACGACAAAGCCCTTGACATCTTCTACCTTGCGATCGCCTACCTGTCGACGATTCGTAACTGGTTCGATCCGGTCGCGTTCGGGGCAGCGAGGTTTCTCTGGTACTACCGGCTTGTCGGCGTGGTTCTCTTTGAGTTGACTGAGACGCGGGCTTTGCTGATCATTTTCCCGAACACTTTCGAGTACTTCTTCATCGCGTATGAAGCGGTCCGTTGTGTGTGGGATCCGACCCGGCTTCGCAAGGGTCAGGTGTATCTCTTGGCTGCCTTGATTTGGATCTTCATAAAGTTGCCGCAGGAGTGGTGGCTGCACATCGCTCAGCTCGACTTCACGGACTTCATGAAAATCGACGTGCTGGGCACGACGCCTGAGACCGCGTGGACTGAGGCGCTCAGCCAGAACTGGTGGTTCGTGGCGCTCATAGCGGTCGTCATCGGTGTGGCTGTCTTGGGTATCAAGCGACTGCGTACTTGCCTGCCGCCAACTGATTGGTCGCTCACGTTCGACGTCGATCGGCGCGCCGATCGGACCGCGTCGGCTCGATCCGATGAGCGGTTTGCCCTGCACGTCCCCTTGTTGTTCGAAAAGGTCTCGTTGACGGCGCTTATTTCGGTGATTTTCGCTCAGCTCGTCCCCGACAGCGGTGCGTCACCGCTCCAGATCGCCGTCGCAGTGACGTTTCTGGTCGTGACGAGTTCGACGATCAGTCACTGGTTGATGCGACGAGGAGTCTCATGGTCGACCACTGCGCGCGAATTCGGTGCGATGGCCGTCGTCAACCTTCTCGTCGGAGTTGGCTACATCATGGTGTTGCGTCGCGCCGACACCCCAGCCAACGAAGCTGCGCTGTTGTTCTTTGTCGTGCTGCTCACGCTGCTAGTGACGCTCTTCGATCGCTTCCATGACGAGCGCACATCAGCATTGGCTTGCACCGACTGAGGTGCCTGCAGCAGTACAGACCTCGGTGCAGCAGCCACGGGTCACGTTCTGGGTCCTGTGCTGCGCACCGGGTATCATCTGGACTCGTGGCACCGGCAGTTGAAGGGGGATCGCGCTTCAGCGCAAGAACGTCGACGGCAACACGCCTGGCTGCCTCGGTCGTAGCGATCAGCCTCGTGTCGCTCGTCGTAGCAACCCTCGTTGGGGTGACTACCGGCGAAGACCTTGCCGACGATCTCAACGAAGAGCACCTCCAAGCAACTGCTGAGTCCGCATCTGCAGACGTTCAAAGCGAATTAAGCGGATTACAGAGCACCACCGACGGGCTCGCAGCAAGCCCGCAGGCCTCAGTCTCGGTTGATCTGTTCGACACGGCATTCGACGAACTCGAATTGTCGATCGACAAGAACGCCTACGAGGAGGAAACCGAAGCCCTCACGACGGCCTACCGCCTTAACTACCTCGAACCGCTTCGTGCTGCGGGACGCGATGTGCAACTTCGCGACATTACCTCATCTTCCCCAGTCGCTCGATATCTCCAATACGAATACGCGATCGACCTTGGAGCGGCAGCGAGACCTGTCACGCTCGACGACGCAGGTGACGGCAGCGACTGGACCAATATCCATCGGCGGGTTCATCCGGTTTACCGTGAAGTCGTCACCCGACTTGATTTGCTGGACCTCTACCTGATTGAACCCGACGGCGACGTGGTCTACAGCGTCAGTAAGGGGCCCGACCTCGGGACGAATATGCGAACCGGGCCATACAGCGGCTCGGTCGTGGCCAATACCTTCAAGAATGTAGTTGTAGCGCCCGAAGATGGTGCCTTCGTTAGCGATCTCAGATTCTACGACGCCGTGCCGGGCGTGCCTGTTGGGGCAGTCGCAAGCCCGATTTTCGAGGAATTCGAGCTGGCTGGCGTGCTCCTAGTGACCTACAGCGCCTCCCGGCTCACCGATCTCGTCACCGCCGACGAATCGTGGGAAGAGGCGGGCCTGCCTGAGACAGGCGACGTATACCTCTTTGGTACCGGTGGGACCACGCGGACGGATCCCCGAGCTTTTCTCGAGGAGCCCAAAAAGTATCTCGATGACGCAATGGCCGAGGGGCTGATCGACGACAGCGACCGAGCACTCATTGAGGCGATTGGCACCACGGTGCTCACGCAATCCGTGCCCGACGGGACTGCTGACGCAGGGTTCGAAGGCGATGAGAGTGTTAGGTCTACTTCGAATGTCACTGGTACACCGGTGCTCAGTATCACGGTCCCGGTCGTAAGCGATTTGGTGGATTGGTTTGTCGTCGCCGAGGTCAACTCCAGGGTCGCTGGCCGTGGACTCGATGATTTTCAAGAACTGCTGATCGTGGGCGCAGCAATTTTCGTGGTGTTACTCGCGTTCGCCGCCGTCGCCTGGGCGAATGGCATCGTGCGGCCGATCCGCTATGTCAGTGATCGGATTAGCCGTCATGGCCGCAGCGAGGACGTGATCCAGGTGCCACCGCAGACACCGGTTGAGATCCAGCAACTCTCGTCCCGCCTTGAATTCATGAAGAACACGCTGGTGTCGCAGCAATCGGCGATCGCGGCCGCACGGAACGACCGGCTCGGGCTCCTTCGCTCGATGCTTCCACCTAGTGTCGCGCAGCGGTTCACGTCTGGAGATCTTCGTGCGCTCGACCAGGCCCCCGCAGCGACTGTCGCCGTCGTGGTAGTACTCGGACTCGCTGACATGGTGCGCGCTGCATCCGGATCGGCCGATCGGGAACTTGTCGACGAAATCCTCGGGGAACTCGACAACATCGCCCTCGAGCATGGCCTCGACCGAATCAAGGTAGTTGGTGATGCCTACTTTGCGGCGTGCGGCCATGATCGGCCCTACATCGACCACGCGCCCCGATCGATCGACTTCGCAGTCGAATCGATGAGCTTCATCGCCGGATTGGTCACCGACGTCCCACTCGAATTTGCAATCGGTGTGCATAGTGGCGCGGTTACTACAGGAATGGCAGGTGGCGCCAGCCTGGTCTACGACGTCTGGGGCGTCACCGTGTCGCAGGCGCATCGGCTGGCGAGGCAAGCACGCGGAGGCGAAATTCTGATGAGCGCCGAGAGCCGAGCGCTGCTGCCTGACTCGGTCTCGACCGAGTCGATCGACGGCGACGCCTATCGCATCACCTCGTCGCCGGAAGGAGTGCCGCCGACATGAACACCGTTGCAGGCCCGAGTCCATGGTGGGCGACAGTGGTCATCGTTGTGGTGCCTCTTGTCATCATCGCCGCTGCAGAGCTTGACGAGCGGCTACGGCAACGTGAATCACCTCTCCGTCGTGCAGTCGACATTCTCCGGAATTGGATGCTGCCGGCGTTTGCGGTGTGGGCGATTGCGGTGCCGGTCGTCGGCCTCGATAACGATTCACTCATCCCGACGGTTGCAGCGTCGTTTCTTCTAGTTTCGACGACGGCCGTCGTGCTCGTGGTCTTGAAGTTGGTCGTCGGTGGTATCGGGGAGCGTCGTCGGGAAGAAGAGCGACCTGTCCCACAGCTCCTACTTGCGGCCCCACGAATAGCTGTAGTCCTCATCGCAGGATGGGCTCTTGTCGGGTCTGTGTGGGGTGTGGACCTGTCCTCAGCGCTTGCGGCATTGGGCGTGACGTCGCTCATCATCTCATTTGCTCTCCAAGACACATTGAGCGGTCTTGCGTCGGGCATGTTGTTGCTCAGCGATCCCCCATTTCAAACCGGCGACTGGATTAACGCCGATGAAATCGAGGGCAAGGTGCTCGATATCAACTGGCGAACCACCCGGATTCAAAATCGTGATGGCGACACGATCATCGTTCCCAATAGTCAACTTGCGAATGCGAGTATCCAGAACTATGCCCAGGCAGCTGGCGCTCACAAAGTGCGCGTCGACCTCCAACTTGCTTTTGTCAACCCCCCAACACTTGCAAAGGCAATGTTGCTTGATGCTGCGCGCAACACGCCGGGCGTTCTGGAAGAACCTGCACCATATGTTGCTGTCCTTCAGATTGACGATCCGTTGATGGGATACCAAGTGCACATGTGGATTGCGGACTTCGCAATTGAGCCTGTGGTGAGAACTGACTTTGGGTCACTTGTTTGGTACCAGTCCCATCGTCATGGCGTGCCTTTGCCGAATCCGGCCCAAGATCTTTTTCTCTACGACGGCGTCGCGGCCGGCGAAGCACGCCTGCCCACCCCTGCTGAGCTCAGAGCCGTTCTTGCCAAGTCGCAGCTCCTCGTGTCGCTCGGAGACGTTGACCTGGACCGGCTTGCGCATTCGAGCCGAATGGAACGGTTCTCTGTCGGCGAGGTGATGGTGGACACCAGAAGCTCCAGTCAAGACCTGTTATTGATCGCCGAGGGTCGGGCGGTCCTTAATCTCGTAGAAGATGACGGCACCGAAACGGGTGTCGCCGAGCTCAGCGTGGGTGACACCGTCGGATTGCTAGGCGACGCCCCCGGTGAAGGAAGGCATCTCAGCAGCCTGGCACTCAGCGACTGCGTTGTTCTCGTTGTCGAGGCGGCCGTAGCGGCCGAAATTGGCAGCCGGAACGCCGAGGTCGCTGCGGCATTCAATCGCACGGTGACACTTAGACGTCGACGCGTAGAACGAATGTTGGAACGCCGCCATTACGAACAGGCGGGCAACGATGAATGAGGCCGACGAAGTGTTTGACGTGTCGACGGGCGAAAGGCAACGCCTGTCTATGTCCGACGACATCGATGAGATTCGTGAGCGGGCGGCCTCGCTTCCGTGGTGGCGGCGCCCTCGCCAACTCAGGCGCCAGCTCGCTGGAGTGCTCGTTGCGACTGCGCTCGCGTCCGTGTTGCTGGTCGGTGGTCTCAATTTTTATGCAGCGCAGGGACTGCTTGACGATGGCACCGAGGATCAGCTTGTTGGAATTGGGACCGCACGCGCCCGGACCATCGAGAACGGCGTCGAACGAGTCCTTGCTCGGACATCGTCGGTGTCGGGAGACCTTGGAATCGTCGACGCCCTTGGAAAGTTCGCTAACGACTTCGCAGCGTTGGAAGACGAAGTACTCTCGGCCGAGCAGCAGGCAGTGCTCGAGAATTTCTATGAAGTGAATTACGTTGAGCCGTATAACAGCCTCGGCCTCGAGGAGGCGACCGTTGAAGAGTTTCTTCCCACGAGCAACGCTGGGCGTTACCTTCAGTACCACTACATAGCGGAGCCGTGGCAACGCGGAGTCGAGCCAAGCACCGTCGTTGACGCCGGCGATGGGTCAGATTACAGCCGGACCCACGCCCGTTTTCACGAGTCACTCAACACCATGCTGACCGAGTCATTCGGCGCTGGGGACGCCGAGCTCATAACGCTCGGTGGCGACATCGTGTACAGCGTCGACAAGCGCATTGACTTTGGTACGAACATTCTCGACGGACCCTACGACGACTCGAATCTTGCGGATGTTCTTCGTGACCGCTTGCCGCGGGTTCGTTCCGGGAGCGCTGTCTTGGCCGACATTGATTTGTACCTGCCAGATGGGGGTCGGCCGGTTTTCTTTTCGGCGGTTTCGATTAAGAACGAAACTGAGACGATTGGCGCATTGGCGACCGAAATTCCTGTCGCTGCGCTGAATTCGATCACCACGTCCGGCCAGGAGTGGGAGAAGTTCGGTTTGCAAAGCGGCGAGAGTTACGTCGTTGGTGGTGACGGTCTCCTCCGGAGCGAGAGCCGGCTGTGGATCGAAGACAGAGATGAGTATCTTCGCAAAGTCAAGGACGAGCCCACGGCGCTGCTCATTGACAGGCTGGACTCGCCCATCGGTATCCAAAATATTGCGACCGAACCGGTCTCGACGGCGCTTGAAGGCGACGAGTTTCGCGGGACGTCCACGAACTATTTGGGTACGCGCAACTTTTCCTATGCGCAACCGATTGAGGTACCAGGCGTGGACTGGGTTGTGGTGGTGGATATCCCGTTGGAAGACGCTCGTGCGCCGCTGTACGACTATGCCAAGCGGCTCGGTTTCATCTTGCTGATTATTCTGCCGGTTGCAGCGCTTGTCGGCCTCTGGTTGGCTCGCCGGCTCACACGACCAATTCCGGTGGTGCTCGCTGCGGCCACGTCGATCGCCGATGGGGAACGTGACCTCGACATCCCCGATCTCGGTCAAGACGAGTTCGGAGATCTGGCCCGTCGTCTCGAGAACATGGCCGAAGAACTGGGCGACCGAGAAGCTGCCCTCGCGTCAGAGTACGAGGATCGACGAGAGTTGCTGCTCGCCGTTCTCCCGCCACGATTGATTGATGAGTCGGGCTCTGTCTCAGACTCGGGCGATCTCGCCGATCTGGCCACCGTTGTTGCCGTCACGGTCGACACATCGACCAATGAACTCGAAGAAGACGAGGACCGGCGCGCCGATCTGCTCGACCAGGTGGCGACTCTGGCGAAGGCGGCGACTGCTGACCGCAACATCGAACGGGTTCGCGCGTCTGCGGACGGTTATCTCTATCTCGTGGGGGTCGGCTTCCCCGACGGCGGTGCGGTCGAAGCCCTCGATTTTGTTGCTGACCATCTCCGTCGCTTTGAGGACCTTCGTGATCGGGAGGACCTCGACATTGCGTTGCGATTCGGGCTGGCAACAGGTCCCGTGGCTACTGGAGTGTTGGACAACGGCAGCTTGACGTTCGGGGCGTGGGGACTCCCGGTCCGTCAGGCGTCGGTGCTGGCGGCGATGTCGGACTCGAATGAGGTCCTGATCGATGCAAGTACGGCGGCTGCTGCGGGCGACAACCACGATCTCGAGCGCACCGACGAGCTGATTGCGCTTGACGCTGAGCCCATGGACCTCTACACGTTCTCGACGAACTGAACTCGCTCACTTTCGAAGGCGTCGCCGGTTCTGGTCAGCGTTGTCGCAGTGGAATCAGCTGAACACGGAGGCAGATGCTTGTGAATCTTGCTGATCAACTCTTAGTCATGTTCCGTCAACCAATCACGGAGTTGTCCCTCGGCGGTCACCATGTCGGAGGCACCGTTGCGGAGCAGGGTTGAAGTGATTATCCACTGCATACCCCGGCCAAGACGTGCACGCAGTAACGAGGCCACTAGGGGTCCCGCTTGACGCTGGGATGCACATCAACAGGTGCTTGCGGAGGATCGCTGTCCGGTGGAACGGGAGCCACTCCTTCTCCGGTGTGCTCTGCGTCATTGGTGGGATCACATCGATCGCCTTGAGATCACGGTCGTGCAGCGAGAAACGGCCACCGACGGACTTGACGCCTCCATTGTCAACTTGAACCGCCAGCGACTCGCCTAGCCCTCACGATCCGCCTGCTCACGAACTGACAAAGCAAAATGACATGGAGGTACTCAGACGGAGTAATTCAGATGAGCAGCGTCACGATAGCCACGTAGGCGAGGGCGAGTAGGCCGCCCTCGATACGTGTGACGCGAAGGCCCGTGCGCATAGACAATGTCGCTGCGGCAGCAACCACGACCGCAGCGGTGGCTGCGGTCGTGGTGAGTGATGTGTCCGCAATCTTGATGGATGTGCCGATGAGGCCAACGATGCCGCCCGCAGCAAGCGCATTGAAAAGGTTTGATCCAAGCAGGTTGCCGACCATTAAGTCAGTCTCCGAGCGGCGTGCCGACTGGATGACCGTGACCAACTCGGGCAATGACGTTCCGATCGAGACGAGTGTGGCCCCGATGAATCCGGTCGAGAGCCCCGTTCTGTCAGCGAGGTCGAGAGCTCCCCACAGCAGGAATCGACCCGACGCAATGGTGAACACGAAGCCGACGACGGTGCGTCCGACTTCGGGAACGAATCGATGGTGGGTCGCATCAGCGAACTCTGCCGCCTCGGATCCAATCGGGTCGCCGCTCTGCGATCGGGTGATCACGTACAGCGCAGCGACCATCGCAACGAGCAAGATGATGCCCTCGACGCGGTTGACGCCTCCGTTTTGCACGAAGATGCCGAACAGTGTGACGGCGCCGACCACCATGAGGGCTTCGCTACGCACAGTTCGCGAATCGATGGCGAGAGGGACGATCAGTGCCCCGACGCCGAGTAACAGCGAGAGGTTGGCAATGTTCGAGCCGATGATGTTGCCGGCCGCGACATCGGGTTGGTCGTCGAGCACGGCCAATGCTGAGACGAGGATCTCGGGGGCACTCGTGCCGAAACCGATGACCACCACGCCGACCACGAGGGATGGCACGTTCTTAATCAGAGCGACGCGAGCTGCTCCGATGACGAACTGATCGGCGGCGACAGCGAGGACGGCGATGCCGACGAGCACAGCGAGCAGGGCAGCGAGCAACGGGTCAACTTTCGGCTGGCGATGGAGGCAGGACTCAAGGAGTGTATGCCCGGATATTCGCAGGCTGTCAGCCGTACCCACCCCGTCACCAGGAGGTGCGCGCAGCATTGAAACGTGTGCCACGCTGGACCCATGTCGTTCGATGTCCCGCCTGACTCACTCACCCAGGTCGACCCCGGTCCGCTGCCTAGTCCAGGGCGGTTCGACGTTGCACATGTCAATATCGGCACGCTCCGCGAGATCGAACGGCGGGTGCTGTGGCTTGCGACTCGGATTATCGACTACGCCAATCGTCGCCGCGACACCGATGTGAAGGTCGGGGGGCACCAGGCGTCGTCCGCCTCAATGGTGTCGGTAATGACCGCGCTGTGGTTTGCGCACATCGGTGGCCACGACAAGGTGGCGGTAAAGCCACATGCTTCGCCCGTCTATCACGCCATTAAGTACCTCACGGGCGAACTCGATCAGTCGTATCTCACCACGCTGCGACAATATGGCGGCCTGCAGGCATACCCCTCGCGGACCAAAGACCCCGACGTCTCCGACTTTTCGACTGGGTCGGTTGGGCTCGGTGCGGTGGCGCCCCTCTTTTCCGCACTGACCCGTCGGTACACCGACTCCCACTTCGGCAAGCAGGACCCCGCTCGGTTCATTGCACTGGTCGGTGACGCTGAGCTCGATGAGGGGAACGTGTGGGAGGCAATCGCCGATCCTGCTACCCAGGGCCTCGGCAATTTCACGATGGTGATCGACTTGAACCGGCAGTCACTTGATCGGGTCATCCCGGACATCGCGGCGATTCGACTTAAACGTTTTTTTGCCGACGCTGGGTGGCACGTTGCGGAGGCGAAATACGGTCGGCGTCTTACCGAGGCATTTGTGCAGCCTGGAGGCGCAGCCCTCAAGGCGCACATTGACACGATGCCGAACGAGGCATATCAGGAGTTATTTGGCCTCGCTGGTGCTGAGGTCCGCCGCAAATTCCTCATCGGTGCTGATCCAGCTGTCAGCGACATCGCCGATGGGCTCGACGATGACGCATTGAAACGACTCGTCACCGATTTGGGCGGTCACGACCTCGGCCTACTCATCGACACGTTCCGCTCGTGCGACGTCGAGGTGGACCGCCCCTCTGTGGTGTTCGCCTACACGATTAAGGGACACGGTCTCGCGATGGCAGGTGACCCAATGAATCACGCTGCGCTACTGAGCCCTGAGCAGATCGACGAGTTCCGTGTCTCGCTCGGCCTCGACGCGAACACCGAGTGGGATAGATTCGATCCGCTTTCGGCGGCCGGCCAACTGTGTGGCGCGGTCGGCGGTGACATCAACAACGCGCCCCCTACGCCGCGCCCTGTGCTACCGGTGCCGCATGCGGCTCGCTCCATGGTGACGAACGGTTGGGTCTCGACTCAGGAAGCATTCGGGCGCGTACTTGCCAGCCTGGCCGACGTCGAGGATGTCGGCGAACGGATCGTGACCACCGCGCCCGACGTGTCGATCTCAACGAACCTTGGCGGGTTCATCAATAAGCGTGGCGTCTACTCCGACATTGAGCGCAACGATCACGGCGGCGCTGACCGGCTGCTTAGGTGGGCGCCGGGCCCCACTGGTCAGCACATAGAGCTCGGGATCAGTGAGATGAACCTGTTCATGCTGCTTGGTCAGTTAGGCCTGAGCCATGATCACCACGGCCAGCACCTACTGCCAGTCGGGACGGTCTACGACCCGTTCGTGCTTCGCGGCCTTGATGCGCTGATCTACGGCCTCTACAACGATGCCAGGTTTGTCGTCGCCGGCACGCCCGCTGGCGTGACACTTGCGCCAGAAGGTGGAGCGCACCAGTCGACGATTACAGCATCGGTCGGCGCCGAGCTGCCGAATCTCACCTCCGTCGAGCCTGCCTACTCGACCGAGGTCGACTGGCTGCTCTGCGACGCGTTCGACCAGGTTGGCCGTGCGAATGGGACGAGCATCTATTTGCGGTTGTCGACACGCCCCATCGATCAGGCCCCGTTCGCGGCGGTGCTCGCAGTAGAGGGGGAAGAGCGACTGCGCCAGCATGTCCTTGCCGGTGGCTATCGACTTCGAGACGCGCCCGACGACGGTCGGCCCGGGGTCACGATCGTCACGACCGGCGTGACGGCACCGAATGCGTTAGCCGCTGCGGAAGAGCTTGATGCCGAGGGTGTTCAGGCGACCGTGATCCACCTCACGAGCCCGGACCGGGTGTATCGGAGTTGGCGCGACGGCTTCGCGCGATCGACGGCGACGGCACGCGTCGTGCGGGTCCCAAGTCGGCTGCACCGCCTTGTGCCGGCGGCCGAGCGGCGGCGGCCGGTGGTGAGCGTCCATGATGCGGCGAGTCACAGTCTCGCCTGGATCGGATCAGCACTCGGCACGCGCCAATACGCCCTCGGGGTCGACCGGTTCGGTGAGTCGGGAACGATCGCCGATCTTCATCGGATCACCGGAATCGACGCTGGCAGCGTCGTCAACGCGGCGTTAATTGCTGTGAGCGAGTCTGAGCCGTTTGACGAGTAACACATCCGAAACGGCCGGTCGGGGCGACGGTGCATCTGTTCAGGTCATGGCGCTTGCGATTGCGATAACCGTGGCGGCACCGCAGAAGCCGACCGTCGTCAAGCCGATGATGCGCACCGCATCCGGATGCGCCGGGCTCTCGCCGCGGCGAAGGGGCGCGTGTAACTGCTCGTAGCGCAGTCCCGTCCAGATCAACAACGCGGCGCCGAGTACGACCTGGAGCAGGCCCAGCGCAGCAAGCGAGACATGGAGATCGGCGGCCCGCCGAGCGAGCAGCGTGCCGGACACCATGCTGGCGATCGCAGTGCGCTCCCAAGCGAGCGCGGTGCGTTCATGCTGCAACATCGGATCAAAAACAGTGTCGGGTCGCATGGTTCAGTTCAACGCGGCGATCAAGGCAGCCACGAGGGACACGACCGCAACACCGATTGCCATGAGCAGGGGAAGACGAGACGACGGTAGGGGAGTATTCAGTCGCATTGCGCGTTCGTTAAGCGCCCATCGTCGGTACGCAGTCGCTGCGGTCAGAAAGCTGATCGCAAGAAGAGCGATACCGAGGAATTCCTCGCCGCGGACATCGTCGAGCACTGTCAATGCCAGTAGCCCGCCGGCGGAAAGAGCCAGTGCTGTTCGTACCCAAGCGAGGAACGTGCGCTCGTTGGCCAGGGTAAACCGGTAGTCCGGGTCGTCGCCGACGGTGGTCGGGTCGCGGGGAAACCACCGCTCGAGGGGCCGCGGTGTTGGTGTGGGTGCGCCCTGCCGATAAGCGTTCTGTTCGTGGTCGGGAGTGGAGGTCACGAGTACTCCTTAGCTGCCGAGCATGCCACCGTCGACAGCCAGCGCATGCCCGGTGGTAAATGACGATGCATCGGAACAAAGCCATAATGCTGCAGCTGCGATTTCGTCGGGTCGTCCGAACCGACCCAGCGGACTCAGCCGCTCAGCGACTTTGTCGGCCGACCGCCCGCGACGCTTCATCGCATTGTGCAGCATGGGGGTGTCGATCGCCCCGGGACAGATAGCGTTGACCCGAATGCCGTCGCTGGCATAGTCAAGCGCAGCACTTCGGGTCAGTCCGAGCACGGCGTGTTTGCTAGCGGTGTACGCCGGCTGCTGGTGTTGTGGGCGAAATGAGCTGCTAGAGGCGATGTTCACGATCGCTCCACCGTCCCCGTGTTTGAGGATGGCGCGGAGCTCATGTTTCATGCAGGTGAATAGCCCGGTGGTGTTGACCTGCATCATTCGGTCGAAGTCCTCGTCGGCACAGTCAGCTAACGGGACGGTCTCGAACTCGATCGCCGCTGCGTTGACTGCGCAATCGAGGCGTCCGAACCGCTCGGTCGTCTGGGCGACTAGATGCTTGACGGAGGACGCGTCGGAGACGTCGGTGCAGCAAAACATGATCGAGTCGCCGCCGCCGAGGTCGTCGACGAGTGCGGCTCCGGCGTCGGCATCGAGGTCGGTGAGCACAAGCTGTGCACTCGCGTCGGCCATTGACCGTGAGATCGCCTGCCCCATCCCGCCGGTCGCGCCGGTGATGAGGACGACTCGGTTGGAGAAGTTGTGGGTAGTGCTACTCATATGGCTTTACCTTCCATCATTCGGGAATGTCGGACCCGTTCGAGAACTCGGCGCATGCCGGCGGCAGCGCCTGCAGCGTGGGCGTCAGGTGTTTGGCCCCAGACGTCGTCGTTGCACACCTCAAGGTCCCAGGGACCGGTGTAACCCAGGTCTAGAACGGCGTTCACGAAGCCGTCAACGTCGAAGTCGCCGTCTCCCGGCGGCAACCGATGCCGTAGGCAGTCGTCTTTGTAGTCGTGGAGCGTCGGTGTGGCCGGGCCGTCGCTCATCTGTACCCGCACTAGCAATTCAGGCGGGATCTGTCTGAGAAGTTCGAGATCATCGACGCCCCGGGCGTGGTGCCAGATGTCGGCGCACACGCCCCCGTTAGGACGGCCGGCTGCGTCGACGATCTCGACGGCATCGCTCACATCGGCAATATTCGTGAACGGAAGGAACTCCAGGCCGACTGTGGCGCCATGCATTGCGGCTCGATCGCACAACTCGCCGAAGCGCCTGGCCGCATCGGCCATCGACCCCTCAACCGACCCGATTGCCTGGACGTAGGGAACATGAAACTCATCGACGAGAGTCCATACGAGTTGTTCGAACGCAAGGTAACGCCCAGACAGGGTCGAGTTCCCCCACCCCGAGAGGGCCTCGACCTCGGCTATCACGATGCCGTGCCGATCGAGCAGGTCGTGGATTTTGGCCGTATCCCAGCCGACGCCGAGGCTTGGATATTGCCCGGCGAAGAAGCCGACGCCGTCGAAGTCGGCAGCGGCAGCGGCACGCACTCGATCCTCGAGTGGATGGTCACGCGCCAGGCTGAAATGGGACAGCACGAGTTGATCCGCCTCTCGCGACTTCATCGGTGTCCCCGACCGGCGTCGAGCGCCGACAGCTGCCGCGACTCGGTCCACAGCACCGGGTCGAACAGCGATTGCAGTGCGATGCCGTTCACGAGCGCGAGAAGGCGTTCGGCTTCTTGATCCGATTCGAGATCGGGACGGCAGATCTCGATCAGCGCAATGACCGTGGCGCGGAACTTGAGATAGGCGTTCCGTTGGATGAGTGCGAGGCCGGGGTCCGAGCCGGCCTGCCCGGCGAACGCGAGAGCGACCACCCAGTGGAGGGTCATCTCCTCGGTCGTCGGAAGCGCATCGACGAGCATTGTTCGCAGCGCCCGGTCAGGCGTAAGCGCAGCGTGGTCGGACCGACGAGCGCAACGGCTGTTGAGTGACGCCCGGAGCGTAAACGCAAGCAACTCGCGCTTGTTTGCGAAGTAGTGCACGAGGGCACCGGTAGTCCAGCCTGCCTCGGCAGCGACTTCGCGGAGTGAGGCGCCGTCGATCCCTGAGCGGGCGATCGCGCATGCAGCGGCATCGGCGAGTTCGCCGCGACGCCGGTCGGCGTCCACGAGCCTCGGCATTTATCGAGATTATCACAACTGTCATAGATAAAATTGATACGTAGCGAGCAGCGTTGCCCCTTGTTCCTCTCCAACCGACAGGAGTCAACGATGGCCCACTCACGCGGGTTGATGTCCCGGTTCGCCTGGACGCCGAAGTCCCGCTGTTGCACGCGTACGGACCGAGCACGATGGCATGAGGGTCCATCGCGCTCGGTCCGGTTCAAGCTCGAACGAGAGCGCGTGCTGGGAGCCGACTGGATGATTGCGGGTCGATCAAAGCAGGTGGCCGAGTCCGGCGACTGCTTGACATACGAGGGTCATGGCGAGACTGTCGTTCACCCGTCAGAGCGATGGATCACTCGTTGCGCTCAACAATGTCTGTCAGCATTGAGGTACGGCAATTGTCGGTGAGCGGACTGGATCTGGGGCCCGCCGCTTCACCTGCCAGTACCACGGCTGGATGTACGACACCACTGGCCTGATTGTCGGTGTGCCGGACCGGGACAATCTTGTCCCGGCGGATCTTGATGGCTTGCGTGCGCCATCCGTCGCCGCTGATGAATGGGGAGGTTGGGTGTTAATCGACATGGCCGGGGCGGACTTCTCCCCGGCTCTGATCGACAGCATCGGGAAAGAAATCACGGCCGACCAGGGCCGGCTCGCGATGGAAGACATGATCCTGCACGACGTCGTCGGATGGGACGTTCCGGCGAATTACAGCCCGATCGGTACCGTAGATGTCATGCAGATCGGCCAGCTAGCCCAAACGTCGGGTTTAACCGCGAAGACGATTCGATACTACGAGTCGGTCGGGCTCTTGAATGCTCCGGCGCGCACCCCTGGCGGGTACCGCATCTACGGGCATGAGGCGCTCGAACGGCTTGACTTCATTCGGCAGGCAAAGGCATCAGGTCTCACGCTTGCGGAAATCGCGTCGATTCTCGAGATTAAGGAAAAAGGGGGGCAGTCGTGCGACCACGCCAAGGCGCTGCTCGCTGAACACCTTCTCGCACTCGATGTGAAGATTGATGAACTCTGCGCAGCGCGTGCCGAACTCCAGCGGCTGAGTGCGCGTGCCGGTCGGCTTGACCCGGCGCAATGTACCGATGCCAATCGATGCCAGGTAATCGCATCGGCGCGTGTCACAAGCTGACCTCATAAAAACTACGAAACGCGTAAAGTGTGTCCATAGTCACTTGACCTTCCCCCGGGCTGGAATCCTTATGGTGGTCGTATGACCGTTGCGGAAACGACCGAGGCGAGCGTGCCGCTCGACTTCGTCGTGGGCGGGATGACCTGCGGCTCGTGCGCTGCGCATGTCGAGAAAACGCTCTTGTCCCAGCCGGGAGTTGCGATGGCGCAAGTCAACTTCGCAACGTCGCGTGCCAGCATCTCGCTCGTGCCTGGAGCGCAAATCGACCGCGCCGCCATCTGTTTCGCTGTCGAGCAGTCGGGGTACTTGCTGGCCGACCTCGTTGGCGCCGACGGCTCCAAGCTCTCGGCAGCGGAGCGTGCTGAATGGATCGAACTCGATGAAGCGGCGGATCGGCGAATGTGGCTCCGCCGAACCCTGATTTCAACGCTGATCGCGGCGTTCATGATGGCGATGATGTTCGTTCCTGGAGCCATGGAGAACACGACCCTACGGTGGGCCCAGTTCGCGTTAGCGATCCCCGTACAGTTCTATGTCGGCTGGCCGATCCTGGTGGGTGGAGCCCGTCGGGCGCGGCATTTGAGCGCCAATATGGATTCGCTCGTGGCGCTCGGAACGCTGACGGCGTTCTCGTTCAGCACGTACCGCTTGCTGACCGGTGGGATGGAGTTGTACTTCAATGCGTCGGTTGTCATCATATTTTTCATCACACTCGGGAGGTATCTCGAGGAGCGAGTGAAGAGCCGCGCAGGGCGTGCGCTGCGCTCGCTTGTTGAACTTGAGGCGAAGCAGGCCTGCGTCATCCGCAACGGCATTGATGTGATGATCCCGGTCGACGACGTCATCGTCGGCGACACGTTCAAGGTCCGGCCCGGTGAGAAGGTGCCCGTCGACGGCGTCGTCGTTGCCGGAGCTAGCGCCGTGGACGAGTCGATGCTCACCGGAGAGTCGCTTCCGGTCGACAAAGCGGTCGGTGCCAATGTTGCCGGCGCAACTGTGAACACATCAGGTGTGCTCATCGTCAAAGCGAGCGCAGTCGGCACCGAGACAGCGCTATCCCAGATCGTCGAACTGGTCGAACGCGCCCAGACTGGAAAGTCGGCCGCCCAACGACTCGCCGATCGGATCTCAGCGGTGTTCGTCCCGGTGGTGGCCTCAATCGCATTCGCCACCTTCGTCGGATGGGCCGTCTTCGGCGACGACATCGCAGACGCCGTCTCTGCCTCCGTCGCAGTACTGATCATCGCCTGTCCGTGCGCACTCGGTCTTGCGACCCCGATGGCGATCATGGTTGGAACTGGGCGTGGCGCGCAGCTTGGCATCCTGATTAGATCGATTGAGGTGCTCGAACGCACACGGTCCATCACGACGGTCATGTTTGACAAGACCGGGACGCTTACCGCTGGTTTGATGTCGGTGACCGACATAGTGACCGGTGACTCGACGAGCAGAAACCAGCTCCTCTCCTGCGCCGGAGCCGTCGAGTCCGACAGCGAGCATCCAATTGGGCGAGCGATCGTCAACGCCGCTGTCGATGCACTCGGACAATACCCGTCTGTATCCGCGCTCGAGGCCATCGCCGGTAGGGGAATCCGTGCCGACGTCGAAGGAGTCACGGTCTGGGTCGGTCGCCGCGAGCTCATGAGCGGAGCCGATCTGGTCGTGTCCCCTGATCTTGAAGCGGCTGCTGCAGGGTGGGAGCAAAGAGGACGCACCGTGGTGTTTGCCGGCTGGGACGGTTCGGTGCGCGGGGTGCTCGCAGTTGCCGACACCGTGCAGCCCTCGGCGTCGGCCACGATTCAGCGGCTCCACGAGCTCGGCCTCAATGCGACGATGCTCACCGGCGACAACGAACGGACTGCCTGCGCCGTTGCGTCAGAGCTCGGTCTCGATCGAGTGATCGCCGAGGTGCTCCCTGCGGACAAGCAGGGTGCGGTGCGGCGGTTACAGGAGAACGGCGATGTCGTTGCCATGGTCGGTGACGGCGTAAACGACGCTCCGGCGCTTGTTCAGGCTGACTTGGGAATCGCGATCGGCTCCGGGACCGACGTGGCGATTGAGTCAAGCGATATTACGCTCATGCGTAGCGACATTTGTGACGTCGTGACCGCGATCGAACTTTCCCGACGCACCTACCGAACTATCGTGCAGAATTTGTTCTGGGCATTCGGGTACAACTCGCTCGCAATTCCCCTCGCTGTCGCTGGCGTTCTTAACCCGATGGTCGCTGGCGCTGCGATGGCCCTCTCGTCGATCAGCGTGGTCGCTAACAGCATCCGCCTCCGGCGTTTCACGCCGTCGGTTGCGCAGCTATCCGTACCGGGTGGTGTCAATATGTCAGCGCCAGTACCTTCTGCGCCGCTGCCGTTCCCGAAGGAGCAGTTCATGCCCGACGCCACCGTCCACGATGACCTTGCCGCACCTGGGGGCGTCACTCTTGGCGTCCCGTCAATTGCGTACGTACATGGCAAACGCGCAAACGAGGCTGCCGCCGGCGTGGTGGCCGAGGTGTCGTCCGTCGAGCTCGACGTGGACGCCAAGACCGTTACCGTTGTCGGGGGCGTGACCGATGGAACCGTTCCGGCAGTCACCGGCGCAGATTGCGACCTTGGAGAATGACCCATGCGTCTGATCGAGTGCGACCGGTAGGCATGTCTAGGGTGACGGGTATGCGAGTCGCAGCTAGTCGGCGGGTGCTGTAGGTGCAGGGTGCGTCACGTGCGGCCGTCGTCGCGTGGACCGTCGCGCTGGCGATTGCCTTGACGCTGTTTGGGGCCGCTCCCGCCTCGGCGCACACCGGATTCGAGTCGTCGACGCCAGCCGATCTCTCTACCGTGGTTGCACCAGTCGAGCTCGTCACGATTTCGTTTACCGGGCCGGCCACGCCGGTCGGTGTGGGCTTCGTTGCTCTCAACGCGAGTGGTGTCGTTCAGGAGCCGGTCTCGGTCAGCACGCTCGACGACCAGGTCTTCACGATTCGATTCGACCCACCGCTAGCGGGCGGCGATGTCGGAATCCGTTGGAATGTTCAGGCGGTCGATTCCCATCCGATTGAGGGGGCATTCTCGTTTGCGGTGAAGGCACCGATTTCGACGACTGTCCCAGCGACAGTCCTTATGGTCCCGATAGGTGAGTCGGACGGGACCGGGTATGCAGGGACAGACGCCAAGGACGTTCCCGGTGCCGGAAACATGTCCGCTGGTAGCAACTCGAAGGTGTCGGCTCAAACGCTCGAAGACTTCCTGGCGATCGATGAGTCTCGTCCCGGTGAGACGATGGCTCTCTGGGGTCGAATTCTCGGGCTGCTCGGCGTGGCTCTGTCCCTCGGTGCCCTCGCTTTCGGAATCTCGGCGTTACGTGGGGGTCGTGCAGAGGTGCGAACGTTCCTCGCGGCGGTAACGGCGGTCTCGGGTGTACTGGTCGTGGGTGCGATAGTCGAGCATGTGGGCATCGTCCGGCTTGGTGATGAGTCGATCGGCTCTGCTTGGTCGACGTCCGCTGGATTCGCAGCGATGCTTCGCGCCTTCGGCGGGCTCACGCTCGTCGCTGGCCTACTCATCACGATGCGACGCGATGAGGTCACGTCCTCCGGAGCCCCCAGCGCCCTGTCCGCGGCCGTCGTCGATCATCTGACCTCGCTCACGCCGTCGGCCGAGTCGGTGGAACGTGTCCGTTGGACGCCGACCCGCAGCGCGTGGCCGATTGGAGTCGGTGCCGTTGTCGTACTCATGTCCTTCTGGTTCGACGGACATACGGTCAGCAAGGGGTTTCGGCCGATGCACGCTCTGCTGGACACGGTGCATGTCGCTGCCGGGAGCGTTTGGGTCGGCGGTGTCGTGTCACTGAGTGCTATCGCATGGTTGCGGCATCGTCGGGGGAACGATGCCAATGTTGCCGAGTTGGTCATTCGGTTCTCGCGGGTGGCAGCCATGGCCCTGGGAGCGGTAGCGCTCGCCGGCGTTCTGATGGCGTTCATCGTGCTCGACTCGTTTAGCGACCTGACCGGAACGGAATGGGGTAAGACCCTGCTCCTCAAGACCGCTGCCGTTGTCGTTGCGGCTTCGGTAGGCGCCTACAACCACTTTCGGCTCGTCCCTGCCCTTGATGTCCAACCCCAATCGGACCTACTTGCGGCGCGTCTTCGTTCGATCGTGACCGCCGAGGCGATTGTCCTCGTGTTCGTGGTGATCGTCACCGCATCATTGGTTGCTGCTGCAACCATTTGATCCCTCTGGGCTAGGAGCCGCAATCTACTCCCTCCCAGTGTGACCGTTATCCGATCGAAAAACTAACGTGCGGGCGATGGATGCATCGGACGCCTCGACTCCCAATCAGCTCTATGACCTTGTGATCGTCGGTGGGTCTGCTGGGGGACTTTCGACGGCGATCTCGTCACTCCGCTCTGGTCTGCGGCGCGTGCGGATCATCGAGTCGTCCTCTCGCGTTGCCCTGCCCGATTTGATCGGCCCGAATCAGCTCGATGTTGGCTTCGGTGAAACGGTCGAGTCGGTCGAGTGCATCGGCGACGACATCGTGGTGAACACCAATCGATTGAGCTACCGAACTCGAGCAGTCTTGGTGGCGGATCGGCGCGCCGATGTGTCGTGGACGCCGCCGATCGCGATGCCAGACAGCTCGCGGGTCCATCTCGACGAAGTCGCGGCGGGTACCGATCAAGACGTCCTAGTCGTCGGCCTGTCGGATCACGCTGTTGAGCTCACCGCACAGTACGTTGATGCTGGCAATCGAGTGGTGCTCGCTGCGGCCGGGATGGACCCCACGCTTTTGTCTCCGGCAGCCGCGAGCGCGCTGCAGGGCCTCGAGCGCGGTCGCCAGGCAACGCTGCTGTATCGCTCGACGCCGCAGGTGATCACATTTGTAGGCGAATTTCCGATGGTTGAATTCGGAGATCGCCGAACACCTGACCTGCAATTCGACCACGTCGTGTTTGCCTCGGTCCGTCACGTTTCCGAACCCGGTGAAGTTGGCGTCACGTCCGCAGCGCTTGCCTCTGGCAAGGTGTGGTTTCTCGGCGACCCGGGAGAGGGCAGACCTGTTACGACCGCTCCGGGTTGGCAGGTCGGCCCGGCAATGGCCGAGGCATGCTTCCCGGACGTGAAGGTCGATACCCCACCGAGCCCGCTCGAACGGCGTGCCAGGCATGTCGGAGCGATCGAGGAATTGCGCGAGGAGCACTACAACGCGACGATTACACACTTCGAGGCCACCCATTCCGACCTGTGGGTGCTGCGGGTCAAGCCCGATCAGGGCGACACCTCGTACTTGCCGGGCCAGTATGCGTCGCTCGGTCTCGGCTACTGGGAGGAACGCATTGACGACGCTCCGGACTCCGAAGCCGACAAACGTTGGGACAAGCTGATTCGGCGGTCGTATTCGATCTCGTCACGAATGTTTGACGATTATGGCTATCTGACCGACGAGAACGGGTTGGACGAGCTGGAGTTCTACATCGTGCTGGTGCCGCCGACACCGGATAACACTCCTGCGCTGACACCCCGCCTTGCGCTTAAGCACGAGGGCGACCGGATCTACCTGGGGCCGAAGGTGGCCGGGCGCTACACACTCAAATCGGTCATCAACCCGCGTGCCGAGATCGTCTTCTTCTCGACCGGTACGGGGGAGGCGCCACACAACGGCATGGTCGTCGAACTGCTGCGAAAGGGCCACACCGGTCCGATCGTCTCAGCCGTCACCGTACGCCAGTCGGCCGACCTCGGCTATTTAGACAAACATCGCGAGCTAGAGTCGCGATACGCGAATTATCACTACGTTCCGATGCCCACGCGGGAGCCAGGTGTACCGAAGCGTTACCTGCAGGATCTGATCCGCGACGACGATTTCAGCCAGAAGCTTGGTGTTGAACTATCGGCTGAAACGAGTCACGTATTCCTCTGCGGGAATCCGGCGATGATCGGTCTCCCCGAGGGAGAACAGGGGGAACTCGTCTTTCCGGAGGTCACCGGAGTGGCCGAACTGCTCGTTGAGCAGGGTTTTACCCTCGATCGACGGAACTCGCCTGGCAACATCCACTACGAGGAATATTGGTGACATCAGGGCTCGACCCGTGACACCCATTCGGTTGCGTCTTTCGCCCCGGATGAATGTCAGCGGCCTACCGTGGGTCGACGTCGATCGCTGAGAGGGCGATCGGGAACTCGGTAAAAAACGTGTGAGTGTGATCGCTGACCATGCCAACGGTTCGACTGTTGATCCCGTAGCCAAGCGCGGCACCGACGCCGAAGGGGACGGCGCGGCCCACAGCAGCCACGCCGGCACGAGTGCCGTAGCGGCGTACCACGACCTGTGCGACCGATGCGTTGATCCTCTGAACCGAGCGTTCGGACAGCCGCCGAACGCTGCTACGTCCAGGCGCCTCTGCAAATTCCGCCATGAGCTTAGTTAGGACCCCGGCGGCACCATTGCGGTAGGCGAGAATAGAAAGCACCCACATTCGCCGCTCTACAAGGCCTGCACGATCGTGGCCATGAATGACCGCGATTGTCATGATCAAGTCGGTCAGCCGGATCGTCGACCAGCCCAGTTCGGCAGCGAACGCCGCAGTGGCCGCGACCATCCCGACGCCGGGAACGGCGGCGGTGCCGCCGGATGCCGCGCCGGCCAAACCGAGTTCGCGCCGGATACGCGCAGTCACCACATTGACCTGTTCGTTGCGCGGGCCCTGGAGCTCGCCGGCTCGCAGCCGTGCAGCATCCCATCTAGTAGTGGCCGCCCGATCCACGCTGGCGATCAATTGCTGGCCGATCGTTGCCCGCACTACGTCGTCGCTGCCGATGCGGCGTGGCGTACGCCCGATGACAGTCGGTCGGCGTCCCACCGCGACGACGGTAGCGCGTCTTGACGGCCGCACGGATAACGAGTTAGTTATGGCAAATGCAGCTGACGGCGATGACTGAACCGATATTGACCGAATCGATGCTGGAGCGCGCCGTGAAGGCACTCGCCAGTGCCCGTCGGCTGCAAATCCTCAACTGGCTGAGGGATCCGGCAGCGAACTTTCCGCCGCAGGAGCACGGCGACCCAGTGGGGTACGGTGCATGCAACAGGTACATCACCGACAAACTTGGAGTGAGCCAGCCTGCGGCGTCACGACACATGAAGGTGCTCGTTGATGCCGGCCTCGTCGTCGCCACGCCGCTCTCGGGTTACGTGTACTACCGGCGCAATGAGTCGGCGATTGAACGACTCAAGACCGATTTGGCCCAGATCTGAAATGGGACGACACATGCATACATCTCTGCAAGACAAGGTGGTTCTGGTGACCGGCGCAGCTCGCGGTATCGGCCGAGCGATCGCCGAACGCTTCGCAAGCGAGGGCAGCAGCGTCGTCGTCAACGACATCGACGTCGACGCCGCTGGCGCCGTCGTCGAATCGATTGTCGCCTCCGGTGGCCACGCGCGCGCAGTGATCGCCGACGTGTCGAACGGAGCGCAAGTAGCCGAGATGTTCGACGCCGTGATGACCACCCACGAAACCGTTGACGTCCTCGTCAATAACGCCGGACTCGTTTCGCCGATGCTCCACTTCTTCGACGCCGACGAGGCCTGGTGGCGCAGGATCATCGACGTCAACCTCACCGGTCACTTCCTGTGTGCGCACCAGGCTGCTCGCATCATGGCCAAAGCCGGCGGTGGCTGCATCATCAACATGAGTTCGGGTGGGGCGATCAGCGCTCACCGCGCCTTCACGGCGTACGACGCAAGCAAGGGCGGGATTGAGGCGCTCACGCGGGCCATGGCCCTTGATCTCGGCCCGTACAGCATTAGGGTGAATGCGCTGATGCCCGGCTCAATCGATGCAGCCGGCCTTGACATCGATCAGCGTTCGCTACGCGGTGAGAATGTGCCGCTCGGCAGGATTGGTGATCCGCGCGACATAACGGGGGCTGCGTTGTTCCTCGCATCCGACGACGCCGAGTACATCACCGGCGACGTCATCCGCATCGACGGGGGCATGCTCGCGCAGCAGCGATCCGCAACGGTCGACATCATGCCCCCAAGTGATTTTCCGAAGATTGAGAACCTCTGATGGGCGTTCGGATCGGCGCCGATGTTGGAGGGACCTTCACCGATGTCGTCGTCGAGCGCAGCGACGGCACCTACGCCTCGACCAAGGTGCTCACCACCCGCGATGCGCCCGAACGGGCGATCCTCGGTGGACTCGAACGCCTCGCCGCCGCGGAATCGATTTCGCTTACCGACATCGACCAACTCATCCACGGTACGACGCTGGCAACGAACGCACTGATTGAACGCCGCGGTGCTCGCACGGCACTGGTGACCACCGAGGGCTTCCGCGACGTAATCGAAACCCGCACCGAGAGTCGATTCGAGCAGTATGACCTCAACATCGTGCTACCTACGCCATTGATCGAGAGGCGAGATCGGCACACGCTGAGTGAACGACGCGATGCCCGCGGAAACGTACTTATCCCGTTTGACGAGGTGGCGGCTTCCGAGCTGATCGAGCAACTTGGGGCCGACGGGTACGAGTCGGTTGCTGTTGGCTTCCTTCACAGCTACGTCGACGGGACGAATGAGCGACGCTTCCGCGACCTGCTCCTTGAGCGGTGCCCCGACATGTCGGTGTCGATCAGCTCGGAGGTCTCGCCGCAGATGCGTGAATACGAGCGCTTCAATACGGCCTGCGCGAACGCCTACGTGCAGCCGCTTATTGCGTCGTACCTCGTCCGCCTCCGCGACGAGCTGCGTGAACTCGGCGTGCAGGCTCCTCTGTACCTCGTGCACTCCGGCGGGGGCTTGATGAGCGTCGAAAGTGCTGCCGCATTCCCCGTTCGTTTGGTCGAGTCAGGTCCGGCCGGCGGTGCGATCTTTGCGGCCGATCTTGCAGCCCGTTACGGACGTAATCGCGTGTTGTCATTCGACATGGGGGGAACGACTGCGAAGATCAGCCTTATCGACGACGCACGGCCGGCGACGGCGAAGACGTTTGAAGTTGACCGCACCGCTCGCTTCAAGAAGGGAAGTGGCATGCCGATCTCGATCCCCGTGATCGACATGATCGAGATCGGCGCTGGTGGCGGATCGATCGCAAGCATCGACTCACTCGATCAGATCCGCATCGGGCCACACAGCGCCGGGTCCGAGCCAGGGCCTGCGGCGTACTCGCTGGGTGGTCTCGACGCGACGGTCACCGATGCGAATCTGCAGTTGGGTCGGTTGCATCCTGACACGTTCGGGGTGACCGACATTGACCTCTCGTCGAGCCTCGCAACTGACGCGCTTGTTCGATCGGTAGGGGACCGGTTGGGGCTCGACGCCGACATGTCGGCCATCGGAGTGGCTGAGGTCGTCGACGAAAACATGGCCAATGCAGCCCGTGCCCACGCGGTTGAGAGCGGCAAGGACTTGGGTGGCTACACGATGATCGCCTTCGGTGGGGGCGCGCCGCTCCACGCCGCCCGCCTAATGGACAAGCTCGGGCTCAACGAGATGCTTGTGCCACCCGGAGCCGGGGTCGGTTCGGCGATTGGCTTCTTAGTCGCGCCATTCTCGTTCGAAGCGGTTAAGAGCTTCTACACGTCGACGGTCGACTTTGATGTCGATGGATCGAACACCGTGCTCGCAGACCTGGCCGACGAGGCGATATCGTTCGTTCGGCAGGGGACTGACAGCGACGTCGTGGTGGAACGTCAGGTGTCAATGCGCTACGCCGGGCAGGGCTGGGAGATCCCGGTGAGCATCGGCGAGAACTCGACGTTCGACGACTCCGCCGCAGATTTGCTGTCCTCAAGATTCACGAAGGCGTACGAGGAGTTCTTCGGCCGGGCGATCGACGACCTACCCATCGAGACCGTGAGCTGGTCGGTGCGGGTGTCGTCGCTGATACCCCAGCGTGCGAGCGTCGAATTGTCGGCCATACCGGGCGACGCACCGACGTGCGACTCGTACCGCGAGGCCTACGACGCAGCATCGGGTCAGAAGGTCACAACCAAACTTTTCAATCGAGACACGCTTGGGCCCGGACAAGCGATCGACGGTCCAGCGATTATCGCCGAGCAGCAGACCACGACCGTCATCGCCTCCCATCATCGTTGCACGGTCCAACCGGATGGCACGCTACTAATTACCCGACGCCCGGAGGTTTCCTTGTGAGTGAACCCGTCGATCGATCGAGTCAGGCCGATGCCTCGGCTCGCGTCCTTCATAACCAGGTGATGTGGAATCGGCTGATCTCGGTGGTCGAGGAGCAGGCGCTTGCCCTTGTGCGGACAGCGTTCAGCACGTCGGTACGGGAGGCGGGTGACTTGTCAGCCGGTGTCTTCGATACCGCCGGTCGGATGATAGCGCAGGCGGTCACGGGTACGCCGGGTCACGTCAACACGATGGCGGCAGCGGTTCCACACTTCATCAACGACATCGGCCCCGAGCGGATCTTCCCCGGCGACGTCTACATCACCAACGATCCGTGGAAGGGCACCGGCCACCTGCATGACATCACCGTGTGTACGCCGGTTTTTCGGCCTGTCAGCGGCGACGACGTGGACGCGTTGATCGGGTTCTTCGCTTCGACGGCGCACGTCGTCGACGTGGGCGGCCGCGGTTACGGGCCCGATGCGAAGGAGGTCTACGAGGAAGGCATCAACATCCCGATTATGAAGTTGGTCGATCGTGGCTCGCTCAACCACGACCTCGTCAACATCGTCCGTGTTAACGTTCGAGAGTCCGACCAAGTGATTGGTGACATTCACGGACTCGCCGCCTCGAATGAAACCGGTCGCCGGCGACTGCTCGACATGCTCGACGAGTTCGCTCTCGACGACCTGCAAGATCTTGCGTCGTTTGTGTTCGCGCGGACCGACATCGCAACCCAGCGAGCGATTGCAAGCGTCAAGGCGGGTGTCTACCGCAATGAAATGGTTGTCGACGGCTACGGCGAACCGGTCACGCTTGCCGTGGCGATCACCGTGACCGCCGCAGGCATGCACGCCGACTTCACTGGAACCTCACCAGTTTGCCCGCTTGGCATCAACGTGCCGCTCGGCTACGCCCATGCATACTTCACCTACGGGATGCTCGTCGCGCTGGCGCCCGAACTCCCCAATAACTTTGCCTCACTGTCGACGTTTACTGTGAGCGCTCCGGACGGTGTGATTTTGAACGCGACGCACCCCGAGCCGGTGTCGGTGAGGCATGTGCTCGGCCACTTCGTTACGGACTTGTGTCTCGGCGCGATTGCACAGGCGATTCCCGATCGGGTGCCTGCTGAGGGAGCGGGCGCCATCTGGAACTTTCAGGCGAGCGCACGTTCGGCCGACCCGAGTGACCCGCTGAAACCGGCCGAGATCCTTATGTTCAACAGCGGTGGAACGGGTGCTCGGCCCCGCCTCGACGGACTCACCTCGACGGCGTTTCCGTCGGGCGTCCGGACCATGTCGGTTGAGGCAACCGAACAGGTGGGACCGATTATCATTTGGCGCAAGGAAATACGACCCGACAGCGGTGGCATCGGTGCGCAGCGAGGTGGTCTTGGCCAGGTCATTGAGCTCGGCCCGGCGGCCGGCTATCAGTTCGACTTCTCTGCGATGTTCGACCGGATCGATCACCCGGCTCGAGGCCGCGCCGGCGGCGGTGACGGCGCACAAGGCAAGGCGTACCTCGACGGTGGCACACCGTTTGCTGGCAAAGGCCGACAGGTCGTGCTGGCCAATCGACGGCTTGTGCTTGAGTTGCCGGGAGGGGGTGGCTACGGCGACCCGGCAAAGCGTGACCCCGATGCAGTGGAAAACGATCGACTCCAGGGATACGTGACCTAAATTTATTTTGTTAGACCGCCGCGGTCTTACAGGGTCGTATGCCGGAGCGACCGTTTGCGCCGGCGTGCGGCCTGCAACCCGGGCTACTTGGCGAGGTGGGAGAAGCGGGGGCCAGCGCGGAGCATGTGGCTCGGCAGTTTGGTGCCTAGTTCGTGTTCGATCGCAGCGGCGACGGCGATCAGCTCGTTGAGGTTGATGCCGGTCGACAGCCCGAGTGCGTCGAAGAGGTGGACGAGGTCCTCGGTGCAGACGTTGCCGGTTGCGCCAGGAGAGAAGGGGCAGCCACCGAGTCCGCCTACACTCGCATCGAAACGCCGGATTCCGGCATCGAGCCCGGCGGTGGCGTTGGTTAAAGCGAGGCCACGCGTGTCGTGGAGATGCAGGCCGAGATGAACGTCGCTCCCAACTCGTTCTCGGACGGCGGCCACGACCGCAGAGATGTCGTTGGGAGCTGCTGCACCGATCGTGTCGGCGAGCACGATTTCGAACGCGCCGGTCGACGTGACCTGCTCAGCGGCATCAGCAACCACGTCTACGCCAACCGGACCCTCAAACGCGCACCCGAACGCAGCGGAGAGATCGACGCTTACCGGCAGAGCGGCGGTCTCCGCCACCTCTGCGATGCGCCTGAGTTCCGTGATTGCATCTGCCTTCGACATATGAACGTTGCGGTGGCTGAACGTGTCGCTGGCCGAGATCACGCCGACGAGGACGTCGACACCTGCCTCGATAGCAGCGTGCGCGCCGCGTACGTTGACGACAAGTGCTTCGCGCGCGGCCGCTGCCTTTGGCATCGCTCCGAGTACCTGGCGCGAGTCGGCCATACGTGGGACCGCCTTGGGACTGACGAATGATCCTGCTTCGATTCGCCGGAGCCCCGCCGCGATCAGGCCGTTCGCCATCGTGATCTTCGCTTTGAGCGAGACGTTTTGGTCGATCGCCTGCAGCCCGTCTCGGGGTCCGACATCTCGAATGAGTACCGAGTCGGCGTCCAACGGTGCGGTCACGTCGAAGGAAGTGGAGTTCACGTATGGAGCGTAGACGCCGGAGCCCGTAGTGGTTTTGGCGAGCTCAACGTGGCAGCAACCGGGCACACGCCTAGCCTCACCTTTGATGAGTAATTACACGCCGCCGACCGCCGATATTCTCTTCGCGATGGCCCACGTGGCCGACCTGGAGGGCATTCTCGCGACCGATCGTTTCGGACATGTCGACATGGAAAGCATCAGTGCTGTCGTCGACGAGGTCGGTCGGTTCATGGCCGAAGAGGTCGCACCGACCAACGTCGACGGAGACCGCATCGGATCGCAGTGGCAACGTGACGGCACAGTCGTGACGCCCGATTCGTTCAATCCCGCGTACCAGAAGTGGGTTGCCTCCGGTTTCGGCGCGATGCCGTTCGAGGCTGAGTTCGGTGGTGCCAATTTCCCGTGGATCACTGCAATCGCAGTGCAGGAAATGTTCACGTCATCAAACATGGCGCTTGCATTGTGTCCGCTGCTTACTCAGGGGGCAATCGACGCGATCCTGGCCCACGGCTCCGACGAACAGAAGGCGACGTATCTGCCGAAGATGATGACCGGTGAGTGGACCGGGACGATGAACCTCACTGAGCCGCAAGCCGGCTCCGACGTTGGCGCGGTGACCACTAAGGCAGAACTGAACGAGAATGGCTCGTACAGCATTACCGGGCAAAAGATCTACATCACCTACGGCGAACACGACCTCGCTGAGCAGCTCGTCCACCTTGTCCTCGCTCGCACACCCGGATCTCCTCCCGGCACGAAGGGCATTTCGATGTTCCTCGTGCCGAAGTTCGTGCTCGGTGAGGATGGCTCGGTCGGCGAGCGGAACCGGGCCACATGCGTCTCGATTGAACACAAGCTCGGCATCCACGGGTCACCGACGTGCGTGATGGCGTTTGAGGGTGCAACGGGCTGGCTTGTGGGTAACGAACTCGACGGCATGCGCAACATGTTCACGATGATGAATAACGCTCGGCTGTCGGTCGGACTGCAGGGTCTCAGCCTTGCGGAGCGCGCCTTCCAGCAGTCGCTGCAGTACGCACAGAATCGGACGCAGGGAACCTCCATAGGTGCAGAAAAGGGAACGAGCAGTCCGATCATCGAACACCCCGATGTTCGTCGGATGTTGATGACGCAACGGGCCTGGATCGATGCGATGCGGGCGCTGGTTTACACGAACGCTGCCGCACTCGACCGTGCGGATGCGGCTACCGATGCCGACCAGGCGCGTGAATGGCGCGAGCTGGCCGACCTGCTGATTCCGCTCTCAAAGAGCTTGTGCACCGATGTCGTCAACGAGACCACGTCGCTCGCATTGCAGATCCACGGCGGAATGGGGTATGTCGAGGAGACCGGAATCGCTCAGCACTATCGCGATGCTCGAATCGCCGCTATTTATGAGGGAACGAACGGTATCCAGGCCGCCGACCTCGTCGGGCGTAAGCTCGCGATGCGTGGCGGTGGGGTCATCTCGGATCTGCTTGACGAGTTCGAGCTACGGGTCAAGGAACTGGCCAGTATCGACGGGCTCACTCTCTTCGCTCAGCGGCTTGACGAAGCCATCGCCACGACGCGTGTGGCCACGGCTCACCTGATAGAAATCGGCCCAACTGACGGTCGGTCGCTGCTCGGGGCGTCGAGTCCGTACCTGCGGTTGCTTGGTACCACCGTGTGTGCCGGCCTCGTCGCCAAGGGAGCGGTTGCCGCATCGACCGAGGCGAACGCTAGAGCCGCATTCAACGCTGACTTCTTGGCAGCAAAGACTGCGAGCGCCAGGTTTTTCGGCGAGCAAATCCTCCCCACGACGGCTGGGCTGCTGGCTGCAATCACGGCGCCGGCAGACGATCTCTTCGCGCTCACAGCTGACCAACTGCTCTGATCGCGTGAGCACAACATCGGCCGTCTGGATGGCGGTGGCCGTTCTGGTTGGTGCGCACGGCGGCTTGATCAATCTGGCGATTATGTGTCGGACCGTTTGAGGTGTTTGAGCAGTTCGTCTGCCAGCTGCGATGGGTCGTGTTGTTTCGCCCACACAGCGAGGAGTCGGCGCTGAACCGCGAAGCCATCGACGGCTACCTCGACGAGTGATCTGGCTGCGAGATCGTCCTTGACCGCAAGGCGGCTAATGACCGTGGGAGACGACCCGTTAATAACTGCGATCCGTACGGCTGACAAGGAGCCCAGATCCAGCGCCGAGACCGGCGCGTTGTAGCCGTTTCGGACGAGTTCCTCGTGCAGAGCATCGCGGGTTCCTGATCCGCGTTCACGGAGGACAAGCGGTGTCGAAGCCAGCGTCGCGAGGGCAATCGAGTGGCTGGTCGCCCACGGGTGGCGTGGTGACACGACTACGACCAGGTGGTCGGAACCGACCACTTGTTGGTGCATATGTGCAGGCACTGTCGGCGACTCGATGAAGCCGAGATCAACCGTTCCCGACTCGAGTCGATCGAGGACTGCGCGACTGTTCGTGACCTCAAGTGTCACCGAGTCGTCTGGGCGGTCACTCAAGAAGTGATCAAGCCATGGCGGCAGCAGGTACTCGGCGATGGTGTAGCTCGCAGCGATCCGCAAGAGACCTACGTGGCGGGCCTGCAGAGCCTCGACGTTGGTGTGCATAGTCGTGGCGGCATCCAGCACGGTATTCGCCCACCCTGCGAACAGTTGGCCGTCGGGGGTGGGGAGCGAGCCCGTGGGTGAACGCTCGAGCAGCGTGATATCTAGCTGGCGTTCGAGCGTGCGAATCCGGCTGCTTGCCGATGGCTGCGTGATGCCGTGTGCATGAGCCGCCCGTGAAAGGCTGCCAAGTTCCACGACCGAGCGGAGCAGGTCGAGCGCTGCGAGCTCTGGGAAGCCTGGCGGTAATGGCACAACATCAGGATATCGATCATGAAGAGCGTCCCTATGGCATGCCATAGCTTGAACCTATGGCCATCAAGAACAACGGCCCCTAGCGGCGACCTTGGCGGTACGCCACAATGGCGAAATGATGTTCGACGGCCAACGAACTCGGCTGATGCGATGACCCGCCTCGGCTTCCTCCTTGATAGCGATTCGTGTATCGGGTGCCACGCGTGCACTATCGCGTGCAAGAGCGAGCACGACGTGCCGCTCGGCGTAAACCGTACGTGGGTCAAGTACATCGAGACCGGCTCGTTTCCAAACGCCAGCCGCAAGTTCTCGGTGATGCGCTGCAACCAATGCGAAGACGCACCGTGTATGACGATCTGTCCGACAAATGCGCTATTCCGGGCTGACAACGGCGTCGTCGACTTCCAGGACGACAACTGCATCGGTTGCAAGTCATGCATGAACGCCTGTCCGTATGACGCGCTGTACATCAACCCCGAGACCAACACTGCGCAAAAGTGCAACTTCTGTAATCACCGCGTGGAGATGAACCTCGCACCCTCCTGCGTGGTCGTTTGTCCGACTGAGGCGATCAAAGTCGTGGACTTCGACAACCCGGAGGATCCAGTCGGCAAGATGATCGGGCGCGAGGACGTCGCAGTGCGGACTCCCGACCAGAACACCAAGCCAAAGGTGTTTTATAAGGGTGCCGACCAGGCATCGCTCGACCCGACGCGTACGAAGATCGCGGCAGACGGGATGATCTGGGCCGATACCACGGCGAATCATCGTCAGTTACCGCTGCTCGACGAGCACGGCCAGGGAGACCCGGGCGTTGTTGCTCGCACTGCGTACACCACTTCACACAAGACGACGTGGGATCGGATGGTGTCGGGATATCTAGTCACCAAGGCAATCGCAGGCGGGATCATGCTGATGGCTGCGCTGATGATCGTGTTGGGTCATGCCGATGAGCAGGCTTCGGTCGGCATCGTGCCGCCGATGGTTGCGGGCGTGTTCATGGCCATCACTGGTGCGCTGCTGATTGGTGACCTGAAACAGCCTGGCCGGTTTTACTTCCTGCTCACTCGGTCGAACTTTGACTCGTGGCTGGTCAAAGGGGCTTACGTGCTGGCAGTGTTCGCTGCGGTCTGTGGAATCTGGTGGATCCTCGGTGTGGCCGATGCCGCGGTTGCACTGAAGATGGTGGCTGTTCCGGCAGCCATCCTCGGCGCTGCGACGGCCGGCTACACGGCGTTCCTATTCGCCCAATGCGAAGGTCGCGACCTGTGGCAGACTCCCCTTCTTCTCCCATTGCTGCTGGCGCGGGCAGTCGTCGCCGGAGCGTCGGCGTATGCGATTCTTGACCTGTTCATGAACGTCCCATCGCAACGAGCCGTGTGGTGGGCGTTGCTTGGGGGTGTCGCGGCGGTCGGTTTCCTGACCTGGGTCGAGCTGGCGTCGCACGGGAGTCGCCATGTCGAACTTGCGATCGCTTCAATGACCAAGGGTGAGCAGGCCGGTTGGTTCAACTGGGGGCTGTCGTTCGGCGTGATAGCGCCTGGCGGGCTTGCCGTCATAGCGCTGTCGGTTGAGAACACTTCCGCCCTATTGCCGGCGATGGCGGGCGCGCTCGCACTCGTCGGGATGTGGCTGTCCGAAACCGCTTTTGTCCGCGCCGGCCAATCCGTTCCTCTCTCATGACCCGTCAACCGCTCGCCGCCCGGGCTCAAACACCGGTCGCACAATGGCACTGCGCCTTCCCCAGAGTACGGAGCACACGATGACCGATCTGAACAAGTACCCGCCGCATTCGAAGTGGCACAACTGGACCGAGCTTGATGCGAAAATGTGGCCGGAGAAGCAGGAGCGTAACTACACGCTCGTTCCGACCACGTGCTTCAACTGCGAGGCCGCGTGTGGCCTCCTCGCGTACTTCGACAATGAGACAGGTGAGATCTCGAAAGTCGAGGGCAACCCCGAGCATCCCGCATCGCGCGGCCGTAACTGTGCAAAGGGCCCGGCGACGCTGAACCAGATTTACGATCAGGAGCGCATCTTGTACCCGCTTAAGCAGACGGGGGACCGCGGTTCGGGCCAGTGGGAACGCATCAGCTGGGAACAAGCACTCAGCGAGATCGGTGAGCGGATCCGTACGGCTTTCATGGAGGACCGCCACAACGAGGTGATGTATCACGTCGGCCGTCCGGGCGAAGACGGTTACGCCGATCGCGTGTTGAAGGCGTGGGGCACCGACGGGCAAAACAGCCACACCAACATTTGCTCGTCGAACGCTCGAATCGGCTACCAGAGCTGGATGGGCCACGACCGCCCGTCGTCGGATTTCGCAAACGCCGAGGTGATCTTTCTCATCTCGTCGCACCTTGAAGCCGGCCATTACTTCAACCCGCATGCACAGCGGATCATGGAGGCACAAGACAAAGGCGCCACGGTGATCTGCGTTGACCCGCGTTTGAGTAACACCGGTTCTAAAGCTGACCACTGGCTGCCAACCTGGCCCGGCACCGAGGCGTTCCTGTGTCTGTCGATCGCACATTTGCTGCTTGAGAACGGCACGTGGGAACGTGACTTCGTCCGGCGATGGGTGAACTGGGAAACCTTCCTAGCTGAGCTTTACCCCGACATGCCACGGACCTTCGAGTCAGTTGAAGCGGCATTGAAGGATCACTACAGCGAGTACACCGTCGAAGAAGCTGAGCGGATCACTGGCGTTTCCGCAGACGAGATTCGCGAGATCGCAACGATCATCGGAAAACACCCCACCAAGTTCGCCAGCCACAACTGGCGCGCTGCCGGTGCAGGCAACCAGGGTGGCTGGCAAGTCGCTCGTTCGTTGTTCTTCCTCAATGTGCTCACCGGCTCGGTCGCAACCGTTGGCGGTACGTCGGGCAACGGTTGGAATAAATTTGCTGCGCACCAGCCGAAGGGTGCTCCACCGCTTGAGAAGTGGAACGAGCTCAGCTGGCCCAAAGAATTTCCGCTGGCCTACCACGAAATGTCGATTCTTCTGCCGCACTTTCTGAACGAGGGGCGCGGCCAGCTCGACACTTACTTCTCCCGTGTCTACAACCCGATCTGGACCAACCCCGACGGCTTCACCTGGCTTGAGGCGTTGAAAGATCCGGAGAAGGTCAACTGCCACGTGGCGCTCACGCCGACATGGTCGGAGACGTCGTGGTTCGCGGACTATGTGCTGCCGATGGGCGTCGGTGCCGAGCGCCACGACGTGTCTTCGTACGAGACGCACGCCGGCAAGTGGATTGGCTTCCGCCAGTCAGTGTTCCGGCGGTACGCCGAGATCAAGAACGGCGAACCGGTAGGGCCCGATGCTCGGAGTCACGAGTACAACCCCGGTGAAGTCTGGGAAGAGAACGAGTTTTGGATCGACCTATCGTGGAAGATTGACCCTGATGGCTCGATGGGAATTCGTCAGTGGTTCGAATCCGATGAGCGTCCCGGCAATCCGATCAGTGTCGACGAGTACTACGGCCACATCTTCTCCGAAGAGGTGCCCGGACTGGCCGAGGCAGCGGAGGAAGCTGGTCAAAAGCCCCTGGAGTTCATGCGTGATCGCGGCTCATTCGCGGTGCCGACCGACCCGTACGTGCCCTACGAGAAGCCCGTGTCAGCCGAAGCCGTTGCCGACTGCGTCAAGGACGAGCACGGCGTGTTCCGCAAGCCAGGCACGATCGGGACGTTTGACGGTTCTGAGGAGTCGTTCGAGGTAACCGAACTCGCGAAGCTCGGCGATGGCTCGCCCGCTGTCGAGATCGACGGCGAAATCAAGGAGGGCTTTCCGACGCCGTCAAAGAAGCTCGAGCTGTTCTCGACCACACTTAAAGAGTGGGGCTGGCCCGAGTATTCGACGCCGAAGTGGATCCCGAGCCACGTGCACTGGGAGGACATGGACATCGCCGGCACCGAACGAATTCTGTTGCCTACCTTCCGCATCCCGACTCTTATTCACACCCGCTCAGCCAACTCGAAGTGGTTGAACGAAATCAGTCACCGGCACCCGCTGTGGATCCACCCGTCCGATGCTGAGAAGTTAGAGATCGAGGAGAGCGGATTAGTGCGCATCTCGACACGTATCGGCCACTTTGTGATCCAGGCATGGCGAACCGAAGGCATTCGACCGGGTGTCGTCGCTGCGTCGCACCACATGGGCCGCTGGCGTCTTGACGAGACTGAAGGTCGGAACTGGGCCGCCGGAAAGGCGACGATCGATCAGCAGGGCACGACTTGGACGCTTAGACGGGAGGGCGGGGACCCGAAAAACATGACGTCGTATGAGTCATCGGATCCCGATACCGGACGGATTTGGTGGCACGACACCGGAGTACATCAGAACGCAACTTTCTGTGTGCAACCGGACCCGATCTCGGGGATGCAGTGTTGGCATCAGCGAGTGCGGGTAACCCCGGCTGAGGCGGACGATAAGTACGGCGATGTCGTTGTGGACACCGCCAAGTCGCGCGAGGCATACCTCGAGTGGATGGAGAAGACCCGCCCTGCGGGCACCACCAATGACTCGGGTCTGCGCCGTCCACTCTGGTACGCCCGTCCCCTCAAGCCGACGCTCGACGCCTATCGGCTATGAGGGATTGGGCGCACCTGAAATCAGGTGCGCCCAGTCGCAGGTGTCGGACGGGTTCGTGATGTGAATTAATTTCAGTCGTCGTCGGCGGCGATCAACATGCGACTCGATCTAGACGAGTGCAGGTTCCGAGCTTGCTGAGCGCACGGAGCAGAGAAATACGCAAGGACTTGTTGCCGTGTTTGCAAGCCGGGTCTTAGGAACCCGCTCTGAGTCTGCGCAATCACGTGGGCATCGTCGAGGAGGGCACGAAGACGGCGATCCCCTCGCTCGTTCCGGTTCTCCTCGGCAGAATGAGAGCGAGCCCGTTCATCTTTTATCGAGGGATAGCAGCCCTGATTGTGGCCGATCTTCGACGTAGCCCGGTGAGCGGGATCAACACGCAGTTTTGCGAAGATGGGCACTTCTCAAGCTGCGGAAAGCGAATAGCACCGGACCGGTCTTTCGTTTTCGCCATTAACGACTTCAACGATGAATTCGGCGTTCCCTGCAATTGAACCTCAAACGTCTTGCCGCCAGCTTCGTCCTCTTCTGCAGCGAAAAAGGATGGGTTGAAGAAGTTCAGCGATCCATCGTCGAGACGTCTGTAAGCGCAGATCGGATTGTCGAGTTGTTCAGTTGTTGGATCGTCAGGCGAGGCGACCGGATGTCTGGGCCTTAGCAACCGAAGCGCGAACGACGGGGATGTCATCGTCGGCGAGCGGCTGCATCCATTGCTTGCGACGCAACGCCGCTTCGATATACGGAGCCAGATCTTCGTCCTTCTGGTGTTGGCGCTCTGCTTCCTCAGCCTTGAATTCCGGCAGGACATCGTTGGCGAACATCTGCAGTGAGGAACAGATGTCCTCGTTCTGGTTGCGGCCACACTGCTGGATAAAGATCAGCTGATCAACACCTACGGCGGCGAGGCCGCGCACATAGCGGCGAGCATCAGCTGGCGTTCCGATGCAACTCGAATAGGTGTCGCCAGCTGCCTCGGCGGCCATGATCCGTTCTGCTTCAATCGATGGATCTCGACGCTTTTGGAACTCACCCCACAGATTTGTCCGACCGGGAACCTGGTCCTTCGTAACGAGCGCGCTCATCGCATATCCGAAGAACTCAAACCCCTCCTGGCCGGTACGGATTGCGGTCGTCCGGTCCTCGTGCATTGAAAAGCCCGTCACGAGCGCGAGATTGGCATTGACCGTGTGGCCGATCGGCACGCATTCCTCGCTCTTGATGATGTCGTAGTAGATCTCGGCCCAGGCTTTCGCCTCGTTGGGATTGATAAAGGTGAATGCCAGTGCGCCGAGCCCGTTGCGTGCGGCGACCTTGATCGTGTCGCGATTCGTGCACGCAATCCACATTGGCGGGTGCGGCTTCTGTCGCGGTTTTGGTATCACGTTGCGGCAAGGCATCGAGAAGCTCTCCGAGTGGTAGCCGGGGTACGGGTCGAGCACCATCATGTTCGCGATCTGCTCGGCGGCCTCAAGCGACATCGTCCGCTTCTGCTTGGCAGGGATACCGAAGCCGTGCAGTTCGAGACGGGTGGCGCCCTCCCCGATTCCGAAATCGACGCGACCGTTCGAGATCAGATCGAGTGTTGCCAGCCCCTCTGCAGTTCGCGCCGGGTGGTTGTAGTTCGGGATCACCTGGCGGATGCCATGACCGAGTCGGATGTTCGACGTCCTAGCAGCAGCAGCTGCGAGGAATACTTCTGGCGCTGACGAGTGTGAATACTCGTCAAGGAAGTGGTGTTCGACCTCCCAAGCGTAGTCAAAGCCAAGGCGGTCGGCTAGCTCGACCTGGTCGAGCGCCTCGTTGAGGAGTCGGTACTCGTCATCCTCGGTCCAGGGCTTGGGAAGCTGGTGCTCATAGAAGATCCCGAACTTCATGGATCCAGCAGACCACACCGGGCCCGTCGAACGAGCACCGGGAGCTCGGTGGGGTGCGGGCGGTGGCTTGCGCCGAGGCATCGGCCGGTTGAGCCCGTCAGCGCAGAGTTCAGTTGCGGATCGGTGTGGTGGCCAGTGCCAGCGGCACGACTGGACCGCTTCCGGCGCGGCGCAGGACGCGGCCCACTTCGGTGAGTGTCCAGCCGGAGTCGATGAGATCGTCGACGACGAGCACGGCTCCTGTCGAAACCTCGCCGGATACAGCGAAGGCGTCCTCGACATTGGATCGTTGATGGGCGCTGTTGGCCTGCGCCTCCTGAGGCGGCCGTTCCGCAATTCGCTCGATCGCCGGGCGGTATGAAACTCCGAGACGCTCGGCGAGCCGCCGCGCCGCGTCGGGAACCAGATCGCCTGAGCGGCTCGACGGGACGGCGGTCACCCACTGGATGGGGGTCGGGGGCGACCAGGAGTCGAGGAGTGCGGCGAGCGCGTCGACGATGTCGTCGCGGAAGCGACGATCTGCGTACTTTCCGCGTTCGATGGAGCGCCCCCAGCCGTCGTCGCCCCACACGGCGAGTGCTTGGCCGACTTCGCTGCGCTCGGCGGCTGGGATGCCTTGCTTCTTCGGGGCGAGCACGATCGGACGATTGCGCAGGAACCCCGCAGCACGCTCGAGGTCGGCCGGAGCGGGTTCGAAGGGCGCGAACACACCTGACTCGGTCAGGACCTCGATCGCCGATTCGCCGTCGATGACGCGCACTGTCCGCCGGCAGTTGTCACAGATCCCGCAGGGCTCGTCGGCGGGATCGTCGAGCAGCGCGGTCAAGAACTGCATGCGGCAACCGGACGTCTCCGCATAGTCACGCATCAGTTGCTGTTCGAATCGTCTGGCGTCGGTGACGTTCTGGACACGCTCGGTCGGGTACTCCCATGGCCGGTCGGTCCGCTCGTAGGACTGGCCTTTGATCCGGCGGACGGTGCCCTCTACGTCGAGCTGCTTGAGAATGGACTCGATGTCGCCCCAGGTGAGGTTCACCTCGGTGGCGATGTCGCGGAGGCCCACCGGCCCGCCGGCGGCATCGAGGATCGCCAACACTTCGTCGACCTTCTCGGGTGCGGGAAATGCCCGGTTGATGAAGTGGTTCTGAATCTGCAGGTCCTCCTGCCCGACGAGCAGGATCGCCGCCGACTCGTCGAGCGCGCGCCCGGCTCGGCCGACCTGCTGGTAGTAGGCGATCGGCGAGCCCGGCATCTGGAAATGGATGACGAAGCCCAGGTCAGGCTTGTCGTAGCCCATACCGAGAGCGCTGGTGGCAACGAGCGCCTTCAGGTCATTCGCCTGCAGTCGACGTTCCAACTTCTCCCGCTCATCGGATTCGGTTGCCCCCGAATACGCGGCGACGTCGAACCCCCGCGACTGCAGGAAATCGGCGACCGCCTGCGTGTCGCGAATCGTGAGGCAGTAGATGATGCCCGACCCGGGGATCGACTCCAGTCGCTCGGCGAGCCACACGAGCCGCTCGGGCTGCGCCGGGAGGTCGATGACGCCTAGGCCGAGACCGGATCTGCCCAGTGCGCCGCGGAACGTGGTCAGCTCGGCCCCGAGCTGCTCGGCGACGTCGTCGACGACACGCAGGTTGGCCGTTGCGGTGCAGCCGAGAATGGGGACTCGGCCCTGCCCGAACTCGTCGAGCATTCGACCGATCCGCCGATAGTCGGGGCGAAAATCGTGCCCCCAGTCCGAGATGCAGTGGACCTCGTCGATCACCATCATCCCGGGTCGTTCCTCGAGCATCGGCATGACCTTGGCGGCGAACTCCGGGTTCGCGAGGCGTTCGGGTGACACGAGGATCAGGTCGAGTGAGTCGGTGTTGAGCGCGTCGGCCAACTCGTCGACCGTGGTCTTGGCCGACGAGTTGACGGTCATGGACCTCAGCCCGAGCCGCGTGGCAGCCTCGATTTGGTTGCGCATCAAGGCCAGCAGCGGTGAGATCAGGAGCGTCGGTCCGAGACCCTGTTGGCGCAGCAGGTGGGTCGCGAGGAAGTACACAGCGCTCTTGCCCCAGCCCGTGCGCTGGACCACCAGCACACGATGGTGATCGACCAGTGCCTCGACTGCATCGCGCTGGTGTTCGCGAAACGTGGCGTCGTCGCGTCCGGTGAGTGTGCGAAGCGCGTCGAGAAGCTCGTCGTCGGTGGTCGTCTCGGCGCTCATGGAACGAGTGTGCCACTCGGGTACCTCAGAGTCGCGGGGAACCGTCGCGGGAACAGTGGCGCGGAGGGCGTGGCCGAGGAAGGCGATCGCATGCGGCGCTCGACTGGGTCGCGCTACGCCCGAGCGATACCGTCACCCACATGTACGCCTGGAACGAAGAGCAGTTGATGATCCGCGATGCGGTTCGTGACTTCATCGAGCGCGAGATCGCGCCGCGACGAGAAGAACTCGAGTTCGGCGACATGCCGCCGTATGACCTGCTGCGCAAACTGTTCTCGACCTTTGGCATGGATCAGATGGCCAAGGACCGGTTCGCCAAGACGATCGCCTTCGAGAAGTCGGTCGAGGCCGCAATCGCCGCAGGGGAGACTCCCCCCGAGAAGCCCGCATCCGGGGATGGCCACGACCCCTCGCTCACGATGATTCCGATCATCGAACTCTGCCGCTACTCGCCCGGCATGGTCACGGCGATGGGCGTCTCGATGGGGCTCGCCTCGGCAGCGATCATGAGCAAGGGCACGACTGCCCAGAAGGAGCGTTGGGCGCTCGACCTGCTCACGCTCGACAAAGTCGGCGCATGGGCGATCACCGAACCGAACTCGGGATCTGATGCCTTCGGGTCGATGAAGGCAACCGCTCGTCGCGACGGCGACGAGTACGTCCTCAACGGCTCCAAGACGTTCATCACGAACGGCCCCTACGCCGAGACGGTCATCTTCATCTGCAAGCTCGACGAGGGGAACCCACCGGAGGATCGCAAGATCCTGTCGTTCGTGCTCGACACGGGCATGGACGGCATGGAACAGTCGAAGCCGCTCCGCAAGATGGGGATGCATTCATCGCCGACCGGCGAGTTGTTCCTCGACGACGTTCGCGTCGGAATCGACCGCTTGATCGGCGAAACCGAAGACCTGCCGTCGGGTGGTCGTGAGGGTGCCAAGGCGACGTTCGCGATCGAGCGGTCGGGTGTCGCGGCGATGGCGCTCGGAATGATCGACAAGGCGCTCGAACTGAGCATCGAGTACGCGAAGGAGCGGGTCCAGTTCGGACAGCGGATCGGTGACTTCCAGCTCATCCAGGACAAGCTGGCGCGGATGGAAATGGCTCGACTTAATGTCGAGAACATGGTGTTCCGCTACATCGAGACATCGCGCGACGGTGTCGACTTGTCACTTGCCGAAGCGTCCGCGATGAAACTGTATTCCGCTCGTGCCGCCACCGAGGTGGCGCTCGAAGCCGTCCAGATCTTCGGCGGGAACGGCTACATGAGCGAGTTTCAAGTCGAGCAGATCGCCCGCGATGCCAAGGTCCTCCAGATCTACGCCGGCACCGACGAGCTCCAGATCACCCACATCGCGAAGGATCTGCTTCGTCGCTGAGTCAGCCTCAGGCGTGGGAGTCGTCGACGATGTCGACGAGGCGCAACACGGCGCGACCCTGCTCGATCGTTGCGTCGACATCGACCACTGTTTCGATACGCCACTCGTTCGTTGCGTCGGGGTCGAGGAGCACCTGTGCGACGCGGCCGATCTGCGGTTCGTACACGAACCGTTCGGGGCTGCGCGCTTCGGGTCCGAGGTCGATCGAGTCGAAGCGCTCCCAATAGGGCGCCATCGCGGCGACGACGTCCTCGATCGAGCTGAACTTCTCGGGGTCGACCGGATCGACGATGAGTGCGTCGTAGCCCTGATGGCGGGCGAGGCGCTGCGCCCACTCGAAGACTTGGTTGCGGACCATGACCCGGAACGCGCGCTCGTCGTCCATGACCGTCACGGGCCCCGCTGGGCGGATCGGCGCCCGGGCAGCATCGTCGGAGTCCGGAGCGATCAGCCGCTCCCATTCGTCGATGAGGCTGGAGTCGACTTGGCGAACGAGGGCGCCCAGCCACGCCGTCAGGTCGTCGATCTCGTCGGTGCCGTACTCGTCGGCAACGTTCTGGATGAGGCCCTTGTACACGTCGGACAGGTACCGCAGCACGACGCCTTCGGATCGCTTGAGCTTGTAGTGCGAGACGTATTCGCCGAACGTCATCGACCGCTCGTACAGGTCGCGTACGACCGACTTCGGCTTCACCGTGTCGCCGCCGACCCACGGGTGATGCGTGCGGAAACGGTTGAAGCTGGAGTAGATCCAGTCCTTGTTCGGCTTCGGCGCCTCGACCTTGGAGAGACGCTCCATGCGCTCCTCGTACTCGACACCGGATGACTTCATGTCGGCCATCAGGGTGTTCTTGGCCTGCTCGAGTTGGGCTGCGATCACGACGCCGGGGTTCTCGGCAACAGCTTCGATGACGGTCAACACGTCGAGTGCATGGCTGACCTCGTTCGACCGAACCGGCGCCTGGACCGGTTCTGCATGCTCCTGGTCGGGCTCGTCATGGTCCCGGGCGTCGTGGTCCTGGGCATCGTGGTCCTCGGCTACGGCATCCGAGTCGGCGGGATCCGAGTCAGCGTGATCCGGGGCTGCAGAGTCGGTAGGCGTTTCGGGATGGGTCTGATCCGTTGCCTGACGGTCCAGTTCGGAGATCGCTTGCACCGCCCAGAGCGACAGAGGCTGATGGAGCGCGAACTCGTCCTGCAGGTCGACGGTGACCCGCACGAGGCGCCCCTCGTCATCGGGTTCGTCGAGGAACTCGAGGATGCCGGCATCGACCAAGGAGCGATAGATCGAGATCGTCCGGCGGATGTGGCCACGCTGACGCTTGCGGGTCTCGTGGTTGTCGGTCAGCAGGCGACGGATGTCGCCGCAGCCGTCGCCCGGGCGGTCGAGCATCGACATCACCATCTGATGGTTCACGTGAAAGTGCGACCGCAACTCCTCCGGCTGGCCGTTGACGAGTTTGTCGAACACGTTCCGGTCCCAGGCCGCGTAGTTGCGGTCCGGTGCCTTCTTCTTGACGATCTTCTTGCGTCCGCCGGCATCGGCCTTTTCCTGCGATCGCAGGTTCTCCACCACGTGCTCGGGAGCCTGCACCCACACGTCACCACGGTCATCGAATCCCTTGCGTCCGGCGCGTCCGGCGATCTGCGCGAACTCGCGGTTCGACAGAATGCGGACCGATATGCCGTCGTACTTGCAGAGTTGGGTGAACAACACCGACCGGATCGGCACGTTCACCCCGACACCGAGTGTGTCGGTGCCGCAGATGATCTTCAGCAGACCGTCCTGCGCCAGTTTCTCGACGAGCAGCCGATACTTGGGGAGCAAGCCTGCGTGGTGCACGCCGACGCCGGCGGTGACGAACCGTTTGAGGTCCTTGCCGATCGGAGAGTCGAAGCGGAAGTCGCCGATCGCTTCGCGCACCAGACCCTTCTCGGCCTTGGTGAGCGGATCGAGGGCGATGTAGCCCTGGGCGGCGTCGGTTGCGTCCTTCTGCGTGAAGTGGACGATGTAGATCGGTGCCCGACCCGACTCAAGGAGCTGGTCGACGCTGTTGTGCAGCGTCGAGGTGCGGTACTCGAAATGCAGCGGCACGGGCCGTTGCGCAGAGCGGACGACCGACACCGGGCGATTCGATCTCGCCTCGAGATCGCGCTGGAAGAACCCGACGTCGCCGAGCGTTGCCGACATCAGGACGAACTGCACGTCGGGGAGTTCGAGGAGGGGGAGCTGCCAGGCCCAGCCCCGCTGCGGATCGCCGTAGTAGTGGAACTCGTCGACCACAACGAGGTCGACGTCGGTGCGCCGGCCGTCGCGCAGCGCCTGATTGGCGAGGATCTCGGCCGTGCAGCAGATGATCGGTGCGTCGGCGTTGACCGCAGCATCGCCGGTGATCATCCCGACGTTGTCCGAGCCGAAGTCCCGACACAGTGCGAAGAACTTTTCGCTGACGAGCGCCTTGATCGGCGCGGTGTAGTAGCTGCGCCGGCCCGATGCGAGCGCGGCGAAGTGCGCGGCGGTCGCGACGAGCGACTTGCCAGACCCCGTCGGCGTGTTGACGATCACGTGGTTGCCGAGGAGGAGTTCGAACACGGCTTCCTCCTGAGCCGGGTACATCTCGATGCCGACCTCGTCGGTGTACGCCGTGAAGCCGTCGAACACGGCGTCGTCGTCGGCGCGACCGTCGTCGCCGGCGTCGGGAAGGTGACGGATCAGTGGCGGTGTCGGGTTCATGCTGCCGCTCGTTGCACGGCGTCGAACACGTCGTTGACGGACGGGCGATCGGCGGGCCCAGCGCTCCAATAGGCCCAGCTGAGACGACCGTCAGGCGCGATGACGAAATCCCCGCCGAGTTGGCGCGTGTCCTCGGTGGTCGGTTTTAGGTCAGCCATGCCGCGTCCCGACCGTCGCAGGATCTGGGCATAGCGGCGAAGGGTTGCCCAGCCCCAGATTCGGCCGAGGCTCCCTCGCCCGAGTCCGTATGCGGCATAAACGTCCCGATTCCCGTCGATCAGGATCGGGAGCGACAGGTCGCGGCGCTCCTGATACCCGTCGAGCAGTTCGGCCGTGGTGAACGTCAGCAACACGAGTTCGGCGGTGTCGTCGAGTTGCTCGCTCACGGCGGCGATGTGTTCGGCACACGGCAGTCAATGGATGTGGCGGTGGAAGACCAGCACCACGGGCCTCTGGCATTCGGGCCCAACGTGGTCGTCGAGCGACCAGGTGCCGCCGCCGTACACCGGCAGCGTGACAGGCGGTGCTGGCTCGTCGAGGGGAGGGCGGTCGGGCACGCCTCGACCGTATCGGGCGTGGGAACATGGGCGACCATGAGCGACAGCACGGATTCGCAACGCATCGATTTCAGCGGGATCAATCACCTCGCCCTCGTGAGCAGCGACATGGCCCGCACCGTCGATTTCTACAGTGGCGTGCTCGGCATGCCGCTCACCAAGACGATCGAGATGCCCGGAGGTGGCCAACACTTCTTCTTCGATTGCGGGCACGGCGATTCACTGGCGTTCTTCTGGTTCCCGCATGCGCCCGAGGCGGTGCCGGGAGTGTCGGCGCCGGCAAACCGCCCCGACCAGGGTGACATCGTGAGCGCCCACGGCTCGATGAACCATGTGGCCTTTAATGTGGCCGCCGACCAGATCGATGTCTGCGTCGCAGCGCTGCGCCGAGCCGGCGTCGACTGCACCGAGGTATGGAATCACGACAACAGCGAGTGGGGGGTGTCTCGCGAGAACCACGACGGTGTGTATGTCCGCTCAATCTACTTTTCCGACCCTGACGGCGTCTCCCTTGAGATCGCTGCGTGGATGAGGGAACTCGGACCGGATGATGTTTCGCACGAACCGCGCACAGCCGTCGGTTCTTGACTTTGAGCCTCGCTGAGACATCTCGCCTGCGCAACGGAGTGCTCTCAGCACGCGTTTGGCTACAAGCCGGGAGGGTCCATTCCGAACCAGTCGCGGAGAGTGGCATTCCACGTGTTCCGTTTGATGAGCTCGTTGGTCTGCGAGCCGTCGGCGTGTTTCATCTTGAGGCGGTCGGCGGTGAGTGTGACCCGATCTGTTGAATCGACATCGACCAGGCGTGTTGCAAGCGGTTTGGACGACCAGTGCCTGGCGGGGTCGACTTGCATCGACGCCGCTACCGGTGCGAAGTCCTCGAAGCAGTGGGCAACGCGCTTGAACCGGAGTTGTGCTGCGGGAATGCCATCGACATGCTCGGTGAGCGTTGTGCCCTGCGGGCTGGCGAAGAACTCGTAGGTGCCGTTCCCGCCGTCATGTGGTCCGAGTTGGTTGAGTGGAAGTGGGCGCACAGTGCCAGTGCCGAATCCGACGTCGACGAAGTGCGGTTCGATGAGGCCGATGCCGCCGGAAACTTCGAGTGCGAGGTGCTCGAGGATCATGCTGGGGCCCTCAAGCAGAACGGCAGCTCCGAGTAGCGATACTCGGAAGCCAAGCGCCTCGAGGAGTGCGCCGAAGGCACCATTCAGCTCGAAGCACCAGCCGCCCCGGCGTGCGTCGATGATTTTGTTCAGCGCTGCGCTGCGGTCGTGTGCGACGCCAGCCGCAAACACGAGGTCGAGGTTCTCAAACGGCACCGCCGCAAGATGCGCGTGTTGGAGCAAAGTCAGGCTGTCGAGGTTGGAGCGGATTGAGCCGCCATCCACGCCGAGCCGGGCCAGATACCGGTCGGCGTCGACATTTGGACCTGCGGTACGCATCCGGTCAGGCTACGGCCTGTTGCGGGTTGCTTTGGAGCGCCTTGAGCGCAAAGAGAACGTGCCCGACGGCATGCAGGAAAGATGGCGACCTGTGCATGCAAACGCATTGTTTCCTGCTGTACGTTCACCGTTCATGATGAACAGTCGCCTCATTCTCAGTGCTGGCACCGCGCTCGCACTCATCCTTACTGCGTGCGGAGGTTCGGACAACGAGACCACCGAGACCGTTGTGACATCTGAGGCCCGGCCCGAGTCCTCGGGGGTGTTCAGCGAAAGCACCGACACCGAGAGTGCTCAGGCTGCTACGTCTGTTGCGTCAGCAGAAGCCACTCCGCCACAGACGTCTCCTGCTGCCACCACTCCGGTCGAGACGGCTCCGCCGGAGGCCGGAGATATCGTTCCGATCACTGAGGACACGATTGGTACACCTGCGGATGGGATTGTCGCCTCGCTTGTCGAGTGGGCGATTGAAGCCCCCGTTGAATATGCCGCTGGCGAGGTTACTTTCACTGCTACCAACAATGGAAGTTTCCCTCACGAGCTCGTGGTCATTCAGGGTGAGAGCTACGAGTCGCTTCCCCTGGCCGAGGGTGGCGCTGTGATCGAGGACGATCTACCGACTGGAGCGCTTCTCGGGCGCACTGCTCGCATCGGCGGCGGCTCGTCGGAGGAGTTGACCGTGGCGCTGGCTCCGGGCAACTACGTCCTCGTGTGCAACCTTGGGGGCGGCGCGCAGAACCACGCCGGGCGGGGCCAGCGCCTGGATATCAAAGTCTCCTGAGTAATCCAGGTCAGGTTCTGCGCACCGACTAGGTTGCGCAAATGATCGCTGGGCTCTTCGATGAGTTTTTCGGGGTGCCGACGCACCCGCTTGCGGTGCATGCCCCGGTGGTGCTTGTGCCGATCTTCGCAGTGGTCGCCGTGATGTTGGCCGTCAAGAGCGACTGGCGGGTCCGAGTCGGCTGGTTTATGCCGGTCGCAGTGTTTGTGCTCGTTGCCATGCTGTTCGTGGCAAAGGAGTCGGGCGAGTCGCTCCTCGTATCCGAGGCTGAGAACTTGTTCCTCCTAGGGTCGCCGCAACAGATCGCTGATCACGAGGACCTTGCAAACGCGACGTTCGTGCTCGCCATCGTCTGGTTCGTGCTCACGCTCGCAGTTGTTACCCGTGACTGGATGAGTGGACGCGATCAGTCGGTGCGACCGCATTCGGCCGATACTGCGGCCATGTCGCATGACGCTGTCGCGACGGTGCTGTCCGTTCTTGCCGCGATCGCCGCCGTGATCACCACGATCTGGTTGATCCGAACGGGTCATGCCGGCGCGGAATCGCGCTGGGCTGGCTAGGGAGGCGCCGATTGCCGCTTGAGCGCAAAGGACGAGGCGCTCAGGATGAGGCAGTCAGGTGACGATGACGGGAGTGCCGACCGGGGCGAATCCCCACAGGAACGCGGCGTCGAGATTGTGTTGCCGTTGGCAACCGCCGGAGAGACGGGTGCCAAGTTCGTCGGTCGTCTGGTACACCTCGCCGGTCGAGACTTTTGTCGGTATGCCGTGGAAGCCGATTGCGCCGCGCTCGGTCTTGAGCCAACGAATCATGTTCGGCAGGTAAGCCTTACCATTCCAGGCGGTCGATACCTCGGAACGGCTATACACCTGGTGGTTGCCGGGCAACTCGTTGGAGTACGTGCTGCCCGAGACCAGCCAGGACCGGATGACCCGTTCGTTTTCGTCGACCGCCCAAACACGTTGGCCGGCCCGGTCGTACACCACGCGGTAGCCGGATCCGGAGTCTTCCGGGAGTGGAGGAGCATCGTCGCCAGCTGACCCGACCGGTGACAGCTTGACGCCCCAGAGATCGGTGGCGTCCGCTGCGGGCTTCGGGGTGCGGGTGACGAGCGACTCCTCGTCGGGCCAGACCCTGAGGCCGAGCGCGGTTTCGCGACCGACTACGCCGTCGACGAAGAAGTCTTCGGCCGACTGGTACTGCATGACGGCATCGAACGTGGCCTGTCCGAACTCGCCGTTCGACGAGCCCGAGAAATGGCCGGCATCGGCGAGGGCGTTCTGCAAGCATTTGACCCCGTCGCCGCTTGCGCCGATCCGGAGCGACAGTGCCTCGATGGTGCAGCCGCCGTCCGAGCGCTGCGGGGCGTCAGTAGACGAAGGACCGGAGTCCTCGAGACCCGTGAGCTCGACGTCGACGGGTTCGACGAAGGGCTCATCGCCGACTGAGGCAGTTTCCGTCGAGTCGATCGTGGTGTTGATGTCGGCAAGTACGTCGGCTGTAGCGATTGCGGTCGCCTGGCCCGAGTTGTCCGAAGTGGCGAACGCTGCGACCACAGCAGCGCCGAGCACGCCGACGACAGTGAGACCTAAGACGACCTCGCGCCGACGCTGTTCGACTGGCTTGGAAAAGCGAGTAGTGGAAGCAGACACCGGGCCCTCGCGTTGTCCGTTCCGCTGGTCACGCATTGGAGTGCAGCCTAGCGAATCCAACCCGACGGGTCCGGTCGTTCCCGGCGTGTTTCGCAATGCCGCAACGTAGGGATCGGGAGGGCCGCCGTGACGCTCAACGTTCCGTATTGTGGAACTGTCCCGGATTGTGGGCCGCTAAGCATTCCCCTGCGTGATAAAGCGCAGTAGCTTGCCCCTATGGGGAAGCGATCGAAACGCCCGCATCGTGAACAAGTCGCGGCACCTAAGTTGCCGCGACTAACCACCCCGATGGTGCGCGACACGAAAGATGCGCCGCTGCGGTCGGCGACGTGGGACGAAGCGCTTGACCGGGCAGCAGCAGGGCTCAGCGTCGCCCGCACCGCAATCGTTGACGGGACGCGGCCCAACGCCTTCGGCATGTTCTCGTGCTCGAAGGCTACGAACGAGGTGAACTACCTCGCCCAGAAGTTTGCACGCATGGCCATGGGGTCGAACAACATCGACTCCTGCAATCGGACTTGACACGCTCCCTCGGTCGTCGGTCTGGCGACAGTGTTCGGTGCAGGTGGCGGGACAGTCTCGTACGCAGAGATTGAGGAAGCAGACGTGATTCTGCTCTGGGGCTCGAACGCTCGCGAAGCGCACCCGATCTTCTTCCATCACTTGATGAAGGGCCTCGACAACGGCGCGAGAATGTACAGCGTTGACCCGCGGCGGACATCGTCGTCGAAGTTCGCCGATCTGTGGCTCGGGATCGACGTCGGCACCGATATTGCGCTCGCAAATGCGATCGCTCGCGAGATCATCCACGCCGGCCTCGCCAACGACGACTTCATCATCCGCTCGACCCGAGGCTACGAGGACTTTGCTGCTGCCGTCGAGCCCTACACCCTCGACGTTGCCGCTGAGATCACTGGCGTGCCCGCAACAGCGATCCGCGAGGTTGCTCACGCCTACGCCACGGGCGGGAAAAGCCAGATCCTTTGGACTCTCGGCATCACCGAACATCACAACGCAGTCGACAACGTGCTCTCGTTGTGCAACCTCGCACTCCTGACCGGTCATGTCGGTCGCTGGGGTTCGGGGCTGGTTCCGCTGCGCGGACAGAACAACGTGCAGGGTGGCGGCGATATGGGAGCGCTCCCGGACAAGTTGCCAGGATTCCAGCGGATTGATGATGACGCCGATCGCACCAAGTTTGAAGCGGCCTACGGAATGGGCCTCAATCCGACCCCCGGGATCCATCTCACCCTCATGTTCGAGGCGATGGAACGCAGCGAGCTGACGGCCGTCTACGTGGTGGGGGAGAACCCGGCCGACTCTGAGGCCGACGTCGACCGTGCTCGTGCGTTGCTGAGCGGTCTCGACTGCCTCGTGGTTCAGGACATCTTCCTGACCCGGACCGCCCAGTTGGCTGACGTCGTACTGCCTGCATCGGTGGCTTGGGCCGAGTCGGATGGCACTGTCACGTCGTCGGAGCGGCGAGTGCAGCGCGTTCGCGGCGCGGTCACGCCGCCGGGTGAGGCGCGCCACGACATCGACATCATTATCGATCTCGCCGACCGAATGGGCGTTGATCTCGGCACAAATGAGCCGGAAGCGCTGTGGGACGAGTTGCGTTCCTTGTCGCCGCTGCATGCAGGCATGTCGTATGAGCGACTCGAGGCCGGTGGCCTCCAGTGGCCGTGTCCGAGCCTCGATCACCCGGGTTCACCCTTCCTGCACGGATGGCTCTGGGCCGACGATCTCGGGGGTCGTGCGCCGGCGCCCTTCTCGGTCGTGGAACACGAGGGGCCGAAGGAACAGCTCACCGAGGAGTTCCCGCTGCGCCTCACGACCGGGCGGTCGCTCGACTCGTACAACACCGGTGTGCAGTCGAACGGATTCACATCACCGATTCGCTACGGCGAAGCGCTTGACATCAATCCCGTCGACGGCGAATCCCTAGGGCTGAGCGACGGAGAGCGGGTTCGCGTGTCTTCTCCGCGTGGCTCGGTCGAAATGGCAGTGCGTTTCCAGTTCGACATTCCGATTGGGCTGACCTTCACCACCTATCACTTCCCCGATCTTGTCGACATCAACAAGTTGACCAATGACGCATGGGACAAGCGGTCGGGTACCTCCGAATTCAAGGCTGCCGCTATCCGTATCGACAAAATCGACTTCCCAATCCCCATGGCCGGCTCCTGATGTTCCGTCCGAATGCGGAACGCTGGAGGCAGCGTGGCTGACCTGAAGCTGTCGGTCGACACCTCGACAGATGCCGAACGTGCTGTCGTCGACGCAGTGATCGCGCCAGCTGACCACGCCGTGGTCTACGAGACCGAACGTGTCGTCCGCGGGGGCACCGAACGTCGCCGCGAGCGTCGTCACCTCCTCCTACCCGGACTTCATGCCCTGCAGGCCGAGGCCGGCTGGATTAGTCCGGGTGGCCTCAACTACCTCTGTGGGGCTCTCCAGGTTCCTCCGGCGGAGGGGTTCGGTGTTGCCACATTCTACGAATTGTTCCGCACCACCGACCCGGCCCACGGCCAATCGGTGCACCACGTCTGCATGGATACGTCATGTCATATCGCTGGTGCCGAGGCGCTCGCTCGCTCGCTTGAAGCCGAAGGCGAGCGGGTTCACCGTGGACCCTGCATCGGGCAGTGCGAGCGTGCCCCAGCGCAGTTCATCCAAGGCCGCGCAGAACCGGACCGGGTCCCAGCTGACGCTGCAAGCATCGCCGACCCGACGTCGTACCGTCTGCCACAACACGGGTCGTCAAAACTCCGGCTGCTCCACCGTGTCGGGGTCGTCGACCCCACTTCGCTGCAGTCGTACCATGATCACGGCGGCTACGCGATGTTGCGTTATGCGATCGAAATCGGCTCGGATGCCGTGATCGACGAGGTTAAATCTGCCGAACTGTTAGGTCGGGGTGGCGCAGCGTTCCCGACCGCCGTCAAGTGGCGTGCTGTCGCTGACGAACGGGGTCGTCCGAAACACGTCATTGCTAATGCTGACGAATCTGAACCGGGAACGTTTAAGGACCGAATCGTGATGGAGAACGATCCGTTTGCGTTGATCGAGTCACTCACAATCGCCGGTCTGACGGTGGGCGCCGACAATGGCTGGATCTACATCCGTGGCGAGTACCCGTTGGCAACGACGCGATTACGCAACGCCATCGAACAGTGCCGTATCGCCGGACTGCTCGGCGACAACGTGATGGACTCCGGTGCTCGTTTTGATATCGAACTCCGGAGAGGGGCGGGCGCCTACATCTGTGGCGAGGAGACCGCACTAATGGAATCGATCGAGGGATATCGCGGTGAGCCGCGCAACAAGCCGCCCTTTCCGACCACCTACGGTTTGTTCGGCGAGCCAACAGCGGTCAACAATCCCGAGACGCTGCTCAATGTGCTCGACCTACTTGAGGTCGGCGGTGACCACTACCGCACGCTCGGTTCCGAACGTTCGAGCGGGCATCGGCTGTTCTGTCTGTCGGGCCACGTCAGGGTCCCGGGGCTGTACGAAGTCCCGTTCGGTATTGCACTCGGTGATCTCATTGACCTCGCAGGCGGGTCGACCGGGATGACACGAGCGGTTCTGCTCGGCGGGGCCGCCGGGGTGTTTGTCGGACCCGATCAACTCGATCTCGAACTTTCCCTTGAGGCAGTCCGCGATGCGGGAGCGACGCTCGGCTCGGGGGTCATCACGTTGTTCGACGACACCGTTGACTTCACCGCGCTCGTTCTCCGTATCGCTGAGTTCTTCAAGAATGAATCGTGCGGTCAGTGTGTTCCGTGTCGCGTGGGTGTGACGCGGCAGCACGAAGTACTCGTTGAGATGGCTGCCAACGGCGCGCTGTCCGATGAACGCAACACGCTGATTGATGACATGGCGACGGTCATGCGCGACGCCTCAATCTGCGGATTGGGACACACTGCGTCCGGGGCAGTGCAGTCGGCGATCCGCCTTGGTCTGGTCGGAGATCGCCCATGACCACCATCGAGTCTGACACTCACGCTGAGGGCGAGTCGGCCGTTGAGTCGGTGACGGTGCGCATCAATAACAATGACGTGTCGGTGGCTCGGGGCGCCACGATCCTTGACGCGTGCACTGCGAGCGGCATTGACACGCCGACGATCTGCTACGCCGAGAACCTTACCCCAGTCAACGTCTGTCGAGTATGTGTCGTCGAAGTGACAGGCAATCGCACACTCGTGCCGTCTTGCTCGCGCCTGGCAGAGGCCGGGATGGAGATCCAGACCGACTCAGACCGGGTGCGCCACAGTCGCAAGATGGTGCTTGAGTTCCTTGGATCGAGTGTTGACCTGAGCCAAGCTCCCGAGATAAACCAGTACTCGGTTCGCTATGAGGCCGACGTGACTCGATACGTCGACGACCGAGAGGTGATTGAGGAACCGATTCGTATCCAGGACGAGCTTTACATTCGGGACTACGACAAGTGCGTGCTCTGCTACAAGTGCGTCGAGGCTTGTGGAGATGATGCGCAGCACACCTTCGCCATCGCAGTGGCGGGGCGTGGGTTCGACAACCGGGTCTCAACTGAGTTCGACGTTGTGCTGCCAGACTCTGCCTGTGTGTACTGCGGCAACTGTGTGGCGGTTTGCCCGACGAACGCCCTGCAATTCAAGAGTGAATTCGATCTCCGTCGGTCCGAAAGCTGGCGCGAGGAGGAGCAGACAGTGACGACGACGGTCTGTTCGTACTGTGGTGTTGGCTGCAATCTCGAGTTGCACGTTCAGGACAATGAGATCGTCAAGGTCACCTCGCCGGTCGACCACTCGGTCACCCACGGCAACCTCTGCATTAAGGGACGCTTCGGCTACCAATACGTCGGCAACTGAGACTGTGGCTGCTCTCGTGTCGGGAACTGCCCCGGTTGTCAGCGATCTCGGATGAACTCGAGGAATGTAACGCCGGTGTCCAGGGGGGGTCGGCACACCGGTCGTCGTGTCATGTAAGGTGATCTGATCGTACGGACGCTGCCGAGTGTGAAGACGTGCGGCGACCTACGATTGACCCATGAACGGGCGTGGATGCTCTTCAACTCCACGACGGTCGATCCGGCGATGCGTGTGTCGTCGTCGGTGACGTGAGGCGCACCGTCCTGGGAGCGTAGGTACGTTTGAAGTACCGAGCTTGGATTCCACGTCCACTCGATGTCGCATCGAACCCCCGGGTAGCGGCTTCAGTACCACGTTCCACCGACGTTGCCGCCAGATTCGACCGCACACACGTCGAAGCCGTCGCATCGAAGTCGATGGACGGCGTACATTTCGCCGAACCCGGGCCCCGACCAGCACGCCGACGGGCGTCGCATTCGCGTTCGGATCGGTTGTCGCCGGTGGGGCCCTCACGGTTCGAGCCTGCCACCGGGAATCCCGTCCGCCCGCATCGCGCCGATCCTTGCGAGGGGGATCGGATCGGCCAGGATGGCGGGCGATGGATTTCGACCTGCCACCAGAGGACCACCCGACTCGCCAGCGTGTTCGCGACTGGATTGCGGATAACCCAAGTCCGACAGGCCAGCAACTCGCTGAGGCCGGTTACGTGGTGCCCCACTGGCCGGCTCCTTGGGGGCTCAACGCGGATCCTATTGACCAGTTGGTAATCGACGACGAACTATCTCGCGCGCGGATCCGGCGACCAAACAACCAGATTGGGATCGGCTGGGCCGCTCCAACCATTTTGCTCGCCGGGACACAGGAGCATCACGAGCGCTACCTTCCGAAGATCTTCTCCGGCGAGGAGTTCTGGTGTCAGTTGTTCTCTGAAACCGAAGCGGGCTCAGACTTGGCAAACCTTGCAACTCGTGCCGAGCGCGACGGTGATGAGTACGTCATCAATGGATCAAAAATCTGGTCGAGCGGTGCGCATCATTCCAAGTTCGGCATCTTGATTGCGCGCACCGATCCAGATCAGCCGAAGCACAAGGGCATCTCGTACTTCATCATGCCGATGGATGCCGAGGGGCTTTCGATGTCGCCGATTGTCGACATGACCACTGCGCATTCGTTTAACCAGGTGTTCTTCGACAACGTGCGACTTCCTGTCGCTAATCGCATCGGTGACGAGGGCGATGGTTGGCGACTCGCCAAGGTGACACTCTCGAACGAACGCGTGTCGCTGTCGTCGGCGGGATCGATGTGGGGCGTCGGTCCGTCGGCCGAGCTGCTGATCGACCTGTGTCGTAAGCAAGGAGGCCTCGCCGATCCCTTGATGCGCCAGCGGGCAGTCAACGTCTACATCGAAGCGGAGCTGCTTCGACTCAACCGGTTTCGGAGTTTGAGCGCAACGTTGCAGGGCAAGACCCCGGGGGCCGAGGCCTCGATTCAGAAGATCATGGCCGACGACCACGGTCAGCACGTGCTGGCCCTCGCGAAGGACCTCGCGGGAGCCAACGGCATGCTCGACGGATCGGGGCCGTCCGGCCATGTGCCGTCCGCGATGCGGGGCGGCCCTACGGAGAACAATTTTGACGCCCAGTTCCCCGATGTCGATCCGATTTGGCACTTCGGCTACTTATTTCATCCAGCGTTGACCCTTGGGGGCGGGACGTTCGCAGTTCAGCGCAACATTGTTGCCGAGCATGTACTCGGTCTGTCGCGTGAACCAAACCTCGAGCGCGGGATGAGCTGGTCGGAGGCGCGCAAGTCCACAGTGTAAGACCGCCCGCTCGACCGGGAATTGTTCGCGCAGATCGCCCCGACCGCTACCGTGCCGCCTCGTGACGACCTTGAGTAGTGCCCCCATCGGCCAGGCCTTTGGTATCGACATCGGTGGCAGTGGAATGAAGGCGGCCATTGTTGATCTCGCAACAGGAGGGCTGGTCACTGATCGCTACCGCATCGACACGCCGCAGCCCGCAACGCCTGAGGCGATGGCAGAAGTCGTCGTCGAACTCGTCGGGCATCACGGGTGGGAGGGGAGTGTCGGGTGTGCCTTCCCGGCGATCGTTCGCAATGGGACTGTCGGATCGGCAGCGAACATCGATGAGTCGTGGCTGAATGTCGACGCCGACCGGATCTTCAGCGAAGCGATCGGTGTCGGCGTGCACATGATCAACGACGCTGATGCTGCTGGGCTCGCTGAGGTTCGCTACGGGGTCGCTGCAAACTTTGCAGGTGTTGCGATGATGCTCACGTTCGGTACGGGGATCGGTTCGGGGCTTTTCGTCAATGGGTTGCTCGTCCCCAACACCGAGCTCGGCCATCTTGAACTCGACGGCTACGACGCGGAGACGCGGGCCGCCACAAGCGCACGCAAGCGCGATGGACTCAACTGGCCGCAGTGGGCGGGGCGAGTCGAGCACTACCTACGCCATGTCGAGGCCCTGTTCAGCCCTGACCTCTTCGTGGTAGGTGGCGGTGCGAGCAAGTCACCTCACAAGTGGCTCGACCTGATCTCGATCGACACCGAAATTGTGGTGGCCTCAATGGCGAACAACGCCGGCATCGTCGGCGCTGCACTCGTCGCCCCTTAAGACTCTGGCTGGACGCCTCAGCGTTGCAGCGCAGCAATTCGCTCCTCCAACGGTGGGTGGGACGAGAATAGCTTGCGAACGCCGGTGGCAGTGCTTGAGCGGATGCCGAACGCCGCAACTTCGTCGGGAAGTGTGTCCTCGGTGTGCTGGCGCTGCAGCGCCTGGAGTGCCGAGACCATCTGTGGGTTGCTGGTCAGCTGGCCCGAGCCGGCGTCGGCACGGAACTCACGCCGTCGGCTGAACCACGCCACGATCATGCTGGCGAAGAAGCCGAGAATCATCTGAAGAACGATGACGACGATGAAGTATGTCCCGCGGCCACCCCGATCGCTAACGACCACGTTGGCGATGATGCGTGAGATGAGGATCACGAACGTGTTCAGCACGCCCTGAATGAGCGTAAGGGTGACCATGTCGCCGTTCGCGACGTGGGCAACTTCGTGAGCCAACACCGCTTCGACCTCCTCGACCTTCATCTGCCGAAGGAGGCCAATGCTGACGGCGACCAGCGCGTCGTTGCGTTTCGCGCCGGTCGCGAAGGCATTCGGTATCGGCGAGTCGTAAATTGCAACCTCCGGAGTGTCGATGCCGGCATCTCGCGCCAAACGAGCCACGGTGTCGAGCAGCCATTGCTCTGTCTGGGAGCGTGGATTCTCGATAACTGCGGCGCCTGTCGAGCGCTTTGCGATCTTCTTCGATAGCGCAAGCGACACCAACGACCCGCCGAACCCGAACAACGCCGCGAAAATCGTGAGTCCGATAATGCTCTGCGGATCTAACCCGAAGATCGATGCAACGAACGTGAACAGTGCAATCACTGCGATGTTCGTGGTGACTAGCAGGCCTATGCGAGTCGCAAATCCGCCGATTTTGCTGGGGTGTCCGGTGTTCAGGTCGCTGGTGTCCATCAATCTCCCGGTGTCCGTGGTGGTTGTGTCGGGTTGCGAGCTGCTACTTCCAGAACGATATCTGCGTGTAACCCAGGAGCCAGCGCAGTAGCTGCCGTTAGGTGCCCGGGTGTCAGCCCAGAACGCGCGCATCTCGGAGTGGCACGCATCTCGTCGTGATCGTCGTCGTCGGGGAAGCACTTGTGGATATCGCTACCACGCCGATCGGAACCGTCGAGGCGTCACTCGGCGGGGCGCCCTATGACACGGCACGAGCCGCAGATCTACTCGGGGCCGAGGTCGAATTTGTCGGCGGTCTGTCTGTTAACCGGTTCGGTTCGCTTTTGCGTGATCGATTGGAAGGGGACCGTGGGTGCGAGCGACATCTCGACGTCGCTCGCACCCACGGCAAGAATCAACTCAGCTCAGGGTCCCGATGTCGGCATCGGTGATGCCCAGCGCATCCCACGCAGGCTGGAGTGCAGCACGCACCTCATCAGCACCACCGTCGGAGCCGTAGGCGCCATCGAGAGCGAAGACTGCGTTGATCGTTTCGCCGTCGGCTCCTGCCGGCACCAAATACGCTTCGATGACCCGCCAGAAGGCGAGACCCTCAGCTGCGTGCTTGGCAGCTGCATCCAGGTCGCCCGCCGCCACATCGTCGGCGATTTTGGTGGCATATCGGATCACTGCCTGGCTGTACGTGATCGCCACGTTCTTGACCACTTCAGCGGCCGCCGCTTCGGCGCCTGCCACATCCGAAGCAAGCAGGGAATCTCGACCCGCAATCATGGCAGCAAGGATCGCTTCATTCGCAGCTGAGGTGTCGCCGTCAGTGAGCGTGCCGAAGTTCTCGCCACGTTTGTCGGCAGTGCCGTAGGGGCCACACCCGGGCTCTGCGCCGGCGTAAAACGCCCAGCCCTCGTGCCAGTTGTGGACAGCGCCACTCGACACATCGAAATTGCCTTCTTGACCCTTTGCAATTGCCGAGTTCAGTTCGTGCACGACCCACGCAACCATGATCTGGTTCTGAATTCCCTTTTCGACACCCTGGGAGCGGACGTTGTCTGAGGTGCCTTCAAAGACGCCGGTTCCAGCGATCGCCGACGAGACGAATTCGTCGAGTGGTGCTGGCGTGCCATAAAAGTCCGACAAACCGTGCTTTTTGTCTTCGCCGGTTGCAAATCCGGCAATCGTTCTCACACCGTCGTCCTTCACCGAGTTCTTTCCGTCGGTGTAGATCCCGTTGATCGCGTCGAAGTCGATCGGGTCGCTATCAAGCAGGTCCTTGACGTCACAGACATCAACGACAACGAGGCGGTGGCTATCGACGTTTGAGGCATACGCGTAGCCGACGTCCATCGAAGTCGCATCCTCCGTTGGTGCCTTCGGCTCATCTGCGGGAGGGTCGACGTCGACCTCTAGGGCTGCGGTATCGGGGGTTGGGGCTGCAGAACCGGGGGCTGCGGTAGCGGGGGCCGAAGTACCAGAGGAACTTGAGTCGTCGCTGCCGCACGCTGCGAGAGCGATCGCTAGTGCAATGCCCGTAGCGGCGAGCTTCCGGGATGGATGGGTCACAGTAAGTGTTAGGTTTAACTAACAGAGATTAGCAGGCAATCTGACTAGTAAGCGACACGGACCACTCTTGTTGCACCGGTGTCGGTCCCGGCATTTGAGGCTTGTTGAGCAAGTGATGCCCTTTGACCGGAGGAGGTCAGCCCAGATGGGCATGGCAGGTAACGCTGCAATACCTCTCAGGAAATTTGAGACTTGTCTGCACGGATGCGTGAACGCCTGTGGTCGCATGAGGGTGAAGGGTGGTTGTGAACAGGTGCATGCTCTCGGATCCATCATTTCCCGCTGACCGTGATCGGAATCTTTGGCGTGAAGACAGCCTGGCAGCCAGCCAGTCATTACGGACGCAGTCCGCCCAGCAGAAATTCCTGCGTGGATGTATAGTCCCAGTAGTGAAGAAGCAGTTGGCGTGCGCTTCGGCAGTTGCGGCACTGTTGCTGACTTCATTTACTGACAGTTCAGCCAAGCCGTTCCCGCCGCCGTCAGCCATTCCTGCTCCGGCGAAAGCTGAGCAGGAACCCTCAGCTGCCACGACCAGCACAGCTTCGCTGCTTGAGACAGCAGTCCTCGTCGCTACCAGCCAGGCGCCAGGCTCCGTACCTTTTGTCGCTCTCAATCGAAGTGCCAGCCCGCTGCCGAACAGCGAATTCCAGCCCGCTGTTCGGCTTCATCAGCACCAACCGGATGGTCTTACGGTTCTGTATGCCGGCCACAGTTTCGGTCGACCATTCGCTGAGAGAATGGCTTGGGCAACGCTCTTAGCCGGAATCGATGGGCACGAGCAACGAATTGTGTTCCGCGGAGGAGAAAAAGGTACCCCGCAAGCGATGTGGGAAGACCCTGCGGTTCGAGCGCGTATCCAAGAACAGCTGAATGATGGTGCTGTCGACGTTGTTGTTCTTATTTGCTGCTCAAAGGAGTTTGTAGAGACTGGTTTCCAATATGACCAGGCACTGTTCGATATCGTCGCGTACGCACTTGCACGAAATCCTGAAACGCGTTTTCGGTTTGCAATGCCATGGAGGGACTATCCAGAAGAATATGCGTCGGCTGCTGAGCACAGAGCTCTTACGGATGCCGCCTACCCTGATTACCAACTACTAGCCGAGAGCGTGAGCGCCGCGTCAGGTGGCGCAGAGGTCGTTGCATTCTACCACGGTGCAGCGGTCTACGAAATACGTAGCAAATACGAAAGAGGTCTGATTCCCGAGCTGAGAGATTTGGTTGGATCGAAATCATCATCAGTCTTTACTGACAAAAAGGGCCATGCATCCGACATGACCAGAGATACGGGAACATTGATCTGGCTCAATTCAATCTACGGAGTCAATCCCATGAACCTGCCTGCGGTCAACGCATATGAAGTTGACATCCGCGCGATAGCCACTGCCGCTTTGGTCGCAGCTCCGTAATTGAAAGCTGATTGGATTCATCTTTTGCGTCCGGCACACGGTCGTACCTGACGCTGCCGCGTGGCATCAGAGCATCTGCGTGCGGACGACGTCGTGATCGGTTTCCGCGGAATTTCCTCGCAGCTTCGTACCGGACGGGCATTAGGCGCAGGTTGCGCACCTCAACTGCTCACCACGGGTGGTGCCTGTGGCCTATCACTCAATTTTCTTCGGGGTACATGGTTGACAACAAACGACCCCAGGCGTACCGGCTTTGTCGAATCGTTTGTGCTGCGAGCCCTCAAAACCGAGCACAGACGTAACAAAAGCGACGTGGATGAGAATTGATCACCCCAGCGCCATGATCGAAAGTAGAGATTGAAAGCGAAAGCTCCGAGCAACCCTGACGTAGAGCATTCTGAGCGGGGACAGCGCAGAAGTTGCAGCTCTCTCGACTGGCAGCCCGTGCGATTTGGCGGTGTCATTGTGCTGCGCATCAACACACAGATCTCAAGAAGTTCCCTTTAAGAAGTGTTTAGGTAGTCCAAGACGAGTTCCTCCGCCCCTTTCATGCCCCCCGACCGTCCCTCCAGCCGGTCAATGACTCAGACGAGGTAGTGACGAACGGCAAGCCGTTCTGCCGAATCATCGCCCGGAAGACCGAGTTGCGCCACAACACGTAACGAAGGCCACTCAGCGGGGGTCAGCTGCTGGTACTCAAAGGTGAGCTCGCCTGCGGAGGGGTGTGCAAAACGTCGCAGCCTGGTCTCAAACTCCGACACGTCGTGCTCCGGCCACCATTGGGCGAAATCGTCGCTCTCAGTAGTGAGCATGTCAACCAATTCGACCATCGCTGTGTCGTGGCGAAGCGTCGACGTAGCTGAGCGAAACTCCGCGAGCGCCTGACGGGCGTGGATGTCCCAGTCGACGATCAAGTCGCGTGCCGACGGATCAGCGAACAACACCCAGAGCAGGTTTCGTCGAGGCGCTTTCAGCTCGGGGAGACGGGGATACAGACGCTCCTGAGCGTCGTTCCAAGCAACGAACTCCCAGTGCGGTCCGAGAACGTAAGCGGGTGATGGCATTAAGGCATCGAGAAGGCGCACGAGTGCGCTTGGCGCCTCGGTGGGAGTTTCAGCCGATGCCGTGCCTGGATCCGTCAGCGCAAGGAGGTGCGCCTGTCCTGCATCGTCCAGTCGCAACGCTCGAGCGATCGACAGTAGGACGTCGTCGGATGCGTTGATCTGCCGCCCCTGTTCGAGCCACGTGTACCAAGTGATTGACACGCCGGCGAGCAGCGCCACCTCCTCTCGTCGAAGTCCGGGTGTGCGTCGTCCCCGTCCGGCTGGAAGCCCCACCTGTGCGGGGCGGATCGACTCGCGGCGGGCGCGAAGAAATTCCGCTAATTCGCGCCGATGATCCCCTGAGCTCACCCGGTCAGTCTGGCAGGGCGACCTGTCTGTTGTGTGTGCTGCGGGTTCCCCACTCTCGGAATGGGTCTGACGCCCGCAAGGTTATGAGCCGAAAACTCACGACGTTGCTGGGCGACACGGCTGCCCGCGGAGCGAACCGCAGGCGGGAGCGTCGACGGGTGACTCGACCGCAGGAACGACGGGAAGCACGAGCTGGGACGGCGTCGATGGTCCGAGTCCGATCTGGACCTGCTCGCCATCGGCGATCGTGTCGAACTCCCACACGGCGCGGTTGCCACCCGGGGCGTCGACCATCAGTCGAATCTGGGAGCCGGCGCGGAAGACGTGGGCGAACGGGAAAATCTCGACGCGAGCGAGTCTGAACACATCAGTCGTCTCGGCGTCCTCGTCCGTGGGGTCCGGGAGCAGCGCAACATCTGCCTCAAGGTGCGTGTGCACGGGACGAAGGGCGGTGGACGCTGACTCATCGAGGGCTCGGTGGCTGGCTCGCAGCCATCCAGACTGCACAAGTACCTCGCTGCCGTCGGGAAGCACCTCGGTAAGGGTGACTTCAAGGTCGGTATCGCCCATGGTGCTCGTGATCCACAAGTCGGCAGACCCGGATCCGATCATCGTGAGGGTCTCGTCTAAAGGCTCGGAGCGAAAGTCAGCGAACGTCCCCTCGGCCGGTTCCGGCCAGTTCCACTCGACGTCGGTTCGCCAAAGGTCTGACGAGTTGCCCGTCCAATAGGTCGCTGGCGAGGTGTCGGGCCGCGCTTGGTATTCGACGCGAGCCTCGTCTGGGACAGGGTTGGAGGTGAGTGAGTCGGGGCCGAGGTGCCAGACCGTCGGCTCGACCGATGGAATCGGCCAAGCGTCGAAACGCTCACTGAACCGAGCGAGTGGGGCGAGTGGCGTCGAGCCATCTGCCGCTCCCTGTTCGAACAGGACTTCGATGGGTGGTTCGGCCTCAAACGCAGCGAGGGCGTCGGCGTATTCCATTCCGGCAAATCGATCGGGGATCTCACCGACTTCGTCGGTGCCCCAGATCCCAGCGGCAAGGATCGGCGAAACGGCCCGTGCGGGTGCGAGGTCGGGCGTTCTCTCGGCGACGTAGAGGTCGAGGAACTCCAGCATGCGCGGGAGTACCGAGGGGCTGATCGACTCGGTGTGAAGCCCGTTGACCATCGTTGCGTAGAAGCGATCCGTGCCGGTGAACCGATCGAGCATGGTCGGGAAGCGGCCACCGGTCTGCTCGTCCTGCCATGCCCCGGAGAGGAACGTCGGAACCTCGATTTCGTCGACGAAGAGTTGCGGCGCCAACTCGTCGCCGACTGTTGGGTCATAAAACTCATTCGCCCGAATCTCGTCGGAGGTGTTTGGATTCTGGAGTCGTGCACCCTGGTTGGCAGCGCACTCGTCGTCGCCCGTTGCAATCTGGTCGATGGTCCACCCCTGTCCGGTGTCGATCGGTTGGCCGTTCGGGTCGATTGACGGAAGCGCCGAGTCGAACCGCTCCTCTGCCCACCTCACTGCGAACCCTGTATTGAGAATGCCGCCTGGGTACAGGGTGCCCTGGTACGTATCGTCGTTCACCGAGAGCGGAGTGATCGCCTTGAGACTCGGCGGCTGTGTTCGTGCGACAAACAACTGGCTGATTCCTGGGTAGGAAATGCCAACCATGCCGACGCTGTTGCCAGCAACCCACGGCTGCGCAGCTACTGCTTCGATGACGTCGTAGCCGTCGGTTGATTGTGTGTACTCAAAGAATTGAAACGAGCCGCCGCTGCACCCGGTGCCACGCATGTTCACGCCGACGTAGGCGTAGCCGAGCGACTGAAAGAGCGTGGCGAAGCCCGCTCCCTGCTCAGGGTTGCTCGGTGAGTAGCCGGAGTACTCGACTAAGGTTGGATAAGGGCCATCCTCGGGCGGTCCGGGTAGAACGATGTACGCGCCGAGGGTGGTGCCGTCACGTGTCTTGATGTAGTCGAAGCCGGTGATGTCGGTGCGGTTCACCGCCAATCGTTGATCGGTGTAGAACGCCGAATCGGGGTGCTCTTCGCGCGCCAAGACATCGACCGGTGCGGTCAGCACTTCGCCGTCACCGATCCGGTAGTCGACGTCAGCATCGAGACCACGCAAAACTAGCGAGCCGTAGTCGTCTGCAACGCCCGTGGCGAATGTCTCATCGATGTTTTCGTTGGTGACGAATACGAACTCGGCGCCAGGTGTTGCATCGAGCAGCATGATCTGCTCGACGCCGGCAAAAATTTCGGCATTAATCGTCCCGTCGAGCGAGACCGAACCATTTTCCTGTCTGCTCGTGGCTGTTTTCGCAATCGTCGGTGCTGGCTCGTCGTTGACCTCGTCGCCGACGGTTTCGTAGGTTTCGGACGATGCCTGTGAGCCGGTCGCAGCCGTGCCGTCCGAGGATCCTGGTGCGTCTCCGCTGGAACACGCAGCGGCGACGAGTGCAACGGAAACAATTCCGGCCGAGAGACATTTCTTCATGTCCGAAGGATCGCACGAGTCTGCAGCTGGACGTAACCTGAGCTCGTGATTGACATGATCTCTGCCGACGTGTTCGACCTCGACATGATGCTCACCGATCTGGCAGCACTCGTCGAAATCGAGTCGCCATCACTCGACCTCGATGCGCTCGACGCGTCAGCCGTTGCACTTGGGGCGATGATCGATCGCCATCTCGGTGGAGCTAGTGAACTCATTTCGAGCGCCGCTGGTCCGCATGTGCACTGGAAAGGAGGTGGCGACCCGCAGGTCCTAATCCTCGGGCATCATGACACCGTGTTCCCGATGGGCACGCTGGCGAAGCGTCCGTTTGATGTCACTGAGGGCATCGCGACGGGGCCCGGTGTTTTCGACATGCTTGGGGGCATTGTTCAGGCGCTGCACGGTCTGAGTCGCCTCGACGATCTCAGCGGGGTCGAACTGCTGTTCAGTGCGGACGAAGAGGTCGGCTCGGTCCACTCGCGTGAGCTCATCGAAGGTCGAGCTCGCGAATGCGGCAACGTCCTTGTGCTTGAGCCGTCGGCCGACGGTGGAAGCCTGAAGACTGGTCGCAAGGGGTGTGGCACCTTTGAAGTTGTCATCGGTGGTCGCGCCGCTCATGCCGGCCTCGAGCCGGAGAACGGCGTGAACGCTCTTGTTGAAACCGCGCACCAGGTTCTGGCAATCAACGAGATCGGACGCGCAGATCTTGGGACGACGGTCACGCCGACAGTTGCCGTGGCAGGCACGGCCGACAACGTGGTTCCGGCCGCAGCGCGAATTAAGGTCGATGTTCGAGTTGAGTCGGTCAACGAAAAGGATCGTGTCGAGAGGGCGATGGCGAGTCTCAGCACGGTGGATGACGCAGCGACGGTCACCGTGCTCGGTGGCGTCAACCGGCCGCCGATGCCAGAGTCCGCGTCAGCGACGCTATTTCCGCTCGCCGAGCAGGTGTCGCCGGGCATCTCCGGGCTCGCCGTCGGCGGAGGGAGCGACGGCAATTTTACCGCAGCGATCGGTGTGGCGACCTTGGACGGACTCGGTGCCGTCGGTGGGGGCGCGCATGCCGACACGGAACACGTCGTCGTTGCGACCATGCCGGCTCGGGCTGCGTTGGTTGGCAACCTTGTCGCGGCGATTGTCGGGCGGGGCTGACCCTCATGGAGCTACGTGTCGTCGTCACGGCCGGCGGCGCAGGGATCGGGCGAGCGGCGGCGGAGCTACTCGCAGTAGCCGGCGCGCAAGTGTCGGTCTGCGACATCGACCCGTTGGCGGTCGCTGATGTCGGGGAGATCGAGGGGATCGCCGCCTCTGTTGCCGACGTCGCCGACACAGCATCGATCGACCGATTCATGTTCGAGTCGATCGCATCACTCGGTGGTATCGACGTGTTGGTCAACAACGCCGGCATCGCAGGGCCGGGCGGAGTGCTGGAGGATCTCGATCCCGACGAGGTGACCCGGACGCTTGACGTCGACGTCACCTCGATGTTCCGTACGTCGCGGCACGCGATTCCTGTGATGAAGCAGCAGAGGAGCGGAGTGATCGTGAACATCGCCTCGACGGCCGGTTTGTTTGGGTTCCCGTACCGGTCGCCGTACGCAGCAGCGAAGTGGGCGGTGATCGGGCTGACCAAGACGATGGCCATGGAGCTGGGTGAATTCGGCATCCGAGTGAACGCTGTGTGCCCCGGCTCGGTGGCGGGGACCCGGATGGATCATGTGATCAAGCTCGAAGCGGCTGCGACCGGACGTACCGGCGAGGAGATTCGTGCCGGGTTCGAACAGCAGGTCTCGCTGCAGACCTTCGTCGACGCCGTCGACGTAGCCCAAGCCATCGGGTTTCTTGCGTCGCCTGCCGCCTCAAAGATCACCGGTCAGGCCATTCCCGTCGATGGCCACACTGAATCCATGCGGACGTGACCTGACCCGATCCGGCCATGTTTTGTCTGAGTCGATTCGTGCCGCGCCTGCGCATCGGAACTGGGCCTCGGCGCGTTGTTCTGGATCGATCTATGCGTCTACTCCTGTCTCGACAGAGAAATCAAACGTGTAGTTAAAAGCTGTGAGTGCGGCGGAAGCGCACGAGGCGCGAAGCAGCCGGTCGGCCTGATCGACCAGGCGGTGTGGCTGTTTCCTCATCTGCAGGATTGGCAGTGCGACGAGTTGCGGACGCTTCACCAGTTCTTGGCGTGCCGCTGCAGAACCGGGCTGGTACGGGTTTCGAAGGTGACCATCGCAGACGGCTCATAGTTGTCCAATGCTGTGACCGACGTGTTCCTTCCGGACTGGCAGCGTGTTAGTCGTGTCGATCAAGGGCCGGAGTGATGTCACCCTTACCGAGAGTGCCGACGTTTTTGTACACGTCGAGTTTGGTGCGAGTGTCGGTGATGTCGAGGTTGCGCATCGTTAGTTGTCCGATCCGGTCCAGCGGGCCAAATGCGGCGTCCTCGACTCGTTCCATCGACAGGCGATCGGGTTCGTATGTGAAGTTGTTACCGGTTGTGTTCAGGATCGTGTAGTCGTCACCGCGTCGGAGCCGCACGGTGACCTCGCCGGTAACCGCCGCGCCGACCCAACGCATCAGGGGCTCGCGCAGCATCAGGCACTGGGGATCGAACCAGCGGCCCTCGTAGAGCAGGCGACCGAGTCGGCGGCCCATCGTTGCGTAGTTCTCGAGCGTGTTCTCGTTGTGGATCGCCGTCAGGAGTCGCTCGTAGGCGATCTGCAGTAACGCCATTCCCGGGCCTTCGTAGATCCCACGGGATTTGGCCTCGATGATGCGGTTTTCGATCTGATCGCTCATGCCGAGCCCGTGGCGTCCGCCGATCGAGTTCGCCTCCATGAGGAGGTCGACCGACGACGCGAATGCGGCGCCGTTGATCGTGGTCGGCCAGCCCTCTTCGAAGCCAATAGTGATGTCCTCGGTTGCGATTTCCACGGAGTCATCCCAGTGCGCCACACCCATGATCGGTGTGACGAGCTCCATCGACGCGCCGAGCTCCTCAAGTGCCTTCGCCTCGTGGGTCGCACCCCAGATGTTGGCATCGGTCGAGTAGGCCTTCTCCGTCGAGTCGCGGTACGGGAGGTCCCGGGCGACTAGGAATTCACTCATGCCCTGGCGACCGCCTAGTTCGTCTACGAAGTCCGGGTCGAGCCACGGCTTGTAGATCCTCAGCGCCGGGTTGACCAGCAGTCCGTAGCGATAGAACCGCTCGATGTCGTTGCCTTTGTACGTCGACCCGTCACCCCAGATATCAACGCCATCTTCTTGCATTGCTCTCACGAGCAGGGTGCCGGTGACTGCGCGCCCGAGCGGTGTCGTGTTGAAGTAGGTGCGACCCGCAGTGCGGATATGGAACGCTCCGCACTGCAGCGCAATGAGGCCCTCGTGGACGAGCTCGTCGCGACAGTCGACGAGACGGGCCTCCTCGGCGCCGTACACCCTGGCGCGATCGGGGATGGTGTCCAGCTCCGGCTCGTCGTATTGACCGATGTTGGCGGTGTAGGTGAACGGAATTGCCCCTCGCTCGCGCATCCATGCCACAGCTGCGGAGGTGTCGAGTCCCCCGGAGAAGGCGATACCGACCCGTTCACCCGCCGGCAGTTTCATCAACACTTTCGAGTTGGATGCCGTGGAGGCATCAGCGGTCGGGTCGTCGCCCGCACTCGCAGCCGGATTGTCTGAATGGTGGGAGGCGTCGGGCACGGCCGAGACAATAACGGACCGATCGCTGGACGATCAGCGACCTGTTGGGTCGGGTGGCGCAAAGTAGTTCATAGCCGCGTCGGTTTCTGTGCCGGTACTGACGCCGTCGCGAGCGGCGCCCGCTGCGTCCGGTGCCAAGCCAGGCGCAGTTGCAGGTAGGGCGCCGGAGGGTCCGAGATTCGAGATCGGATCGTCTAGTGCGTGGCGGGGAACCAGGCGATATCTGCCGGTAAGCGCAACAAGAGTGACGACTCCGAGCATCCCGGCAACCAGGAGTTCTGCGACGCCGAGGCTGATGGAGCGTGAGAAGTCCGGAATCGCCACGATCGTGGCCAGAAGGACGCCCATTGCGCTAAGCCGTACCAGCCGCGGGACGTTGTAGATGGCGCACATCGCCATCGAGATCGCTAGCAGCGAGGGGAGGACCTTGACCACAGTGGGTGTCGGTTGAGCCCGTGGGCCGATCCACCAGGTTCCGATGCCGATCTGAACGCTGGCCTGCCAGATGGCGGCGTACGCAAAGAATGCGATGATCCATGCCATCGAAAGGGCATAACGCCACCTGGGGATCAAGTCGCCTGGCCGTGAGCCACTCGGTGCCCGAGACGGCGTCAACGGGGTTCGGCTCAGGCCGACACGCGTTGCCTGGTCTGGGTCGTCGGAGCTCGTCGACATCACACGGCACGCTACTGGTGTCAAAGCGTGACCAGCGCGCCCGGCCACACCGCACGACTACCCTGCTCGGGCGATGACCGTCTTTGAAAATAACGATGAAGCTGGGACTGCAGAGGAGCGGTTTGAGAAGCTCTCGATTTTCTACCCGATGTGGAACGAGGAGATGTACATCGAGCGGGCACTTGACGCAGGGCACCGGGCAGCGCGTGGCTTAATAGCTCGAGGCGACATCGGCGACTACGAGCTGATCGTGATCGATGATGCATCGACCGACCGCACGGGTGAGATTGCTGACCGGCTGGCGGCGGAGAGTCTGCATGTTCGGGCCGTCCACCACGAGAAGAATCGCAAGCTTGGTGGCGCGATAAAGACGGGCTTCGCATCGGCCACTGGCGATCTCATTCTCTACACCGATGCCGACCTGCCGTTCGACATGGCAGAACTACCGCGTGCCGTACGGCTGCTCAGCGATTACGACGTCGATCTCGTGAGCGCGTACCGGTTTGATCGGACCGGTGAGGGCTACCTGCGGCTCATCTACACGTTTCTATACAACCTGCTGATCCGCTCGATGTTCGGGGTCAAGGCCCGCGACATCAACTTCGCGTTCAAGCTCTGCCGGGCGAGGCTGTTCGAGCATGTTGAGTTGCGCAGCGAGGGGTCGTTCATCGATGCCGAACTCGTGATTCGTTCGACCCGCCTCGGTTTCGAAATGCTGCAATTCGGCGTCGATTACTTCCCCCGCACGCGCGGCGAGTCGACGTTGAGTTCGCCTGGCGTCATCTGGACGATTCTGCAGGAGATGCGCGAGTTGCGCAGCGATCTCGACGGGATCGAACCCGTTCGCCGCAATTGAGACTCAGCGCCCACGGGCCAGCCGGAAAATCACCGCGAATCTATGCTTTTACGCGCTCCCTGCGGTGTGGTGCCCGGATAGCTTGACCCATGGTCCTGGACCCTGGATCGAGTCTCTGTCGTGAACCAGCAAATCCCCGCCTCCCCTTCCCCCGATGCTCCTCGTGAGGGTCATCAGGTCACGCAGTGGTTGCCGGCTGGGGCTGCACTGGCAGTACTGGCGATCGTGATCGTGGCAGGTGTGGCCCTCGGCAACGGAAGCAACGACGTTAGTGGCGCCTACGCAGACGTCGTGACGACCGGAGAGCTGACTCAGCTGACTGTTCCCGATTCGGCGCCAGAAGTTATCGTCACAGTTGAAACAACGGCGCCCGTGACTAAGTCGGTGATCGAGCGCACGCTGACAAAAGGAGTGGCGGGTTCCGATGTTCAGCAGGTGCAGCAACGACTGACCGATCTCGGGTTTGCCCCCGGACCAACCGACGGAATCTTCGGCGGTGAGACCATCAAGGCTGTCTGGGCGTACGAGAAGCTGGTCCTCGGCGTCGACAGCAACCGTCCGACGGGGCAGGTCACGCCCGAGATGTGGGACGCGATGCAGGAACCATTCGCGATTCAGCCCCGGCGCCCGAACTCCACCCCGAATCACACTGAGGTCTACCTGCCCGAGCAAGTGTTGGCCGTGTTCCAGGACGATGTTCCGGTGCTGATCACGCACATGTCGTCGGGGACGAACGAAGAATGGTGCGAAGAGGTCACGATCAGTCCTGGAGAGTATGGAAACCGCGACGGCGAAGAGCCGATCATCCGGGGCGAATGCGGTCGCTCGAACACACCCGGCGGCGTGTTCGAGTTCTACCGGCAGGTTGAAGGGATCAGGGACAGTGCGCTCGGGAGCATGTGGAATCCTGTCTACTTCAACTACGGGATCGCCATCCACGGTGCCCAAAACGTGCCACTCCAGCCTGCTTCACACGGGTGTATCCGTATTCCACTGAACATTTCCGAGGGGCTGCAGGATCTGGTGGACATGGGCGATCAGATCTTCGTGTGGGATGGCGAGAAGGAGCCCGAGGAGAACGGCTCGCCACCACCGACGTTCAACTGGCTCGATCCCGAGTATGTGACGACGACGGTGCCTGAGTCGACGACCACGGTGCCTGAGTCGTCGACGACGGTGCCTGCGTCAACTACCGCGCCGGCCACCACGGCACCGAGCACCACGGCGGCTCCAACGACGGCACCGCCTGCAACGTCGGCTCCGACAACCTCGTCGAGTACGACGTCGTCGACAACCACAACCACAACTACTGCGATGCTCGTTTCGCCCTGACTCTCAGCGTGCCCGCTTCGTGTGGATTCGTTTTGATCTCTACGATTTGATCATGGACGCCGCTGAAGCCCCGCCGTTCGACTACAACGAGTTCGGGCTCTTCCACGAGAACATCGCCGAATTCGAGCTTCCGGTCGGCGAGTTGCCGCCGGTTGAACGGGTTTCCGTTCAACTCCGGTCTGGTTCGGGGCGAACGGTCAGTGCATTGCGTTGGGGCGTCGGAGCGGCCGACGTGGTGTTCGTTCACGGCGGCGCGCAGAATGCGCACACCTGGGACACCGTGGCGCTGGCACTTGGGCGCCCTGCGCTCGCGGTCGACCTTCCAGGCCACGGACACTCGGCGTGGCGTGACGACGGCGCATACACGCCGCACAACCTGGCCGACGACATCGCAGTGATGGTGGAGGAGCACGCGCCAACTGCCCGAGTGATCGTCGGCATGTCGCTGGGTGGCTTGACGTCGATGGAATTGGCAGTCCGGCACCCTGCACTTGTTCGACGTCTCGTGCTGGTCGACATCACGCCCGGCGTCGACCAGCAGAAGGCGAAAGCGGTGCTGGATTTCGTTGACGGCCCCCAGGAATTCGCGAGCTTTGAGGACCTTCTCGATCGGACGATCAGATTTAATCCGACCCGGTCGGAGTCGTCGTTGCGGCGGGGGATCCTGCATAACGCTGTCCAAGCTCGCGACGGCTCGTGGCAGTGGCGTTACGACCGCTCGAGTCACGTCCGCTCCCGCGACGAAACCGACACCAATGGCGAAACTGGGGATTCGCTCAGAGCTGCCGGCGACTCGGGCGGCGACATCAGTCGAAGTGGGATGCGTCCGGTCGCGTCGAAGGCTATGTCACCGATGTGGGATGACTTTGGATCGGTGGCGGTACCGCTCACCCTCGTTCGAGGTTCGACATCACCGGTCGTTGATGACGACGACGTTGCCGAAGCACGTAAACGTCAGCCCGGGATTGACGTGCGGGTCATCGAGGGCGCCGGTCACAGTGTGCAGGGTGATCGTCCAGTCGAACTCGCAACGGTGGTGGAGGATCTGATCGGCTGACCGCGGCTCGTCGCAGCTGATTGGCCGAGACAGATTGAGCAAAAATGTTGCGCCTTTGCCCTGATTGACTGATTCTCGAACGGAATTAAGGTCAGACGCAGGCGTCGACGCCGCCGAGAGCGCCTCGGCGAAACGCATCAATCTTCTCAAATGCCGAACCCAGGACGTTGTTGCTCTGTGTCGGGTCACCGATGACAATCGCCGTCTGAATCGCCTCGGTCAAATCGTTCGGCGAAACCGATGCGCTGCGATCAGGGTCGCGTGGTTCGGGTAAGAGACCGGTTGTCGGGTCGGGTGTCACGGTCTGGACCCACGCGCCAACGAGACAGTCGTTCAGCAACTGTCGGTTCTCGCCGCTCAGCTGGGAACCGTTGGTGATCTGTGCGTGTTCCGCCCACACGACGCCCAGGAGGTAACCAGGAGCAAAGTCACCGAAGTCGGCGTACAGCTGCATCGCTGTCGGTTCGTTGAGATACACGGTGTTGCTCTCTGAGCACAATTCGGCCCCTAACTCAAATAGGCCAAATGGCGAGTCGCATTCGATCTCGCTCGCGGATTGCACCGAAACGAGTGTCAGTGGTGTGAAGTCGGGAAACCTGTTCTGCCAATCGTTGTCGTAGAGCAGGTTGAGGTCAGGGACGAGAAAGCCGAACAGGTCGTCCTCCTCGAATCCGAAGGGGGCGTTGCCCTCATTGCGGACGTCGTCCGTGCTCAGGAATTGCAGCGGCGTCAATGGGAGCGGATCGTCTATGAGTAGTGCACACCTCGAGAGGCCCTCTTGGAATCCGACCTGGAAGGCGCCGACACGGTCGAAGCCAGACCCGTGCCCCCCAGGCTGATTTGGATCGATCCCGACTGGATCCTGCACCTGAATCATGGCGATCAGCCCGGCCCGGATGTCCTCGTCCGAGAACGGGACTCCTGGTGCATCACCGGCGGCTGCCCGGCCGGCCCAGGCGCCAGCAATGCAGTCTGCCTGCTGCTCGGTGGCGACGGTCGGGAGGTTGAGTTGCAGTGCGCCGGTTCGAAATTGGATAGCGTGGCCGTACTCGTGAGCTAGCACGATGCCGATCGTGGCGGGTCCGAATTCGGCTGCCAACTGGGCGAGGAGGCCGCTCTCGCCGTCGTCGTAAACGATGAAGTCGCCGATCGGGCAGTAGAACGCAACGAACTGCTGGAGTTCGTTGTATCTCGTTACCGGTTCGCCACAGCCCGGAATGGGCTCGGATCGTTCGGGGTAGCCGGCGAAAACTTGGCCTTCCAGCGGTTCGTACGGTTCGCCAAAGGAAGCCTCGTACTCGGTGCGCAACCAGGTGTCGATGTCGCCGAGCGAGGCAAGTAGGAAATCGTCGTAGTCGCGGGCTGGTTTGTTGTCACCGAAATTGATCGCATCGCGATCGATTGCGGCCGGATCGATCTCGACTACGTCGGGTTCGCCCATTGGATCTGCGGGATCGATCGGTTCGAGCGGCGTGTTCCGGTCTGGCTCCGCGTCGTCGATATCGTTGGGATCACCTAGGTCACCGGAGCTGGGAAAGCCAGTCGATTGGATCTGGTCGGCGCGCTCACTAGTTACGAGGATGTCGGCGCCTCCGCAGGCCGCCGCAAGCAGTGAGCCGGCTACGGCGAGCGCAATGCGAGCGGTTCGCTTCTGTCGCCGTACGGCACGTGATTGCGGCAGCGTGGTGCGTGGAGTGGCCACGGGACGATCTTAGATGTCGAACCTCTACCCAATGTCGCGGTGCCGGGGTTAGTGACGGGGGCCACGTTCTGTCGTGGTCGTGACGACTTTGTCGAGGCAGCAGCGCTTCGCGATGCTCAATGTCACATACTGCTACCGTCCGGCCTGTTCGATATTTGCTCAGTCCGAGGGGAACACAGCAACGTGGCACTACTTGAAGCCAAAGCGATCACCGTGCAGTTCGGTGGCATCGTGGCGCTGGACGAGTTGTCTTTCGAGATGAAAGAGGGTGAAATCCTCGGTCTGATCGGACCGAACGGCGCTGGCAAGACGACGATGTTCAATGTCTTGAGCAGGATCTACGAACCGACTAGGGGCACCTTGACTTTCGACGGCGAGAACCTGCTCAACGTTCCAGCACACGGTATCGCCAGCCGGGGTATTGCCCGTTCGTTCCAGAACCTTGCGCTGTTTCCTACGATGACGCTGTTGCAGAACACGATGACCGGTGCAACAAGTCACGGCAAGATCGGATTCGTCCGCAGTGCTCTGCGCATCGGTGCCGGCGCCGAGGAAAAGCGGTTGGCGGCGGAGTCGTTCGACATCCTTGAGTCGCTTGACCTTGCGCAGCACGCGTTCCGGCCCGCCGCCGGGCTGCCGTTTGGCACGCTCAAGCGGCTGGAGCTGGCTCGGGCCCTTGCTTCGCACCCTAGATTGATCCTGCTCGATGAACCCGCCGCCGGTCTAACTCACGCCGAGGTCGACGAACTCGGCCAGACCATCATGCGGGTACGCGACGAGTACGGCGTCACCGTGCTGTTAGTTGAGCACCACATGGGCATGGTCATGTCAATCTCAGATCGTGTCGTTGCAATGGAGTTCGGACGCAAGATCGCAGAAGGCCTTCCGCGCGAGGTGCAGAGCGATCCACGCGTTATTAAGGCGTACCTGGGGACGAGCGTATGAGCGAGAATCTGTTGGAGGTCAGGGGTCTGTCGGCCGGATATGGCCAGATCGAAGTACTCCACAGCCTTGATTTTCATGTCGCCGACGGCGAGATCGTGGTGATTCTCGGTGCGAACGGTGCCGGTAAGACCACGACCATGCGTTCCGTCTCCGGCATGATTCAACGGTCAGGCGACGTGCTTTTCGATGGCAACAGGATTGGCTCAGCCCGCCCCGACGCCGTGCTGCGGGTCGGGATCTCACAGGTCCCGCAGGGTCGTGGCACATTCACCGACCTGACAGTGGAGGACAACCTGCGTGCCGGTGCGTACTCCGTCAAGGGTTCGATCGCTGCTGATATCGATCGTTGGTACGACGTGTTTCCGCGCCTTGCCGAGCGTCGGGATCAGCGCGCCGGCTCGCTGTCGGGCGGCGAGCAGCAGATGCTTGCCATCGCTCGTGCGATGATGAATCGCCCCAAGCTGTTGCTGTGTGACGAGCCCAGCCTCGGTCTGGCTCCGATCATTACGCAGAATCTGTTCAAGATCCTCGGTGAACTCCGCGACGAAATGGGAATGGCCCTGCTCGTGGTTGAGCAAAACGCAGGGCTCTCGCTGCAGTTGTGCGATCGGGCCTATGTGCTCGAGACCGGGCACATCGTGGCTAGCGGTACCGGTGATGAACTCCTAAATGACGACACCGTAAAGCAGGCCTATCTCGGGGGTGCGGGCTGATGTCACTTTTCATCCAGCGAATGTTCGATGGCCTTGCCGAGGGCTCGATCTATGCACTGCTTGCGCTGGCGCTCGTGGTGATCTTCCGGTCGACAGGTCAGCTCAACTTCGCACAGGGCGAGATCGGCACGCTCTGCGCGTTCTTCGCTTCGACCTTCACCCTTTCCGGACTGCCGGTATGGGTTGCGATTCTCTTGGCAATGGCGATCGGATTCCTTATCGCGGCGTTCGTCGAACGAGTTGTTGTTCGTCCGATCGAGAATCGAAACCCTGGGGCCGTGATCGTCGCGTTGATCGGTGTGTTCCTTGCCGTGAATCAATTGAGTGCAATGTTCTGGGGCGTTGACGCACGCAGTCTCCCGAGCCTTTTCCCGACCAATGCAGACTCGTTCTTCCGGATCGGGGATGCCGCAATTCGCTGGGAGCGCGTCGGTATCATCGGTGTTCTCGCGGTCGTAGTCGTGCTGCTCTTCTTGCTGTTCAACCGCACCAAAATCGGCCTGGCGATGCGGGCGGTGGCCAACAACCAAGAGTCATCGAATCTCGTCGGTATTCGAGTCGGCAATATTTTGATCCTCGGGTGGGGGCTCGCTGGAGCGATCGGTGCGCTCGCGGCTGTCATGCTTGCGCCGTCGGCGGGTCTGACCGGAACGTTGATGCTCGGCCCATTTCTTTACGCCTCGGTAGCCGCAGTACTCGGGGGGCTCGACTCGCCAGTAGGCGCCGTTGTCGGTGGCTTGCTAATCGGGCTGCTGAAGGCGTTTTTGATCGGTTATGTCGACTTCTTGTCGGACATGTTGTTCCCCGTGATGTTGGTGGTATTGCTGAGCGTTCTGCTGTTCCGACCCGCAGGTTTGTTCGGCACCGAGAAAGTGGAGCGAGTCTGATGAGCGATGTGCACCACGAGGGTGACAGCGTGACTCTCGACGACGGAGAAGTCGAGATGGCGACCGAAGTCGTGAGCGGTAAGTCGGCGGGAGGCCTTCCGGTCTTCACGCCTCAGCACGGCGCGCTCCATTGGCTTGGCCGGGTGTTGGTCTTCGCGTTGCCGCTGGCCTACTTACTGATGCGGGTGTTTGGTGTCACCGGCATCGTGGGCGGTGGCTGGTCGAATTCCGGACTCGGCCTACTCGCCGACGCGTTCATCATCGCAATTGCTGTCATGGGCGTGAATCTCATCACTGGGTACACAGGCCAGTTATCGATCGGCCATTCGGCTTTCTTCGCAATTGGTGCCTACACAGGCCTCGTCCTGACGCAAGGCCGTGTGTCCACGCCCTTCTTTGGCGATGAGAACGTCTGGGATCCGGGCTGGACTATTCCGGTCGCAGCGGCTTTGTGTTTCCTGGTCGGGTGCGTTGTTGGACTGCCAGCGCTACGACTAAAAGGTATCTATCTGGCCCTAACTACGTTGGTCTTCGTGGAGGCGGTGCGCTCCATCCTCAAGTACGAGAAATTCGAGGACGTTACCGGTGGGGCCACTGGAATCAAGGGCGACAAATACACGCCGCCGGAGTACGTGTTCGATTTCTTCGGCATCAAGCTGCCGACCGGACTCGACGGTCGCGCCGACCTCAACCAGTGGATGATCTACCTCTCACTTGCCTTGCTGCTGTTCATCATGTTGATGGTGTCGGGAATCATGCGCAGCCGGATTGGACGGGCGATGGTGGCGACGCGCGATAACGAACTTGCAGCAGAGGTGATGGGCGTAAATCTTTCGGTCATTAAGACCGTCGCCTTCGGCCTCTCCGGAGCAATCACGGGCATCGGCGGCGCACTGTTCGGCCTGAAACTCGGACTCGTCGACGCAGACGTGCCTCTGTTCGGGCTCTTCGGAGCCATTACCTTACTCGTGGCCATGGTGGTCGGCGGCGCAGCGCAGAATTGGGGGCCGATGGTTGGTGCGGTGTTCTATGTGTTCGTTAACGAGATCGCGCGCAGCATCGGCGAGGCACCCGCTGACTACGAGGCGGTCTTCACGATTACGTTGATCGTGCTCGTTGCCGTGGTCATGGTCGTGGTCGCCCGGTACGTGATGCAACATCGCAACGACATTCGGGCCAATGTTTCAAACGGTGCATGGAAAGCCGTGCTTGTCGTGGTCGGTTCAATGAGCGCCCTAGTTGCGGCTGGAGTGATGCTGCTTGGGATCAGCGACGGCGGAAAGCTCGATGGATTGGGCGGCGTGATCTTTGGTGTGCTTTTGATCCTTTTCGCTCGGTTCGTTCCGTTCGGAGCGGTGGGGACCTTCAGGATCTTTCGGAGCAGATTCGTACAGATCATTCCGAAGCCGCCCAGTGAGTCGCGTGCGGCGAAGGCGCCCGAAGGCGTGCAAGTTCAGGGACGCTGACAACGACAAATCTCGGGAGGCTGCCTGTAAAGCGGTGCCGTTGGCCGATACCGTCGACAATGTGGGCTTACTTTGTTTGCGAGCCCACTCCAAGAGAGCGTGAACGCGCAACATCAACCACCAAATAGGGGGAAAATCGAAAATGGCCCGAAATTTGCAACTTGTGGCGCTTGCCGCAGCGGGAGCGCTTGCTTTTGCGGCATGCGGGAGTGACGCCGACTCTGTCGTCGATGACGTCGAAAGTGCGGCAGAAGATGGTGTAGATGCGGTTGAAGACGTCGCAGAAGATGCCGCCGATGTCGTAGAGGACGTTGCGGAGGATGTTGTTGACGTTGCGGAAGACGTCGTTGACGAAGCCGACGACGTCGTGGAGGACGTCGTTGACGAGGCCGAAGACGTCGTCGATGGTGATTCAGAAGACGCGAGCGGGAATGCCTTTGCCGTTGACGTTAGTAACTGTGAAGACCCTGGCGCTGCAACCGCAGCGATCGAAGGAACGATCACGATCGGAACGTCAATTCCGTTGTCGGGTGGCCCGGCGGTGCTGTTCGCCCCCTTCGCCGACGGCCAGCAGGCCTACATCGATTACTACAACGCCGAGAATGGTGGAGTGAACGGCCAGGAGCTAGAGCTCATCGTCAAGGACGATCAGTACACAGCTGACTTGACGGTTGCCAACATCGACGAACTTGTCTTCGACGAGGAAGTCGACATCATCGCCGGTGTGATCGGTTCGCCGAACAACCTGGCGATCCAGGAAGACCTAAATGCTCAGTGCATCCCACAACTGACCGCATCCACGGGTGCCCCGAACTGGGGCGATGTTGAGAACAACCCGTGGACGACCGGTCTGTTGGTGCCTTACGCCATCGAATCGCAGTTGTGGGCCAAACAGGCTGCCGCTGATGGTGCAACCACCGCTGGGCTGTTCTACGTGAACAACGAGTTCGGCCAAGCGTACGCCGAGGCGTTCGAGGCTGCAGCTGAAGAAAACGGAATCGAGGTTGTGGTTAGTGAAACCATTGAAGCGTCTGATTCCGGTGCACCGTCGGGACAAGTCACGAACCTGGTTGCGGCGAATCCCGACACGATCCTTGCGGTTCCGCTCGGGGCCCAGTGCATTGCGTTCATGACCGAAATCGGCAACCAAAAGGCTGCCAACGCCGACTTCGACGCATCGATCTACCAGACTGCCACATGCGCTAATCCGATCTTCTTCGGTGCGGTCGGCAACGGCGGTGCCGACGGCGTATTCACATCGAACAACCTCAAGGACGTCAACAACGAGGAAGTCGCCACGACCGACGAGGGCGCCATTGCTTACCTCGAGGCGTTCGCTGCGACTGGTTCGGAAGCCGACCCAGGTGGCATCGCCGCAGCAGGCTGGGAGTCGATGGAGGTTGCGGTCAAGGCAATCCAGGAGGCCGCAGACGCCGGCAACCTGAGCCGTGAGGGCATCATCAACGCGGCGCGCAACGTCAACTACTCGTCGCCGCTGCTGCTCAACGGTCTGGTCTACGTGATGGGCCCAGACGACGGCTACCTTGCCGAAGGCACACAGCTGCGAGTCTGGTCGACCGAGATCGGCGGCTTCGTAGCTGTGGGCGACCCAGTCGACCTGAACGGGTCCCTCGGCACGTTCTCGGGCTGATCTGAGTTACTGAATAACCGAAGACCTGATGGGCCCGTCGTTCCGAGTGGGAGCGGCGGGCCCGTTCGCGTCCAGCCATCGCAGTGGCCCGGATCGCTCAAATCGCATTTCAGTCAGTACGGTCCGGCGATGACCGATGAAGTCGTATTGATCGACGAACCCACCGAACACGTTCGGCGCTTGACCCTGAACCGACCATCGAAGCGAAACGCGCTGTCGCACAATCTACGTAGCGCCCTATTTGACGCGTTGCGTACAGCGGACCGGGATCCGACCGTCCGCGTCGTGGTGATCCGGGGTGCAGGTTCCTGCTTCTCTGCGGGCTACGACCTGGCTCAGGACCCGGCAGAACGCCCGCCCTGGACGATTAGCCCGGCCGATGGAGGCTGGGCACGTCACGTGCTCCAGGGATGGTTCGAGATGATGGATTTGAGTATCCCGATTATCGCCCAGGTGCATGGCTACTGCCTGGCCGGTGGAACGGAGCTCGCAACAGCGTGTGACCTCGTGTACGTCGCTGACGATGCGGAGATTGGTTACCCGCCGGTCCGTTCGATGAGTAGCCCTGATATGGGATGGCACGTCTGGATGATGGGTATGCGTCGCGCGATGGAAGCAATGCTGACCGGCGACTCGTTATCAGGTGTGGAAGCGGTCGAAGCCGGTTTTGCCAACCGTTCGTTTCCAGCCGATGAGCTCGATGCTGCTGTGCTCGCCGTTGCGGAACGGGTCGCCAAGGTGCCGTCGGACCTGCAGGCGCTGAATAAGCGCGTTGTCCATCGCTCAATGGAGGCGATGGGTATGCGCAACGGCATGCGGGCAACCGCCGACATCAACGCGATTGGGTTCCATCAGCCGAGTTCGATCGAATATCACGACCGTTTCAGCCGGGGCGTCACCTCGGCGCTTACGAGTCGCGACGAGACATTTGGTGACTATCGAACGGCAGAGGGGTAGGTCGGCGGCTTTGGTGCCGGAAACGGCGCAGCGCGGCCGGACGACCAGCTCAGAAGTTGAAATCGGTGACCAGGAACGAATCCTTTTCGTTGATCAGCACGTCGAACGTCGCAGTTCCTAACTCAGCGACCTCGGCCGTGCACTGGTACTCAGTGCCTACGTCGGTGTTGTCAGGCTCGTCACATGACGCGTCGGAGACTTCGCCGCCGACGGCATTTTCGACCTGCACATCGTCGTTAAGGAAGTCCTCGGTCTGGTCCTTATAGCTCTCGGTTCCAGAGCAGGCACTAACGACCAGAGCGAGCAAGGGAATGGTGATGACGATGCGACGCATATATTCATGCTAACCGAGCAGCTTCGTCGCGTCGTTGACCGTTGCACCGCCGAGGCTGAGGGGGTCGTCGCCTCTTCGAAAGTGACGGCGCCGATCGTCAGCGTGACCCTCGGACCGAACGAATTCGGTCGTACATCACAACGATCAGCGCAACCCAGACGAATGAAAAGCCCAATACCCGTTCCGCGGGAATTTCCTCGTCGTAGAGCAGCCATCCGAGACCGAAGTTGATAACGGGCACGATGAGGTTGAGCGGCCCGAGCAGCGTGAACGGGATCGACTTAGCTGCAGAAGCGAACAACATCAGCGGGATGGCCGTGATCGCGCCGGTGCCGAAAACGAATATCCACTCGCTTGTGTCTGCCAAGGAAACGACGCTGTTGGTGCGGCCGCTGACGGCAATGAGGAGCGCGACCGCCGGAGCAAAGAGAACAAATGTCTCGCCGGCGAGGCTGTCGATGGCGTCGAGGCTGATCTGACGCTTGGACAACCCGTACAGGCTCCAGGTGCCAGCGAGTACCAGGGCGACCCACGGTGGCTGGCCGTTGGAAATGGTGAGAATCACCACGGCGACCGACGCCAGCCCGAACGCAATCCGTTGAGCGGTCGACGGCTGCTCGCGGAGCACGAAAACACCGATTGCCATCGTTGCGAGCGGTGCAATGAAGTAGCCGAGCGCAGTTTCGATCACTCGATCGTTCACCACCGCCCACACGTAGCTTCCCCAGTTGGCCGTCAGAAGCCCTGCGGCTGCAATCAGCCGAACCACTGTGGTGCGGTCGCCCAATGCTGTGCGCAACCGAGGCCACGATCCGCGAACTGTGACGATGGCCGCCATGACAACGCCGGCACACGCCATTCGCCAACCGATCAACTCGAGCGCCGCGAACGCGCTCAACTGCTTCCAGTAGATGGTGAGCAGCCCCCAGATCACATAGGCAGCGACACCGACGCGAACCCCGCGGCTGATGCCGTCAACGGAGAGGGCCCCCTCAGAATCGTTGTCAGCCCGGAGGACCTCGGTCGCCGCAGCAGCATCAGCAGCATTGGTAGCGGCACCCGCATTCGTCGATCGGCGGATCACGCTCAAAACCCTACGCCCCAGAACGGAGGTCTGTATGCACGATCGGATTGTCACGGCCTGTGGCCATCGGCGGGCCCGGTACGTTGCGAGTATGGACGTTCGAGTCTCAACGAGCCCGGCATCAGCGGCGGCGCACCACATCGCAACCCGATTGCGCATCGCGATCACCGAGCGCCAGATGGCGACGCTCGCCGTGAGCGGCGGGAGATCGGCGCCCTCGCTCTTCGAGGCACTCGCCGCTGACTTTGATGTCGGCTGGCGGGCGGTCTCAGTCTGGCAAGTCGACGAACGCATCGCGCCCGACGGCGACGCAGACCGCAACGCCACGCAACTCGTTGCTTTCCCTGCCGATCATCACGCGATGCCGGTGACTGCGGTCGATCTCAAAGCCGCAGCCAGCGAGTACGCGGCGACGTTGCCAGAGCAATTCGACGTGATCCATCTCGGTCTTGGCGATGACGGACACACTGCGTCGTGGGCGCCGGCTCCGCACCCAGCCGCGAGACGGGCGCTCACCTCGACGGCCCCCGTGTTCACGATCGGTGAGTTCAACGGCCGTGACCGAATGACGCTCAGCGTCGACGTCGTGAACCGAGCTGGTGCGCGCATCCTGCTCGCAACAGGTGCAGCGAAGGCTGACGTGGTTGCGCAATGGGTTCATGGCGCCCAGCGGCGTGGTGCTGCATGGATCGACGAGTCGCTGCCGGTGGCGGCGATTGGGCTCGACCACACGGTGATCTACCTCGATCGCGCCGCAGCCGCAGCGCTCAAGCCGTCCGAGTTCACCGAAGTCGATGCGCAGGGGTATCCAGTCGACCCCGAATCGGCCGGTCTGGCGGACACAGTTCGCTACCGTCCAAGCAGTATGGACGCTTCCTCGACAGACAGGGTCACGCTCGGTTCGCTCCCGCTCATCCCGCGGCCCGCACACCTGCGAGAGCTATTCGACACGGACCCCGGCCGTGCGGAGCGGTATGTCACGACAGCGGGGGATCTGCGCATCGACTGGTCGAAGGAGCCCGTCAACAACAGCATCATCGACGCACTGCTGGCATTGGCCGCGGGTTCCGGTGTTGAGGCGCGACGCGATGCGATGTTTGCTGGCAAGCACATCAACGTCACCGAAGATCGAGCTGTCGGCCATGTTGCACTGCGGATGCCGAAAGGATCGACGTTCATGATCGATGGCGTGAACGTCGTCCCAGAGGTTCACGAGGTGCTCAAGGCAATGCGTGCGTTCTGCCATTTTGTGCACAGCGAGGGAACCATCCGCCACGTTGTGAACATCGGGATCGGCGGCTCTGACCTCGGCCCAGCAATGGCTTACGAGGCGCTGCGTGCGTTCCGCAACGAGAACATTCGGTGCTCGTTCGTCTCTAACGTCGACGGTGCGGATATCTCCTCCGTTCTCGCTGGCTCCGACCCGGCATCAACGCTGTTTGTCGTGGCGTCAAAGACCTTCAGTACGATCGAGACCCTCACGAATGCCCGTACTGCCCGCGCCTGGCTTGTTGATGCGTTGGGCGAAGCGGCGGTGGCTGAGCACTTTGTTGCCGTGTCCACTAACGCTCAACGAGTGACCGACTTTGGAATCGACACGACAAAGATGTTTGGGTTCTGGGACTGGGTGGGCGGGCGCTACTCGGTCGACTCGGCAATCGGGCTGTCGCTGATGCTCGCAATTGGACCCGATGCGTTCGGCGACTTCCTCGGCGGGTTCCACGTGATCGACGAGCACTTCCGCTCCGCTCCACTGCGCGACAACGCTCCGGTGATCATGGCCCTTCTCGGAATCTGGTCTGCTAACGGCCTGGGCTACGACACCAAAGCCGTGTTGCCTTACTCGAACGACCTCGCCCGTTTTGCTGCTTACCTTCAGCAGCTCAACATGGAGTCAAACGGTAAGTCGGTCGATCTGCAAGGCGCTTCGGTCTGCCACGACACCGGGCCCATTATCTGGGGCGAACCGGGCACGAACGGCCAGCACGCGTTCTATCAACTGATCCACCAGGGAACCCGGATCATTCCGTGCGACCTCATTGGCTTCGCTCGGGGCAATCATCGGTATCAGGAGCATCAGGACCTACTGATGGCCAACCTGTTTGCCCAGTCTGAGGCGCTTGCGTTTGGCCGGGTCAACGATGCCGAGCCGCACCGGAACTTCGAAGGCAACCGCCCCAATACGGTGATCTTGGCCGAGCAGCTGACACCGTCGGTGCTGGGGCAGCTGATCGCGCTATACGAACACATAGTCCACGTCCAAGGAACAGTGTTCGGAGTCAACAGCTACGACCAGTGGGGTGTCGAGCTCGGCAAGGAGCTCGCCAACCAGATCACCCCCGAACTGACCGGTTCACCTCGCCCCAACGACCACGACAGCGCAACCAACGCACTCATTGCCTGGTACCGAGCGCACCGCACCTGACAGGATCTGTCGATGGCCGGCGGATCTAACAAAACGAGTAGCGAATCTGATCTTGCTGGACGTGACGTCGCCGGATTCGACTTAGCGGCCGTAGAGGCCTGGATGGGGGCGCAAACTTGTGTCACGCCGCCGTGCGCGTGGCGGCGACTCGAGGGCGGGCACTCCAATCTGACCTACGAATTGACCGACACCGCTGGTGATCATTTCGTCATCCGCCGTCCACCGCAGGGAGAGCTGCTCCCAAAAGCGCACGACATGCGCCGCGAGTTTCGGATCATCGATGCGCTGCACCCGATCGGCGTGCCGGTCGCGGAACCGATCGGGTTCTGTGACGATCGAGCGGTCTGTGACCGACACTTCTACGTAATGGGCAAGGTCGCCGGAGAAGCGCTCTACACGGCTGAGCAGACAGCGTCACGCCTTAGCGAGTCTGCACGCAGCCGGGTGGGAGAGTCGTTCATCGCCGTGCTCGCACATCTCCATTCTGTCAATCCTGACGAGGTCGGCTTGGGTGATCTCGGGCGGCACGAGGGATACGTCGCCCGGCAGCTGCGTACGTGGTACGGGTCGTGGACGGCCTCGGCAGAAGCCGCCGAGTACGACGACGACCGCGTGCATGCGCTGTACGAGCGGTTAATCGCGGCGATTCCCGAGCAGGGCCCGGCGCGAGTGGTGCATGGTGACTACGGCGTGCACAACGTGATGGTCGATGAGAGGGGAGACGTGGTCGCCGTTCTCGACTGGGAGATTGGCACGCTCGGTGATCCGCTCGCCGATTTCGCGTACGCCCTGAACGCCTGGGCCGAACCATCCGACACCCCGACCTCTCATGCTGTCGCGCCTACTGCGCTGGCGGGGTTCGCCTCGCGCAACGACCTAATCAGGTACTACGCCGACCAGACCGGTGCCGACCTGACGCAGCTCGGCTACTACAGGAGCTTCAACTCGTTTAAGACGGCGTGCATCGTGCACGGCGTGTACGCCCGCTACAAGCTGGGGATGAAGTCGGCCGACGGCATCGACATGCCCGGCCTGTTCGATCGGGTTTTGTCGAGCATTGACCTCGCCGAACAGCATCTCGCCGGCTGATACCGGAGCCATCTCGTCCCCGCTCAATGACGAGCAGCAGTCGGGATGCAGCGTGCACGGCCGGTCCGATCAGTTCGCGTAGATTCGGGGTGAATGACGATCAGCGCTTGCACGCATCGACGAGGAGAAATCAATGACCAACCAGCCACCGCCCCCGCCGCCTCCGCCGTACAGCCCGCCAGGGAGCCCAACGGGTGGCCCCGTCGGTCCGAAACCGGACAGTTATCTCGCCTGGGCGATCCTGTCGACGCTGTTCTGCTGTCTGCCGCTTGGCATCGCCAGCATCGTGTTCGCGGCCCAGGTTGACGGAAAGTACAACTCGGGTGACTATGTCGGGGCACAGGCATCGTCAGTAATGGCCAAGCGGTTCGCGATTTGGGGAGCAATCGTTTCGGTTGTCGTGGCGGTGGTCTTCGTGCTGATCGCCCTTGCTGCGAGTAATGCCTGAGGAGGCGGCCCCGACGGCGTACGCGGCAGCGGTCGACTCCACCATCGTGTCGACGTGGTCGTGGCGCGCAGTCGGCCCACCCGTCGCAGTCGCCGTCGCGGCTCTCGCTGCAGTCGTCACCGTCGGACTGCGCGATCCGCACGCAGCGGGCAACTATCCGCCATGTCCATCGATCGCCTTGTTCGGCGCGTACTGCCCGGGCTGCGGATCGATGCGCGCCGTACATGAGTTGGCACATGGTGACCTCGCTGGCGTGATGTCTCGGAACGTCCTCGTTCCGGTCGGGCTGCTCCTGCTCGCATGGTCATGGGTGGCCTGGATTGATCGTCGCCTCGGCTGCGCGCGGGTTCCGACACTGCGTCCTCCCGTGCCGGTGCTCTACGGATCGATCGTAGTTCTCGTGTTCTTCGCAGTGTTGCGCAACCTGCCGGTGCCGCCGTTTTCCGGCCTCGCACCCTGACTCGCTCGGTTCGGCGGCTAACCGTGTCGTCTGCGAGGCTCCAAGGATGCGTGATTACAGCAATATTTACATCGACGGGGCCTGGGTTCCATCCGACGGCGAGGGCTCAATCGAGGTCATCAACGCCGGCACCGAGCAGATCATGGGGTCGATCCCCGAAGGCACGTCCAGCGACGTCGACAAGGCCGTCGCTGCTGCCAAGGCTGCGTTCGACACCTGGTCGGCCACGCCGGTTGAGGAACGTCAGAAGTATCTGGTCCGGTTGAACGAGGCCCTGCAGGCGCGCTCGGCCGACATTGCCTCAACCATCGCTGGCGAGGTCGGTATGCCCATCACCTGGTCGACGATGATCCAGGCCGGGCTCCCCGCCGGGAACATGCAGACGTTTGCGACATTGCTCGATTCGTTCTCGTTCGAGGAAAAGATCGGCAATAGCCTCGTCGTCAAGGAGCCCGTCGGTGTCGTCGGAGCGATCACGCCGTGGAACTACCCGCTTCATCAGATCATCTGCAAGGTCGGCGGTGCACTCGCAGCTGGCTGCACCATTGTGCTCAAGCCCTCCGAGGTGGCGCCCATCAACGCCTTCATTCTCGCCGAGATCGTCCACGACGTTGGCCTGCCCTCAGGCGTGTTCAACCTCGTTACCGGCACCGGTCCGATTGTCGGCGAAGCGATTGCGGCGCACGCCGACGTCGACATGGTGAGCTTCACCGGCTCGACTCGCGCAGGCAAGCGTGTTGCCGAGGTGGCCTCGCAGACCGTCAAGCGGGTGTCACTCGAACTCGGCGGCAAGTCGGCCAACATTGTGCTCGATGACGCTGACTTTGCAGCAGTGATTCCGAAGGGTCTGTTCGCCTGTTACCTCAACTCTGGTCAGACCTGCACGGCTCACACGCGGATGCTTGTCCCGAACAGCCGCTACGACGAAGCCGTCGAGATCGCCGCCGCTGCGGCATCTCAAACGCAGGTCGGTGACCCGACTGAAGAAGGCATGCACCTCGGTCCGCTCATCAGTCAGGTTCAGTGGGATCGCGTCCAGGGCTACATCCAGACCGGTCTCGATGAGGGTGCGGTCGTCGCCGCGGGTGGTCTCGGCAAGCCTGAAGGCCATGAGACCGGGTACTTCGTGAAGCCGACCGTGCTCGCCAATGTCACCAATGACATGACCGTCGCGCAAGAGGAGATCTTCGGGCCGGTGCTCTCGATCATCGGCTACGACGACGACGACGACGCCGTACGCATCGCCAATGACAGCCTCTACGGCTTGTCAGGTGGGGTGTGGTCAGGTGACCAGGAGCGAGCGCTCGCCGTGGCCCGACGGATGCGAACTGGTGCGGTCGACGTCAACGGAGGCAGCTTCAACATTGCCGCACCCTTCGGTGGGTACAAGCAGTCGGGCTATGGACGCGAGAACGGCGTCTACGGCATCGACGAGTTCCTCCAGACAAAGTCCCTCCAGCTCTGACCTTTTGATTTACCTGGTCGCGACCCCAACGAGTCGCTGTGATTTGCGGCTGCTGTGAACGGGTAAATCACTGGGCGGTGACGGCAGGGGTGCCTGCACCGACACGGAACGTCTTCCAGGTTGTGACATCGGAATCGGCGTTCGCTATGTCGACGACTTGGCGGTACTCGGCTGTCCATGCATCGGTCGTGACCGTGTGTCGCGTGTAGCCGCGTGACACAAGGTCCCCGTCCACGATTGAGGGGATCGACAGCACCACTTCGGCGAGGGCTGGGTCGACGTTCGCAGTCGATGAGATTGCGGTCGTGATGAACTCGATGCCTACCGGGTTTCCGATCGGTCCGATCTCGGCAACGCCGGCGAGGTGGATGTCCCCCGTGAGTGTCACGAAGTTGGGCGGCGCAACCGCAAGAAGGCGTTCCCGTGCGGGGTGGTATCCATCCCACTGGTCATAGTTGAGAATCGCTCCGACGTCGCCGACGCGGGTGTCGCTCAGCACAGTCTGTTGAGCGAGGCAGTTCCACACTGTTGTTGACGTGGCGAACCGGTCGGCGATCCATGCCTCCTGCTCGTCGCCGAGCATGGTGCGATCAGGATCGTCCCAACCATCCACCGGCGGACCGGTCTGGAGGATCTCGCGGCTCACGGCCCGGTTGCGGAACTGGCGGCCGTCGAGGGCCGAGATGCGCAGGAGTTCACCGACCTCAAGCCCGCGATGGATGACGAACGAGTCCTCAGGGTTTGCGTCCTCTGAGGGGGGGTCGAGCCGTGTCGGTGTGTTCTCCCACCACACCTGGTATGCGTTTGCTCGCCGTCGGGCGAAAGTCGCAGGGTCGTCATCATTCTCCGAGATCACCCCGGCGTAATTATTCTCTACCTCATGGTCGTCCCAGATGGTTAGCCACGGAGCTGCCGCTCGGCTTCTCTGAAGTTGTGGGTCGGACAGATAAGTGGCGTAGCGGGCACGATATCCATCAATGTCGGTCGGCTCGGGACCCTCATGTTGGCGGACCACTGCACCTCCCAGTTCGCCGGCGGCGCCCTCGTACATGAAATCGCCGAGGAACATCACGAGGTCAGGCTTCCAGTCGGCGATGTCGCCGTGGGCGGCGTAGAACCCGGTCTCGTAGTGCTGACACGACGCAGCCGCGATCCGGAACTCGGTTGCGGCAGGGTTGATGGGTGCTGTGCGCCCACTCGGCGAAGTGAAGCCGCCAGCGGAAAACGAGTAGCTGCCGGGCGCAGTCGTCGGGATGGTGATGTGGACCGAGGAGCCGATTGCCGGGCTTGTCATGACCGTACCAGCGAGTTCGATGCCGCTGTCGGTCGTGAAGGTCCAGTCGACGGGAATTTCACCGGTGGGCGTCTCCACCTCGGACAGGTCACCGCCGAGGCGTGTCCAGATCACCACCGACTCAGAATCGGGGTCACCCGATGCCACACCGAAAACGAATGGGTCCGATGACAGCTTGACATCCGGTGATTCGAAATCGGTGATGGTCGTGGTGGCCTCGGGTGCTGGTGCGAGAGTTGGACCCGGCGCGGAGCCTGTCGGGGCATCGGTTGCTGACGGCTCGGTCGACGTGGTTGAGCCGGCACTCTCAGGCCGAGCGAGGTCTGTGCCATCGCTTGAGCAGGCGGCGACCGTGAATGTGGCGGACAAGGCAAGAAAGCGGCGACGGGAAATTGTCATCGACGCAGTGTCACACATGCTTTGTTGTCGGTCGGTGGCGGGAAGTACGTTTCCTGTCCTATGAATACTGCGAAGACGGCCGATTCCATCGAACGCGTTGGGGTCGTTGGATGCGGCCAGATGGGGGCTGGTATCGCCGAGGTGTGCGCCCGAGCCGGTATGAACGTGTTGGTGCAGGAGGTCGATGCCGCTGCGGCCGAGCGTGGGCGAGCGCGCCTCCTAGGGTCGTTCGACAAAGCGGTTGCGCGGGAGAGAATGACTCCAGAGGAGCGCGACGGCACCTCGGCCCTGCTCAACTTTACGACCGACCTCGGCGACATGGCCGACCGACAGCTTGTGATCGAAGCCGTCATCGAGGAAGAAAGGCTCAAGACAGAGGTGTTTCGCACGCTCGACCGAGTGGTCGAGTCGCCGGATGTGATTCTCGCTAGCAACACCAGCTCGATCCCGATCATGAAGCTCGGCATTGCGACGCAACGGCCAGAAAATGTGGTGGGGATCCATTTCTTTAATCCGGTACCGGTGCTGAAACTCGTCGAGTTGGTCACGAGCCTGATGACGTCAACAAAGACGATCGCTCGTGCAGAGGCGTTCGCCGAGGATGCGCTCACCAAGATCGTGATCCGCAGTCAGGACCGCGCCGGCTTTGTGGTGAATGCGTTGCTGATCCCGTACATCCTTTCTGCGATCAGGATGATGGAATCCGGCTTTGCAACAGCTGAGGACATTGACAACGGCATGGTCGAAGGCTGTAATCATCCGATGGGCCCGCTGGCGCTGGCTGACCTGATCGGGCTTGACACAACTCAAGCTGTTGCAGAGTCGATGTACTCAGAGTTCAAGGAACCGCTCTACGCCTCACCTGCGATGCTGTCGCGGATGGTTGAAGCCGGACTGCTCGGTCGCAAGGCCGGCCGCGGCTTCTACGATTATTCGGCTCGCTGACGAGGTGTAATGATCGTGGCAACATGACAATCATTGTGACGGCCGCCGCCATTTTCAATATGACCACGATCAACCTGATGACGATAAACGGGGAGAACAACTGATAATGGCCGGAGAACGCGTGCTCGTTGCGAAGGTTGGTCTCGACGGCCACGATCGTGGAGTGAAGGTGGTGGCGCGCATCCTGCGTGATGCAGGCTTCGAGGTCATCTACACGGGCTTGTTCCAAACGCCTGACACCGTGGCAGCGGCAGCGGTCGATGAAGACGTCGATGCGATTGGGTTGTCGATGCTGTCCGGTGCTCACATGACGCTGGCTCCGTTGGTCGTGGAGAAGGTTCGTGAACGCGGGGTTGACATCCCGGTGATCGTGGGCGGAATTGTCCCCGAAGTCGATGTCGAGCCGCTGATGGCGGGGGGCGTGGCGAAGATCCTGACTCCCGGAGCGACAGCCGACCAGGTCGCCGCTGCGGTTCGCAATGCCATCGACGGATCCTGATGCTCGGCTCGACCGTCTGAATGAAGCACCACGGCAGCTGAGTGCCGATCCAAGTTCAGCGGGGGCGGACGGCGTGCGCCTTGAGGTCGGCAAGATCGACGTACTCGAGGGTGGAGACGTGCGTTGCCTCGAGGATCACATCGCATCCGTGGCCGGCGTCGAACGCCTCCTTCCAACGAGTCGCGCACACGCACCACTGGTCGCCAGCTCCGAGTCCGGCGAACCCGTACTCGGGCATTGCCGTGGTGAGGTCGTTGCCCTGCGACTTTGAGTATTCGAGGAACGAGTCGGTGAGCCGACAGCACACAGTGTGCATTCCCGGGTCGTCGCCTCGGTTTTCGCAGCAGCCGTTTCGATAGAACCCAGTGATCGGGTCGTAGGAACAGGGCTGTAGGTCGCCTCCGAGCACGTTGAGCTGGGTCATGCTCCCAGTGTCACGCACCCGGCGGTGCAGTGCCAATGCGAGAGGGTGTGCTCGTTCGTTGCCCGGAGATGAGGCTCAGACTCGCCAGCCGTCGGGGCCGACGATCAGCTGTTTGCCCTTGAGGTGAAGCAGTCACGATGTGCCGGTGGGTGACTCGGCGTGGTCTCGGGACGTCGGAGCAAAAGGCAGCGTTGCGATGATCCTTCTCGAGTGACGTTCCAGCGCAGCGACGAGGGACTTGAAGGATCCTGAGAACTTTTTACAGTTCTTTCGCCGTGCTTTGCCGGCACGCGACACCTGCTTGTCGTTTCGCAGTCGGTGTCGCTCGGTAGCGTGCGAAGCACGATGACTGAAGGACCTCGCTTTCGATTCGCACCGTCGCCGACCGGCTCGTTCCACGTGGGAGGAGCACGCACAGCGCTGCACAACTGGGCACTCGCACGCCGACTTGGCGGAACGTTTGTGCTCCGCATCGAAGACACCGACGAGGCTCGCAACCGACTCGAATGGACCGAGGGAATCATTGACGCCCTTGCATGGATCGGAGTCTCGGCCGACGACGACCACTTTGAGGGTCCGCATTTCCAGAGTGAGTACGCCGCTGCGCACATCACCGCAGCGTCGCGACTTTTCGAGTCTGGCGCTGCGTACTACTGCGACCTCACTGGCCAGGAGGTCCAGGATCGGGCCAAGAAGCTCGGAATCACCGGCTATGACGGGTACTCGCGTGATCGCGGCGTGGAGCCCGGCTCGGGTCGGGTACTCCGATTTCGGGTTCCGGAGGGAACCACCGTGGTGCACGATGCGGTGCGCGGCGACGTGTTGTTCGACAACTCGACAATCGAGGATTTCGTGCTGTTGCGCGGGAACAACACGCCTATGTTCCTCCTCGCCAACGTGGTCGACGACATTGAGATGCGCATTACCGATGTTGTCCGTGCTGAGGAGCACTTGCCGAACACCCCAAAGCAGCAGATGCTGTGGGAGGCGCTAGGCGCCGAACCGCCCCGATGGGCGCACGTTCCGGTACTAGTGAACGAGCAACGAAAGAAGTTGTCGAAGCGGCGAGACAAGGTGGCCGTCGAGTCGTATCGAGACGACGGGATCCTCGCTGACGCAATGGTCAACTACCTAATGACGCTTGGGTGGACACCTCCCGGTGCCGAGGAAGCAGGAAGCGAGATCTTCCCCTGGAACGAGCTGGAGGCAGCGTTCCGGCTGGAGGACGTGACGCTGTCGCCTGCGTTTTTCGATGTTAAGAAGCTCGTTGCCTTCAACAAGCAGTACATCAAAAACCTACCCCTTGCAGACTTCCTCGCAGCGGTCGACGCCGACCTACCGGACGACTGGGATCGTCAGCGCTTCGCCGCGATCGCCCCGCACATCACGGAGCGGCTTGAGAGGCTTGGTGACGCTCCAGCGCTGGTCGAGTTCTTGTTTCTCCCCGACGGCGCTGATCCCGACGTCGATGACGCCGCATGGACCAAGGCCGCTAAGCCGGACTGGGCCGGTCCGTTCCTCGTCGAGATCGCGGAGGCCTACGCGTCGTTCGGTCCCGACGAATGGCGAAGCGACAAGCTCAAGGCGACGATGGAGGCGGTGATGCTGTCCTACGAAATAAAGCTCGGCAAAGCCCAAGCGCTGCCACGTGTTGCGGTGACCGGTCGATCAGTGGGGCCACCATTGTTTGAGGCGCTTGAAGTGCTGGGACAGAACGAGACTTTGCGACGCCTCCGCAACGCAGTGACCCGAATGGCATCGAAATCTGAGGCAGACTAGGCCGATGCCGCCGGCCGGTCATCAAGAGCACGGGCCTGTGCGCGGTGCGTGTGATGCAGACCCATCGCTCCCGTCGTTAGGGGAGCCGGTTGCCGCTCATATTGAGGTAAAGGAAGGGACCCGTTCTGTCGTCGGCGAGCCGATGATCGCCCCGGTTCGGGGAAACAACGCAGATGTGAACACCTTCATGACTGAGGCGCTGACGAGCCTGGAAACCTCACATCTTGTGACGGACCAAGTGCCAAGCGCAGGATCATCGCGAAGTCAGTCGCCAACGGATCGGGCATTGACCAGCCCCGAGCCCCCGGTGACGGTGCCAGTCGACGCAACTTCAATCGGTCCAGATATTCCGGCGGGGCCGGAGCCATTGGATCCAGCCCCCAGCGATGACGACCCTGAGGCATATGGCGGGGTACGTAATCCTTGGTTTAGGGCGCGCCGTCGAATACTTGCGTCGTGCGTGATTGCAGTGGCGGTCGGCCTTGTCTATTACCTCGTGTCGCTTGTCCAGGTTTGGACAACGGGCCGTGCTGATGATGACGGTCCGGTCGACGCGATTGTGGTGATGGGTGCGGCGCAGTACGACGGGAGACCGTCACCGCAATTGGCTGCTCGTCTCGATCATGTCGTTGACCTGTGGCCGCAGGGAGTTGCCCCGCTCGTCGTGGTGACTGGGGGAAACATTCCGGGAGATCGATTCACTGAAGCTGAAGCATCAGCCGCCTACCTTGCGGAACGAGGGATCCCGCTGGATGCGCTCGTGCTTGAGAATGACGGCTCGACGTCGTACGAATCATTGGAGGCGGCTGCTGATCTGCTGGAGGCACGCGGGCTTGATGAGGTGCTGATCGTCACCGATCCGTACCACGCGCTTCGCAGCCGACTCATCGCCGAGGAAGTTGGACTGGATGCAACGGTGTCGTCGACAGACACCTCGGTGGTGACCGGAGGAGAGTCATTGCGCCGACATCTAAAAGAAGCCGGGGGAGTGGCCATCGGTCGGGTCATCGGTTTTGAGCGGTTGGCCCGCATCGCCGGCTGAACGGTCGTTCGGGACAGAACGCCGACGGCCGAACCGTGAGGTCGGCCGTAAGGTGGTTGGGGTGAAGGGAATCGAACCCCTAATAACAGAACCAGAAACTGTCGTGTTGCCAATTACACCACACCCCAGAGTGCGGTGGCCTCGGACCGATAAACGATACGGAGCCCTTTGCCCGCACGACGTTATCGCCTGCGGTCCACATCGACTCTGCGAATTGGCGCAGCCACCCAGTGGCGTGCGAAACCCTGGCTATGCCCGCTATCGTCTGAGTCTGCATCGATCTAGGTTGATGTTGCATCAGGTCCCGTTCGTCTAGAGGCCTAGGACTCCACCCTCTCAAGGTGGCAGCACGGGTTCGAATCCCGTACGGGATGCCAAATCAACAGCCCAGAGCCGCTTCCCGGCAAAAGCTTTGGGGGCGGCTTGCAACGTGGCTGACAAATGAGGACCGCGAAGACCGTGAACTCCTCGCAACTTGTGAGGATGTTCTCCGGGTTGTCGCAACCCACCCTACTGACTCTTGCTCAGCGCCTGAGCGCTGTTCGATATCAGCATCTTGCAGCGCTGCATCCGAAATGCTCACAGGCCTGTGCAACATCATGTCGCCTCCGACCGTCGTGTACGACCGTTCCATGTTGCGTGATGTCGACGAAACGATTGTGCCGTGTGCGACCTGATGCCTGGACCAACGAAACAGCCATACGTTGTGTTGTGGTCTGTGATCAGCTGTACGCTAATCATCTCGGATTTGTTGGTACCCCAGTGGTGCAGACATCGAACTTCGACGCGTCGGCCGCCCGTCGCTCCGTGGTCGATCGGGTCAATGTAAACAACCCGGTGTGTATGTCGAATCGGTCGCTGATTTGGTTGGTAGCAACGAAAGTCCTCACCTCTCTGGGCCTTCTCGCATGGTTCGGTTGCTCCAGGTCTGCGGTCCGCTGGGAGCGGCTGTGTCAGCGAGGAATATGGTCACCGGATGCACACCGGGTTCGATCACGAGTCAACCACCACCGACGTTCTTGCGGGGCTCGACCTCTCGGGACGGCGATTCGTTATCACCGGTACCTCAGCTGGCCTCGGTGAGGAGGCAACGCGTTCGATCGCTGCCGCCGGGGGCAGTGTGGTGATGCTTGCCCGCGACCCTGGCGCTAACGCAGAGGCGATGGGCCGAGTACGAGCAGTCGTGCCGGATGCTTCGCTGTCGGTCCGCCGGTTGGATCTCGCTAACTTGTCGAGCGTTCGGAGCTGCGCGCAAGGCCTCATCGATGATGGGCAGCCGATCGACGTGCTGATCAACAACGCCGGGGTCATGGCATGCCCCGAGGGGCGAACGGCCGACGGCTACGAGTTGCAGTTCGGCACGAACC
>CAJQPY010000002.1 GCA_905480335.1 uncultured Ilumatobacter sp. | reverse complement strand
TGGTGACCTACCCATCAACGCACGGCGTGTTCGAAACGACGATTCGCGAGATCTGCGCGCTGATTCACGAGCGCGGCGGACAGGTCTATCTGGATGGCGCCAACCTCAACGCACAGGTCGGGCTGTGCGCGCCGGGCCGCTACGGCGCCGACGTGTCTCATCTGAACCTGCATAAAACCTTCTGTATTCCGCACGGCGGCGGCGGTCCGGGTGTGGGTCCGATCGGCGTAGGCGAGCACCTTGCGCCGTTTCTGCCGGGTCACCCGCTCGACGCCGACGCATTCGTAGGCGCAGTTTCTGCAGCGCCGTTTGGCTCGGCGGGCATCTTGCCGATCCCGTGGATGTATCTCACGATGATGGGCGGAGTTGGCCTTACTGATGCAACTACGGCGGCAGTCGTTGCAGCGAACTACATAGCGGATCGCCTCGATCCATTTTTTCCGGTCCTTTACCGCGGCGACCAGGGGCGGGTGGCTCATGAGTGCATCATTGATCTGCGCCCAATTACGAAATCGACTGGCGTTTCAAATGATGACGTGGCGAAGCGCCTGATGGACTACGGGTTCCATGCCCCGACGATGAGTTTCCCGGTTGCGGGGACCTTGATGATCGAGCCGACCGAGTCCGAAACGTTGCGCGAGATCGACCGGTTCATTGACGCAATGATCGCAATTCGCGCCGAGATTGACCGCATCGAAGCGGGCGACTGGCCCGTGGAGGACAGCCCGCTGCGTCACGCCCCGCACACTTCGGAGGACCTGCTCGGCAACTGGAAGCGACCCTATTCGCGGGAGCTTGGGGCCTTTCCGGCCCCAGCGACGCGCGCTGCCAAGTACTTCCCCCCGGTATCGCGCATCGATGGCGCCGCAGGTGACCGGAACCTCGTGTGCAGTTGCGAGCCACTTGAGGTCCTCGCTTCGGCTTGAGTCAGTGTTTGCTCGATAGTCGTTTGCGGTGCACTCACCGCAAACGACGTCCTGCGGCTTGCTGTGCGCAAAGGTGTGGCGGCCGTGAGCACACGGTACGAGATCGTCTCAGTTTTTAATGCCTGCAATCCTCGACACTTTGCCGATCCCCACCGATCCGGCTGAGTGAATCGTTCCGCCGAGTGCGGTCATGCCTGGCGTATCTGCCGGAAGTAGCTTGAGATGATGGCCGATTCTGATCCTTTGTCGCAGATTTTTAACCTGTTCGCTGCACCGCTAGCAGGAGCGGTGCAGTCGTTTGATCAATTCCGCAACGGCGTTGATCAGTTCCAGCGCGGCGTCGAGAACTTCAACCGGACGATGGAAAACCTCAATGAGACCGCAGAGCGGATGAATGTGCTGCTAGCCGAGGTGGAGGAACCGTTGCGTGCAGTGGTGCCTCAGGTGACACGAACGGCGAGGACCGCCGATGAGATGATGAAGGTTGTCTCTGGCCCGGCGATGGCCGTCGCCCCGGGCCTACAAATACTCGCAGAGACGCTCAACAACCCGGCATTCAAGCAAATGCCGAACCAGGTTGCTCAAATGAACGAAGTGCTCGCTGAGGTGACGGCCCGCCTGGCACCGCTGGGTCAGCTGGCCGAATCGGCAGGCGGCCTGTTCGGCGGTCTGAAGCTCCCAAGTTTTGGAGGTTCATCGAAGCTGGTTCAGGCGGCGCCCGAGCCTACGCGGGCTGTCGATGTTGCGCTGGATGAAGCGGTCGAGGACAAACCCGCAGCGCCCAGGAGTATCCAAGAGACAGCGACAGAGCGCGAAGTCCCGGTAAGGAAGCAGACACCTGCCAAGAAGAATTCGACCAAGAAGAAGGCTCCGCCCAAGAAGACTGGAGCAAAGAAAAAGACACCGGCCAAGAAGACTGCAACGAAGAAGAAGGCTCCGGCCAAGAAGACTGGAGCAAAGAAGAAAACACCTGTCAAGAAGACTGCTGCTAGGAAGCTGTGACCGTGCTTTGTTGCGGATCGGCGTTGCTTACGGGGCAACGCCTTCGTCGCAGCCCACTCATCGAGTTGCGCAGTGCTGCCAGGTACTGAAGCTACAACCCCATACACCTAGCGGGTCGGGGTTATCTCGGCTAGCTGGCTAGGAACGGCATGTCGACGATTCTGCCGGGAAGCCCCTTGCCACGGACGTCGACCATCACCTCCGTGCCCGATTGGTGTTCGGTTGCGACGAGGGCCATGGCAATGCCATGGCCGAGCACCGGTGAGAAGTTCCCACTGGTGACTTCGCCAGCCGTCGTGCCATCGACGAAAACGGCACATCCGGCTCGTGCCGGTCGGCGACCATCGGTGGCGATCCCGACGAGGCGGCGTGCAGCGCCGCGTTGGCGTTCGGCGAGCGCAGCGTTACGACCAACGAAGTCAGCCTTGTTCCAAGCCACTACCCAGCCCAAGCCTGCTTGTAGTGAGGTGATCCCTGGACCGAGTTCGTGTCCGTGTAACGGGAGACCGGCTTCGAGACGAAGCGTGTCCCGCGCCCCGAGGCCCGCGGGAGTAACGCCAGTGGCCAAAATCGCGTCCCACAACTCGCCGGCGCAGTCGGCAGGCACGGCGATCTCAAAGCCAGATTCGCCGGTGTATCCGGTTCCAGCCACAACGCAATTAATTCCTTTCCACGTGCAGTGAGCAACGCGAAATCTCCCGACTGTCGCAGCAGTCGAGAACACCGGTTCGATCAGGCTTTGCGCTGCGGAGCCCTGCACTGCGATCACGGCTCGCGATGCGGTCGTGTCGACCCCGTCGAGTGCTGCAACGACACGATCAGTATTCGAAGCATTTGGCATGACGTCGAACACGTCGGACTCACCATCGTTGCGGGGGTGCCACCACACGATGATGTCGTCGAGCACCGAAGCGTTGTCCGCGTCGAGGAGATGGGTGTACTGGGCGCGACCCGGTCCAATCTTGGTCAGGTCGTTAGTAAGCGTCTCCTGAAGACGCTCAAACGCGTCGTCGCCCTCGACGCGCATCGTTCCGAGATGCGACACGTCGAAGGCTGCGGCGCTCGACCGGCACGCAAGGTGCTCGGAGATCGTTCCGCTCGGATAGGCGATCGGCATCTCCCACCCGCCGAAGTCGACCATTTGGGCCCCAAGCGCTCGGTGTTGCTCGGCCAGTGGCGACTGGCGCAGGGTCATCCGATCTTGCGGATTGCGTCGGCGTGCTCGGGCTCAGAAGCACCTGGTGCCAAGTCGGCCTCGAGTTCGCTCTTCACACCGCCCATTGACAATACGTTGAGTACGCCTTGTCCGCGTTGCAGGACATCGATCAACTGGCCGTCGTCATACAGATTGACACTTGAGCCATCGATCACGATGTGGGCTGCCGCGATGTCGGTGGATACGTGTTCACGAAGGTATTCAAATACGTTGCGGACTTGCTCCAGCTTTATGCCCGCATCGAGCAACTTCTTAATGGCTTTCAACTCAAGAAGATCGTTGTATGAGTAGCGGCGGCGACTGCCGCTACCGGAAGCGTCATTGAGTGAGGGCCTAATGAGATCAGTGCGAGCCCAGTAGTCGAGTTGACGGTATGTGATGCCGACGACTTTTGCCGCTCGAGTTCCACTGAAGCCCAGGTCGTCGGGTGTAGCGATAACGCTGTCGAGTGATTGATCCATCTGCTGTGGCATTGCTTAGTGGGTCCCAACTTATCGAAGACACGGTCGTAGTTACGAACATGTGAGGAATAAGACACTACGCATTCGCAGCGTGGCCGTCAATCTTCACTTGAGGGTTGGGCTCAAGTCGCAAAATTGTCCGGCGTTAATCGGGCGATCAAGGTTCCGGCTGGCACCAAATCTCGCAAGGTGAATGGGCCGTCGATTTTGGGTCTTATGACGATTGAGGACACTTTGTGGCGCTCGCTAGTTCTGGTTTTTCGCCGCAGATTGGGAACTGGGGCACCGCTGTACATCCCGAGCGGCGCTGTTTTAGGGAACGGCCGGCCTGAGGGTCTACACGAAGTCTTCGGGATCAACGTTCTCGAGGAAGTCTTTGAACTCGTCGATGATCTCGGCGGCGTCTTCTTCCGGCTCGTCCGGGGGCTCCTGACCATTTTCGTCAAGAAGTTCGTCGCCGGCGAACAGCGGCGCTCCGCACCGAACGGCGAGGGCGATGGCATCAGACGGGCGGGCCGAAATTATCTTCTCGCCAGTCTCGGCCATGATGTGGACCTCGGCAAAAAACGTGCGGTCGCGGATTTCTGTGATCACGATCTTGTCGAGTGTCGCTCCGAGTTCGTCGAGGGCTATCAGGAACAGATCGTGAGTAAAGGGGCGCGGTGGTTCGATTCCCTCGAGTGCATAGTGGATTGCCGAAGCCTCCGGACTCCCGATGTAGATCGGGAGGAGTCGGTGACGGCCCTCCTGCTCTCGTAAGAGCACCATTGGGGTGTTAGCCGGGATCTCGACCCGGACACCGACCAGTTCAACGGGAATCACGCCCATAATCGTACCGCGTCGGCCCGCAGCGTGTTCCGCTGGACGGGTGGGATTCGTGGATGGCGCGATCAGCGTTCGAGGTGGCGACGCAGCAGTGTGCGCATCATCGCAGCACGGAGTTGGCCGCCAAATATTGCTAGTTCGGTGAGCTGCGCGACGGCGTGGTCGTTCGACTCCGGGTTGCGTTGACGTAGAAGGGGTTGAATGACCTGTTCAAACAAACCGGCTTCGCGGTCCGCAGCAACCCGCCAGCCGCGCAGGTGGCGGGCGTCGACACCCATGTCGAGAAAGCGTTTGGCGATCCTCGCAATTTCGAGTGCGTCTTCGTCGTAGGTTCGGTTGGCGGAGGGAACCACGACGCCGTAGGACTCGACCTGTTCGAGCTGCTCTGGATCGAGTCCCGACATTGAGCAGATCTCACCCGCATCAAGCACCACACCTGCAGGTAAGTGGATACCGTTGGTGTCATCAACGATTTGAAGCGGCCGGGTCGGATCGCTTGCGGGCGCCGACACGGGGGCGATCGAGGCCGGGTGTCTCGAGGCACCGAGAGACCCGTCGATGATCAGCTCGTCAGACTCGTCCACTGGCATATTGGCGATCCCGCGCGGCCGCAGCACCTCGCCCGTCGGATCAATCTCGCCGGTGTCGAGGCGGTCCTTGATGACCTTTAAAGGCAGGAAATTGTCTTTCTGCTCCCGCAAGATGCAGCGCAGCAGCTCGACGTCATGATCGTAAAATTTTCGGTAGCCGGACGCTGTACGTTCGGGCTCGATAAGACCCTGGCTCTCGAGGAACCGGATCTTCGAAATCGTCACATCGGGGAACTCCTCAAGAAGCAGCGCGAGCACTTCCCCGATCGAGAGGTGCGAGTTGGTGGTCGCAGTAATGTCCTCAGGCATCGCTTCGCTCGAAGAAGACGAGACGGAACTTGCCGACCTGAAGTTCGTCGCCATGACGAAGCAAGACCCTGTCGATCCTGTCTTGGTTGACATAGGTGCCGTTGAGCGACCCGCCATCGATCGCAACGTATCCCTCCGGCGTTCGCTCGATGTCAACGTGGCGTCGTGAAACGGTGATGTCATCAAGGCTGATCTCGCTGTCGGGATGCCGGCCGAGACGGGTCACCTCGTTTTCAAGGTTGAACCGGTCGCCGGCCTGTGCTCCGGCACGGACGATCAGTACACCGGTTTCGATCGGCAGGTCACCCACCGGTATCACAAGATCGTCGTCAGGCCCCGGGGCATCCTGCAACGGATCAATTCGCGTCAAATTGACGGTCCGGTCGTCGAGCCGGTCGAGTGGTGAGCCACAACTTGAGCAAAAGGTGCTCGCAGGTGGATTGCGATGGCCACATTGATTGCAAAATACGTATTCGGTCATGTCGCCTGAGTCAGCCTTCAATCAGTTCGCGGTATGCGGCGGCATCGAGTAAGGCGTCGAACTGCGTTGCGTCGGCCATCTCGATCCGGCAAATCCACCCCATGCCGTAGGGGTCTGAGTTGAGAAGTTCGGGCTGATCTTCGAGCTCGGCGTTGAACTCGGTGATCGTGCCGCTCACCGGTGCGTAGATATCGCTCACTGACTTGGTGCTCTCGACCTCGGTGAAGGTGTCGGCAGCAGCCAGGGTCTGGCCAACCTCGGGCTGCTCGACGAAGACCACGTCGCCGAGGGAGTCCTGGGCATAGTCGGTGATCCCGATCGTGATCACGTCGCCGTCGCGACGGATCCACTCGTGATCGGTCGAGTATCGCAGATCGTCGGGAATATTCATGAGCCTTCAGTTCTGATCGAGGGAAGTGAGACGTCCAACCTCAAGGCCGGACCTGATAAGGGGAATATAGGCGAAACCGGTCCAGTAGCTAAGAACGAGACCGGGAACGCCCAGCATCCAGGCGAGCAGGGCGAAGAATGGGGACTCCCAGACATCGGCTGCACCGAGCAAGAAGCTCGGTACAGCCCCCATCAAAAGAAAGGTCGCGCACTTGCCAAGCCAGGTAACGCCAAAACGCTCCATGTGAAGAAACAACGTGCAGAACGCGATCACTCCCCCGACGATCACCTCGCGCGCAAGGACGGCAACAGCGAACCAGATCGGGATAGAGCCGTCGATTACGATTGCGGTGACCGAGACGATAAACAGCAGTCGGTCGACGGTCGGATCGAAGATCTTTCCGAACTCGCTGCCCTGATCGAACTTGCGGGCGATGAAACCGTCAACCCAGTCGGTGCTTCCGAGCGCAGCGAGCAACCATGCGGCCCCGGCGCGGTTCTCGTCGACGAACAGCAAGTACAGAAACCAGGGCAGGCACAGTAACCGGATCAGCGTGAATAGGTTCGGAACGGTCCACAGTCGTTCGAAGACTCCTTCAGCCGCGTTGGCGACCGGCCCTTCGAGCTGTGCGTCCGATGTGCTCACGACCGCAGCGTACGTGGCGAGACGCTCCCGTACGGCATGATCGAAGGCGATGGGCACTGTTTTCACCATGATCATCAACGGCGACATTCCGGGCACGTTCGTACACCGAGACGAACATTGCGTCGTGTTCATGTCGATCAATCCAATGGCGCCCGGTCATGTCTTGGTGGTCCCGATCGAGGAGATCGATCATTGGATCGATGCGCCTGCTGACCTGGCGGCTCACTTGTTCTCAGTGGCGCACCGCGTCGCCCGAGCGCAGGCTGAAGTGTTTAAGTGCGAAAAGGTCGGCATGATCATCGCCGGCTACGAGGTACCGCATGCGCACATCCACTTGGTACCAACCAAAGAGATGAGTGAGTTGAGCTTCGCTAACGCCGCCGCATCGGTTGACCGGGATGACCTTGAGTCGTGGGCGGCGGCGATTAAAACAGCGCTGTCGGTGGCCGACTGAGCGGGTCTGTTTCGTTGATCAGCTCGGGGTAATTGTTCCGTGTGCTGTTCACGTCGGTCGACACCGGACGAATTTCCAAGGTGCAGTCAGCGCTCATGTCGAACAGCGATGACAGCGCTTCGATGTCATGGTTGGTCGGATCAAGCCATTCGGCCCAACGCGTCTGAGGCACGAGGACCGGCATCCGGTCGTGGACTGGCGCCATTGTGGTGTTGGCCCTGGTCGTGATCACCGTGGCACTGTGGAGCCAGACCGGCGCGGCATCGTTATCGATCGGCTGGTTCCGATCTTGCCATGCGGACCACAGTCCTGCGGCTGCCAGGGGCTTGCCGTCAGAGCGATGGACGAAATACGGCTGTTTGGCGGGTTTCCCCTTGACGGTGAGTGGGCCGCCGGCGGCGCCGATTTTCCATTCGTAAAAGCCGTCCATCGGGATTAAAAGACGTTTTTTAGGGAAGAGTCCCTTGAATGCCGGTTTCTCAGCGAGCGTTTCGGAGCGGGCGTTAGTCATCCGCGACCCGATTTTGCGGTCTTTGGCCCAGTTCGGGATCAGCCCCCAGTGAAACGCTTCGAGTTGCGGGGCACTCTGTACATTTTCGCCTCTCGGGGCGACAACGCCGTAGATGTCCTGCGTCGGCGTAACGTTGTAGTTCTCGCCCAGGGTCTCGACGGGGAGGTCAGCGCCAAAATAGGCAGCGATCTGGTCCGACGGGCTATGAGCAACGAATCGACCACACATGTTAGTCCGGTTCGTCAGAGCTCGACACGACGCCGTTGAGCGCGTTCGCGAGGCTGCGGACCGCATCGTTGCCGAGGCGGTACCAGATCCAACGTCCGCGTTTGTGGCCGTCGATCAGTCCGGCTTTGGCAAGGACCTTTAAGTGGTGCGACACGGTCGGTTGTGACTTGCCGATCGGAGCGACGAAGTCGCAGGCGCAAACTTCTCCTGACGCTGAGTTCGAGATGATGGAGAGCATTTGGAGTCGGACCGGGTCGGCGGCCGCGCTGAGTCGAACTGCCAAGGCCTCCGCCTCGGCCCGGTCGAGTGACCGGCTGATTTGGTCGCAGCATGGACCTGAAGCGGCTGTGCTTGATTCGCTGGTGGCAAAGTTGGTCATTTAACTAGAGGGTAAATAGTGCTTTTGCGGTTTCAGCGGAAACGTCGTATCGCGTCACGGTACCGTTTTTGATGGCCGAGGTGCCATCGCACTCGCAGCGCCACCTTTCCCGAAGGTCATGTCCCGACCTACTGCAGCGGGCGCTTTCATCATGGCGCTGCATCAGGCGGATTTAGTCGTTTCGACAACCGGTGGCCGATTGGTGTCGGTCGACAGCGAGGGGAACCAGCCTTTTGTCCGGTTGGCAAACGAGACAAGCGAGAGCATCACCGGGACCTCGATAAGGACGCCGACGACGGTCGCCAAAGCGGCGCCAGAGCCGAGTCCGTAGAGGCTGACGGCGACAGCGACGGCAAGTTCAAAGAAGTTGGATGTGCCGATCATTGCGGCTGGTGCGGCCACGTCAAAAGGGAGTCGCAGCGCTCGGGCGGAGGCATAGCCGATCGCGAAGATGCCGTAGCCCTGGATGAGAAGCGGAATAGCGATCATTAGAACGCTGGCCGGTTGCTCAATGATTGTCTCAGCCTGGAATCCAAAGAGCAGTACGACAGTAAGCAGGAGTCCGACGATTGATGTCGCCTTCAGCCTCCCAGCGAACACATCCACCGCCTCGGGGCCGTTCTTGCGGATCAGGGAGGAGCGAGTGGCAAGGCCTGCTACGAGAGGGATCACGACGAAGATGGCGACCGACGTAATCAGTGTCGACCAAGGAACGACTAGGTCTGTGACACCAAGCAGCAGTCCGGCGATGGGTGCGAACGCGAAGACTAAAATGAGGTCATTGATCGAAACCTGGGCAAGTGTGTAGTTCGGGTTGCCGTTGGTGAGTTGACTCCAGACGAACACCATGGCGGTGCACGGTGCGACTCCGAGCAGGATCATTCCGGCGATGTATTCATCGGCTTCTCCAGTCGTGACAAAGTCGGCGTACACGAACCGGAAGAACAGGTATGCGAGGCCGGCCATCGTGAACGGCTTCACTAGCCAGTTGATGCTCAGCGTCAGAATAAGGCCTCTGGGGCGGCGGCGGACGTCGCTGAGGCAGTCGGGTTCGACCTTAAGCATCATTGGGTAAATCATCAACCAGATCAGCACCGCGACGACCAGGTTCACGCTGGCTACTTCAAGTTCGGCAACATGCGCGAAAACGCCTGGCACTATTAATCCCAGACCGATTCCAGTAAGGATCGCGAGGGCGACCCAGGCGGTGAGGAATCGCTCAAAGGTGCCGAGCACGCCGGACCTTGGCTTACGTCGCGTAGCTGCAGCGACAAGTTGTTTCACTAGATCAACCTGCTAGGGATCGAAGGGTTCGCTCCGATCCGAAAGGCCTGCAAACGACCGGAGCGTCGTTCGAGTGTCATTCGCTGCATCCTTCAGGTACCAAGTGCCACTGGGTCACGAGTTTCGGGTTATTGCCACTTCCCGCTGGTCTCCGGAACTGTCGACGGCCAGGTCGAGGTGATGGCTGAGCCAGTCGTGGTAGTGCTGCACGCGTGCCTCGTCGTCGCACAGCCGGGCCGTTATAAACCCGCGTGATCGCATTCCAGCTTGCACGTCGCGAATAAGATGGATGTCCTGGTCGATCGTGATCGTCATCGTTTTGCGGCCTGCGATGATGTCATCCTGGGTGAACTCGTCGTGTTCTGGACGCTCGGCCGGTGTCCGGTGGTCGGTTGGGTGGGAAGCGAAGGCCACACCCGCCCGCTCGGCGACTGCGGGATCAGGCTGGCGGTGGAAGCTGAGCTTGTCCCAGAAGCAACGGTTTGGATCAGTGGGATGTGGGCGTGCTCGCATGATCAGGGCGTCGTCCGGCTGCAAGGTGATCACTGTATTAGGGAACAGGTTGTACTGCTCGATGTCGGTGAGTCGCTCGTCACTCATCGCGCTGTAGTCATAGCCGAGGCGCGGACCCTCTGCGCGACGCAAACGCTGCACGTCCGCTCGGACGTCCATAACGTGTCCGCAGTAGTCATCGGGGTCAGCCCCATAGCGCTCTAGTGCCATCTTCTGGTAAACGGTCGGCTCGTCAGGCACGTCAAGTTTGGTGTTCACCACGTGACCGTCGATCACGACGCCGGTATGGCCTTGGTCGTAGAGGTGGGTCTCTGCAGTCGGACAGTCGAACAGCTGGGCATGCTGGGGATGGATGTGCTCCACGTGGTACAGCTCGCCAAAGTTGTCGACCACCGCCTTCCAGTTGGCGTCAAGATGAACGGTCTGATCGCCGATCAACGCCATGCCCCCTAAGTCGAACGGAGCGATTATGTCGCCGAGAGGACCGAGGAATTCGAGTAGTGGCGGCGCAGCCGTTGCCATGCAGACGAACACCATGTCATTGAAGACCTCGACACGAATCTGCTGCAGCGACCGCTCCGCACAGTCAACCGGTGGAGTGAACCGATCGGCGTCGGGAATAACGGTCAGGGTGCCTGCATGGTCGTATGTCCAACCGTGGTACGGGCAAACAAAATTGCGTACCCAGCCGCGCTCGTTGGCCATGATCCGGGCACCGCGGTGCTGACAGACGTTATAGAAAGCCGCAAGTTCCCCCTCTTGGGTTCGTGACACGAGCAGCGACTCGTCACCGATGTTCAGCACGAGGTACTCGCCTGGCTCGGCGACATCACGTTCGAGTCCGGCGAACAACCACATGGCTGGCCAGAGGTGGCGCCGCTCGATCTCTAGCCACTCCGCCGAAACGTAGCGCTCCCCTGTGATCGGGTGCGGTCCGCTTGGCGGCGCACCGTAAACCACGGTCGGCCGACGCGTCACCCTTTGTTTCTTCAGGTCGGCCATATCTCGCCACTCTTCGTCATCGTGTCGCTGGTCGACACCGGCCTATTGGGCGACCATGCGAGTTGATCCGCTCCGATGCCTATGTCGCTCAGGACTCTTCGGCTGATGCGGATGTTCGTATGTAATGAAAACGCTCTGAGGGGCGAGCGATGCCAACGCTGTCTCTTCGGTGCAATGCTGACCCTGGAGACCAGGGCCACTTGCCTCGCGCGTACCATAAACACCTCTCAACGGTATCGATCGGGCTAACTCCGATGCGAGTTGCACGAACCGGCTACATCCATCTACCCAGACGATATGGGCACAAACACGTCCGGGTAACGCGCCGAGTCGAGCGTGGTCGGCAAAAACCGCCAGACTGCTCAACGAACTAACAGGAGGTGGAATTTGGCAAAAACGACCGTAGTTCACAATTTACGCGAAGATTTCGATGTTTACATCGGACGCGAGGTGCCCGAGCACGGACTCCCCGCGAGCAAGTGGGGAAACCCGTTCGTCATGCAAGACATGGGCGACACCGAGCGCAATCGCGCCCTAGCGGCGTACCGGCAATGGGTGATGCGCCAGCCCGAACTCATAGCGTCACTCCAGGAACTGAGCGGTCGACGCCTGGGCTGTTGGTGCGCGCCACAGCGCTGCCACGGTGACGTCCTCGTCGAGTTGATCGAATCACTTCCCGACCCCGAGTGAACTCGGCTCTCGCCGACGAACACGTCGACCCGGAGCCGAACAGCGTTAACGCCGATGAGCAGTCGATGCGGTCGTTCCAAGACTCACAATCGTGCAGGATGCGCACATCGACGCAGTGGCCATCGAGCAGAATGCAAACCTCATGTGATCATCGGGCGTGCGCCCATCACACTGACACTTGCTGACCAGAAGATGGTGGCCGTTGAGTCCTCCAACGGATGCGGTGTCGATCATTCGATGCAAATGGAGCGACCATCAATTGACAGATCAAAGCGAGCGTTATGGGCTGGCACCGGTGTGCCATATATTACGGATTCAGTGATCGACGGGAACCACTCCGAGCCGAGGAACGTCGGAGTTCAATGATCCCGCGTCCGGCCCTGATCCTTGTCGCCGTCTCAGTGAGCGTTCTCGCTGCGTGCGGGAGCGATCGTGACTCCCCCGCAGATTCGTCGCCGACGGGCGACGAACTGGTGGGGACCACGTTCGACTCGACCGACGTGAGCGGCCACAACCTCGTGCCGGGCTCGATGATTACCATCGGGTTCGAGGACGACAATCTTGCCGTAGAAGCCGGTTGCAATTCGATGTCCGCTGCGTTCAATATCACCAACGGGAATCTCGACGTTGGTGTCATGACGACAACGGAGATGGCCTGCGATGCAGCCTTGATGGCGCAGGACCTCTGGCTGAACGATTTTCTGACAAATGGCCCGTCGATCGAGTCCGATCGTGAGATGCTCACCTTGTCGGGCGGCGATGTCACAATCTCTCTCGCCGCTCGTCAACCTGTCGTGCTTGAAGGAACCACTTGGGTCGTGACTGGAACGATCGTTGGGGACTTGGTGTCGACGACCCCAGGCGGCGCCCTGGCATCGATGACGATCACTGACGGTGTCGCTGCAATCGAGACCGGCTGCAACAGCGGCTCGAGTACCGTAGAGGTCACCGAAACAACAGTTACCTTCGACCCTATGGCGCTGACTCGCAAGGCATGTCTGTCCGACGAAGCTGCGTTGGAGCAATCCGTCTTAGCCGTGCTCGACGGCGAGGTCAGCTACGAACTCGACAACGACATGCTCGTGATTCGATCGAATAGCACCGGCGACGAACTCGGTCTTACGTTCGTAGCCAGCTGACCATCCGCCGGTGAGCGCCCGCGAGACCGGCCTTCAGCGGCGGCGGGTCACGAGTTCGCTCACAGCGGACCAGCTGCGAGATGATCAGGCTATGCCCCGTGACGACGTCCCCGTCCTCCACCTCGATCGGCCCATTGTCGACGCCGACCTTGCGTATGTCGAAGGAACAGCGCATCTCGTTGGTTCGACCGATGCAGAACTAGTGGGCGTGGCTGCCTCAGTGATCGGCATCGGTAACCGTTGGGATGCAGAACGATTCGCACAATTCCCTGACCTTCAGGTGATCTCACGGATGGGGATCGGATACGACAACATCGATCTCGACGCAGCGCGCGCTGCGGGCGTGGTTGTCTGCAACGGCCCCGACTCCCCCACCGTTTCGACTGCCGAGCACACGATGATGCTGCTACTGGCAATCACCAAGGAGCTACCTGCCCGTTCAGCAAACTCTGCAGCTGGTCAGGGTGCGCCGAAAGTCGCCACTTCGCTCGAACTCAACGGTGCAACGCTCGGGCTCGTCGGCCTTGGGCGTATCGGTTCGCGTGTTGCAGTTGCTTCCCAGGCGCTGGGAATGAACGTTGTTGCCTATGATCCGGCGCTTTCATCGAGCGCCATCGAGGGGGTCGAAATAGTTTCGCTCGACGAGTTGTTTCGAACCGCGCACGTGGTTTCGTTACACGCGCCCTCGATTCCGGCAACACGCCATCTGGTTGACGCCACATCAATCGCCACCATGCGGCGCGGCGTGTACATCATCAATTGTGCGCGGGGTCCGTTGATCGACCAGCCTGCATTGCTCGCTGCACTCGAGGAAGGACACGTGGCCGGAGCTGGACTCGACGTGACCGAGCCCGAGCCGCTTCCCATGGGCCATCCACTGCTCGGTCGACTCGACGTCATCGTCACACCACACGTAGCATCTTCGACGGCGGCAGGTCGGCGAAGACTCTTCGAACACGCTGTTGATAACGCCATCGCCGTGCTTGCCGGGCGGTCCGCCTCAGTCGTCACCTGAACTCAGATCGCTCGACTGGCTGAGCTGCGCCGAGAATCGCTTACCGTCGGCACTGTGATGGATCAGACGCCGCCTGCCGTACTTCCGCACCCCCGGTCACCGTTCCGGGGTGAAATTGCTGACACTTACCTCGAAGCGACTGCTGACTGGCCTGACGCGGTACGCCCGCCGGCGAAGGCACCGAACGTCGTCGTCATTCTGTTCGACGACCTCGGCTTTGGCCAGCTCTCCGCGTTCGGTGGGCCAATCGATGCTCCCCATATCGGTCAACTCGCAGCAGGCGGCCTGCGCTACACGAATTTCCACACCACAGCGCTCTGCTCGCCAAGCCGAGCGGCGTTACTCACAGGGAGAAACCACCATTCCGTCGGATTCGCCACGATCGCCGAGATGTCGACCGGCTTTCCGGGCTACGACTCATTCCTACCGAAGACAGCAGCATCAATCGCAGAAGTGTTACGCCTCAACGGGTACTCGACATACTGCACAGGCAAGTGGCACCTCACACCGACTGCTGAGGCGACTGCGGCGGGGCCGTTTGACCGCTGGCCGCTCGGCATGGGCTTTGAGCGGTTCTATGGTTTTCTGCCTGGCGAGACCGACCAGTGGCACCCGATTCTGACCTCTGACAACCATCGGATCCCAACGCCCGACACTGAGGGCTACCACCTCAGCGAGGACCTCGTCGACCGTGCGATCCGGATGATTCGCGACCAGCAGCAGGTGTCGTCGGGGCGGCCGTTTTTTTCGTACCTGCCGTTTGGTGCCGTGCACTGCCCGTTCCACGCCCCCGAGGAGTACATCGAGCGATACCGGGGGCGGTTCGACGCCGGTTGGGACGTCGTGCGCCGAGAGACGTTCGAGCGCCAGCAGGCCTTCGGCATCGTGCCATCCGACAATGAACTCCCGCCGCGGAATCCCGGTGTGCAACCTTGGTCTGATCTTTCTGATGATGCCCGCCGACTGTACGCCAAGCAGATGGAGGTGTTCGCGGGCATGGTCGATCACACCGACGCCCAGGTCGGCAGGTTGATTGCTGCGCTTGTCGAACTCGACGTACTTGACGACACGGTTGTGATGGTGCTGAGCGACAACGGCGCGAGCCAAGAAGGAATGCTCCACGGAGCGACCAATACCGAACGGTTCCGTAATCTCGTGCCCGAGACGGTTGAGGAACAACTTCCGTTCATCGATGATCTCGGCGGCCCGTCGACCGACCCGCACTATTCGATTGGTTGGGCGATGGCCGGAAATGCGCCGTTCCGTCGGTGCAAACGCGACACCCACCGTGGTGGCAACACTGATCCTTTTATTGTCCACTGGCCCGGCGGAATCACTGATCCGGGTGCGCTTCGCACGCAGTATCACCACATCGTTGACGTCTACCCGACGCTGCTCGAACTCGCCGGCGTGCCCGTACCTGAGGTCGTGAACGGCATCAAGCAGATGCCGATCGAGGGTCACAGCTTCGCCGCGACGCTCGGTGCAGCGGCAGCGCCCGAGGTAAAGACGACCCAGTACTACGAGATGCTCGGCAGTCGCGCTGTGTACCACGACGGGTGGATGGCTGTCACCTGGCACAAACCTGGCACCAACTGGAACGATGATCGCTGGGAGCTGTACGACCAGCGCACCGACTACACGCAGGCGTGGGATCTCGCCGATGAGCAGCCCGCGAAGCTAGACGAGCTGATCGAACTGTGGTGGGACGAGGCCCGCCGACACAACGTGCTGCCGCTCGACGATCGCGGCCGAGACCGATTCATTGACCCGACGCGGCCGGCTGCCAGCGAAACGCGCGACGTCTACCGGTACTTCCCCGACTCAAGCCCGATCCCGAGCCCTTCGCTGCCCGTCATTTTGAACTGTCCTCATTCGTTCACGGTTCGATTCCGGCTCGACGACCCCGATGACGCCGGCCTCCTCGTGTCGCACGGTGGCAGCCTCGCTGGCTGGGCACTGTTCGTCCGTGATCGCAAGGTCACCTACATCAATAACAACCTCAAACTGTCACTCACCAAGTTGTCGACCGGCGAGCTGCCTGTCGGCAAGGATCTGTCTGTCTGCTACGAGTGGGATCCGAGCGGTCCAGGCATCGGTGATGTCAATTTGTTCGTTGACGATCGACTCGCATCGTCCGTTCAGGACGTCCGGTCCGCACCGCGCGGATACTCGATGGTGCAAGAGGGTCTATCAGTCGGGCGCGCGTGGGGCCCACCCGTTGACCTCGACGCCTATCGCGGGCCGTTCGAGTTCTCGGGAACGCTGCACGTCGTCGAGATGCGTACCGACCCGACTCGTCAGGTACGCCTCACCGAACGGGGGTAGGGCATCCAGCGTAAGCGGAGCGATTCAGGTGAGGAAGGACCCGGCGAGTTGGGGCTGGTCGAAGGCCGCGAAAAATGACGCCAGCATTGTCCGGTCCCCCGTCACGGTGAGGTCTCCGGCTACCTCAGCATCGCTCGCCGTTGTCTCCCCCGCATACAGCGCCGCCCAAGTGGGTAGATCCAGGTCGAGAGTGATGTCGGCTGCGCTGTCATTTTTTCCCGGTATCGCGACGCCGCGCCGGATACGCAGCGAAGCATCGGTCCGTGTGTCGCTGAAATACCACTGCACGCCGACTTCGAAGTCTGCACGGTCGGGGTCGAGTTGAACTTTGAGGGCGTGGACGTACACCTCAGGTGCCGCTCCCAGCACTCGGCGAGCGGACGGATGGTGGTTGCGGAACCGCTCGAGACTCACGAGGCCCTCGAGTTCCCTCGCCTGGGTCATGCACCAGGAACGAACGTTGGCCGAGGTGACCGACTGTGCTGTCAGCCGGAGGGCATCGGCTTTCAGGCGGCGAGCGTCGCCGTCCTCGCGATCGAGACGCAATAGATAGGTCGCGAGTTGTGCCGTCCACGCAGCCTCGTCGTCGTCAAGCGCGGAGCGCGCCTCTGCGAGCACAGCATCGCGCCCCCCGAACCCGCGCACGATGCGTTCTGCCTCGTCACGTTCTGCGAGAGGAAAGAGGTTGGTCGCATCACCGTCAAACCAACCCCGCACACCGCAGTGGATCTGACGGACATGGTGCTGCGCCATCCCGTAGAATTCAGACGTGTAGTAGGCCGCCTTGAACCGTTCGGGTAGCCGCACCCGCTCGACGATGTCGCCCAGCGATCGACCGGCATTCATGTGACGCACGGTCTGATCCCACAAGAACTGAATAGAGTCGCGAGAGTCGGTCAAAGCGGTGTGTACCTCGTGCCGCCCGGAAATCGGTGGACCGTGAACGCCCACGAGGTGCGCGAGCTCGTATGAGAGCATCAGGTCAAACGCTTCCAGTAGTCCGTTCGGGTCGCGGTACACCTCGCCACGCAATGGGTAGATGTTGAACAGCGCTGGCCAGAGGTGATTGTTGACGCATGTGTAACGGTCTGGCAGCCAGATGACGAGCGTGTCTTCGCTGTCGGAGTGCACTGGTGTGAATACCACCCGTTCACCGGCGATGGTGGTGTCGGTCGGTCCGTCAACAGTGCGGTTGGGCGGTACATAGCCGTTTGTTGTTGCCGGTCGATTGGGATCTTTCCAGAATGGGCCGATTCCGACGTTGGGTAGTGAGTCGGGTCCGTTTCCGGGCAGTGCGATCCCGAATTGGCCGACGAGGCCGAGCGTTCGCATTGGGCCGACTTCGGCGCCCATTGAGGCGAGTAGTCGTTCCGAGTCTGTATGGGCCCAAATGGGGAAGCTCTCGGCCTCGACGCTGGTTTCGTCAAGGTAGACGGCTGTGCCTTGAACGTAGTGGTAGTGGCTCCAGATCATCGCTCGCAGTGGGCTGGAACAGACCTTGCGGACTGCGGCGAGTGCCTCGGCGGCCTCCTCGCAGCTTTCGCCGCTGTCGATTACGATCAGGCCGTCGGGTGCATCAACAAAGGTTATGTTTGCTGTACCTCCTCCGACGTAGCACCACACACCATCGGCTACCTGGTGGAGGCGTCGCTCGAACCGAGCTGAGTGATCGATCATTGATCGGTGTGCGATCGCACCGCTCGCTCCGGTGGTGATGACGGTCCGGTCGATCTCGTGACTCATGGCGTGACCGTACATCTCTGGGTTGCGATGAAGGAGAGGCGGTCACCTGGCATTTGCGTTCTCCAAGTTATGTCAGGCTGACGGTTCGCGGGTTCGTAGTTGGCGCATTCCAGTCGCCTCCATATACGCCGGATTCGTCGCTGTTCGCCTGGCGCCTCTTTTCGAGTTGACGTTTGGAGTCTTGTCGATGTGCAGGATCGCTCGTCGTCAACGGTTCGTCACCGTCGCCTGTCGGATGGCAGATCACCTGGTTGAGGCCTGCGCCAGACGCGGCGATGCACTGCGACTTGCGCGCCGTACCTGTGTCAGGTCGAGGTGAAGAGAGATGGTGAGGACCTTGGGATGGAACTTCGTACTCGTCGGCGAGTCGAGAAGTGTCGCGTCGTTATCTGCTGCAGCGCCGATCGCGACAGGTCCAGAGGAAGTTGCTGGCGGCTTTAACCAGCATCGCGACCAAAAAGTGTCCAGCCGCCAGTTCTCGCTGCTACTTGTGGCTTTCGGTGTTCTCGCTCGAATGGATACCTAAATTGAATCCTGGTGTGGCCCGTGCCGCCGCGTCTGCCTCGCCGGGCGGGCGTCGCCGAACGTTTCGAATCAATCAAAAACCGAAGTCGGGCGTCGGGCTTGATCAGCCGGCTTCGATGAAGCGACGAACGGCGACGATCGTGGACTTCGCGGGCATCGATCCAACTTGTACCGGATAACCGGTTGCGCGGGCGTGGATCCATGTCGTCGATGTGACTGCCATGCCGACGTGGTTGATCGTCTCACTGCCTCGGTTGGCCTGGAACACGAGATCGCCTGGCTGGATCGGCTCATTGAGGAAGTCGACTTCTGTTCCTTGGCGCGCCTGCCATGCGCTGAAGTGGACCAACTGGATACCAACACGCTCGTAGGCCGCCAGGGTGAGGCCCGAACAGTCGAAGGCATCAGGTCCCTTAGTGAAGAATCGGTACGGCTTGCCGACCTGGGCGAGCGCATAGTTCACGACGGCGGCAACACCTGTGTTGCTGGATGGTTCGTCAGTTGTTGCTACTTCAGCGGGGGTTGGCACGGTAGAACCACTGGGGAGTGCAACTCGCATTCCTGGCACGATCAGGCTGGTGACGGACATTTCGTTGACGTCAAGCAAGGATTTCAGCGTCGCTCCGTGGCGGCTTGCGATTCCGCTCAACGTGTCGCCTGCCCGCACCACGTACGTCGCTTCGGACGGATTCGGCGCAGCAGATGGCATCGGTGACTGTGAGGGTGCTGACGTCGGCGTCGTGGTCGCGCCTTCCGGTAGCGACAACTTCATGCCAGGCATGATCAGGCTGGAGAGTGACAGTCGGTTGGCCTTAAGGAGCGCTGACAGCGCAACTCCGTTGTGACGAGCGATTCCGATCAACGTGTCGCCCCATTTCACGACATGGGCGGGGCCGGATCCGGCGACTGGTGTCGGGCTCGAAGCCGCTGTGGTCGTATTCGTGGACGAGGTAGGAGAAGACGATGTGGGGATGGTTAGGCGCTGGCCGGCCAAGATCAGGCTGTTGATCTGGAGGTCGTTGGCGCGGAGCAGTTCAGACAGTCGAATCCCCGACTGAGACGCAATCCCGAACAACGTGTCGCCGTTGGCGACCACGTAGGTCCGGTTCTCTGCCGCCTGTGTGACGGTGGGGAGCGCCATGGTGCCGCCCAGAACCCCAAGGACGACAGTGAACGCAAGACGACGAAGTGCAGACATGCAGAAGTCATCGGCGTTCTTGATGGGAACTTTACGATTTTTCGAAGATTTTTAAATGTGGCCGCTGATTTGCCGCCGAGGACCTCCCCGTTGTGTGTCGTCTTGGCTTCGTGTCGCAGAGGGCGAAATCTGCTGCGACGGGGTTGGATCGATCGGCGTATTTGCCGATGAGGCGATGGTGCTCTCACCGGTTCCAAGATCGAGAAAGATCGGTCGTGCCTGGCCGAGTGGGCTCTAGTCCTGGGTGCCAGTTTGGCGGTGACCGCGTGGCAGGCACCTTGATGTCGTCGCTGTCCAGCACGCCAACGCTAGGTAGACGGGAACGCGACCGATCGCGTGCCTGTTTACGTCCTTTGTTGAGCGGCGACAGTCGGCAACCAGGGCGAACACCCCGGCTTGTACACTTTGGGTGCGGTAAGAACTGGGTTTTGCGTGTGCGTATCAACCACGCACGGGAACGCATCCTGGACCGGACTGCCGGGCCCTAGTGATCAGTGTTGTTAGACGAACCGCGCGTCATTAGTTTAGTCTTTTTATTGCCGATATCGGAACCGAAGCCGCGGATGGGACGTCAACCCTCTTGTATGAAGTTTTGCAATTTGATCTTCTTAGCGAATCGCGAGGCGATGTACGGCGTGGAATCGGGCGCCTGTGTTGGGACGTCTCGCTGGCACACGCTGGGAGGAATGAAGAAGGTTGTGCTTCTCGCCGCCAGCGGACTGGCTGCTGCGACTAGTTTCGGCGCCTGTGCAGGCCAGGAGTCAGGTCAGGATCAGATCGTCCGCGTGGCGGACGATGGCCAGTTCGCAGAGGAAGAATCCTATGACGAGGCCGGAAAGCTGAGTATCAGCTACACGGTTCAGGAATTTATCGACGACCACCGAATGCTCGATGCCGGGGGGCAGAGCGACACCTGCGAAATGCTTTATAGCGTTGAGTCCGATGGACTCGGATTCTTCTACAACGCAATGCGGGATGCCGGATACCGCGGCGACCAAATCGTGAACATGTTTGAAGCTCTTACGGCTGTGTGCTGATGGGTGATCTCATCGACACCTTCCTGAGCGGTTACGAAATCGAACTGACGCTGCTTTATTGGGGCCTGCTCCCGTTCGCTTTTATCGCGGTCGGCGTTGCCTGGCTTTGGAAGAAAATGGGGTAAAGCGGGCATGGGTGGCGCAGCGAGGACCGTCGGCACGGGGGGCCGAAGACTCTTTCACACCCTTCGGTCTCGGTTGTCTCGCGCGTGCGACGCGGCGTCGGACCGGGTAGTGCTTTGGCTGTTTTTTGCAGTGATGGCGGCCGTCCGATTTCCTCGACTGTTTCACAATCCAACGTTCTATTTCGAGGAAGGCAACGTCTACTTCGCGTACGCAGCGAACCACGGTGTCATGGATTCACTGTTCGAGTTGCATGTCGGCTACTACTCGCTGTTCGCCAACGCTGCGGGCGTGATCTCGGCAGCGGTACCCCTCGAGCACGCCGTCACCGCGATGAGGCTGATCGGATTCAGCGGCCCAGTTGCGTGCGCTTGGGTGATCATTGGAATCGAAACCTCTCGCCTGGTGCGTGCAGCGTCGCTGGCGGTGGTGGTGTTCACGTACACGATGATCGCCGAGTGGGCGACCGCGATCCATGCCCAGTTCTGGTTCACAGCAGCCGTGCTTTTGATGTATGCCTCGCCGATTCGGTCTCGATCCGATCAGATCCTGAAGGTCGGGTTCGCTGGGCTTGCGGGGCTGACTGGCGCGCTCGCTGGTCTCATTGCACCGCTGTTCCTCCTCCGAGCGTTGCGCACCCGGTGTCGCACCGACGCCGCGATCGGAACGATCTTGGCGACGACGCTCGTGGTCCAGGTGTTGTTGTCCAAGTCGCGAGAAGTCACATGGCATGCCGGCGAATTCGTCGTCATTGCGGTGATGAAGCTCGCCGTACATCCATTCACGGGCGATCGTTTTGACCGGATCGGTCCCGGCTGGTACGAGGCGTGGACACGGATTCCTGTCGCTGCAGCGTTGTTCTTCGGTGGAGTCTTCTGGGTGATCCTGGTGGTCTTGGTGACCCGAGACCAGTGGCGCATCGTCGCACTCGCCGGTCTCGGCGTGGCAGCGGTGGGTTTGCTGTTCGCGCTTCCGCCATACCAGGAACTGTCTTTCGCCCAGCTCGGAACCCGTTACGTCGTTGCCGGTGTCGTGCCCGTACTGGTCGCGATGGTGATGAGTTGGAACGGACTCGAGCGACCTGGGCGCATCGCAGTCGTGATCCTCGTCGGGTTCGCCGTAATGCGAGGCGTCGACAGCGGCGTCGACTACGCCGTAATCATGAATGAGCGTGTGCCCATCTGGCAAGGCAGCCTCGATCGGTATGCAGCAGATCCGGGAGTAACGCTCGCGATGGACTCGCGTTGTCGGATCTCGGTGAACGCCAAGGAACAACGCTCCGGATTCTCGATCAGACAGGTCGACCCCACGTCATCTGCCGTTGTCTCGCTCATCATGACTCCCGGCCAGCACGACACCGAACGCGACATCGAAGTCATCGTGTTTGCGAACGAATCACTCGAGAAGCTCACGCCTGACGGATGGAACCGGATCGACGGATTCCTGTACGGCGACGACCAACCTCGCTGCCACGAAGGCTTCGGATCTGGTGAACCGTTCCGCATAGCCAATGGAGAAGTGCGCTTCGATATTGCTCTCGACGACCTCGACACCATCGCCGCACGCTCCAGCAATCTGTCGATCGGCTACGGGCGCGACTTTGCCGACGCTCTCGCCAAGGACACGCTCGTGATCTTCCCGACATGCCAACTTCAGCGTCCCGGGTGTTGATGGACGCTCGTAGCTAATACTGACCGAAGCTCCCACCACCAGCATCAGACAACACACCCCAGCGAAGTACCCCCGGGGGTTACCCCACCCCCTGCACCCCTGCCACCACCAACCAAGCAGCACCACCGCCCCCACCGGCATCGGTCCTGCCAGGTCAGGTTGTGCGGCTCGAGCGGATTATCGACGGCGACACGATCGATGTCGGCCGGGACGAGAACATCCGCATGCTCGGCAGACCTCAAACGGCGATCATAGGTGTGGCCACTTGATCGCGCCTGCCACGCCGGATGGACGGTCGATCCCGATGCGCGCCCTGGACCGGCTGGCTGTCGGCCAACAAGGCGACCACCGCGCCTTGGTGCGTATCGTTACGTCGGTGAAGTCGGTGCCCCTGATTGACAATCTTCAGTACTCGAACTGGTCGGAGCAGGTTTTCCGGGAACTCAACTCCGGCGGCGTGCACGCGGTGCATGCGACGATCGCCTACCACGAGTCGTTTCGCGAGATGGTTTTGAATATCGAAGCGTTCAACAGATGGTTCGAGCGGTTTCCCGAACTCATCATGATGGGGCGCACCGGGGACGATGTTCGACGCGCGGTCGACGAGGGGCGAACGGCGATCTTCTTCGGTTTCCAGAACCCGTCACCGATTGAAGATGACCTTGGTCTCGTCGAGATCTGTCACACCCTTGGAGCCCGTTTCATGCAGCTGTCGTACAACAATCAGTCGCCCCTTGCGACGGGTTGTTACGAGATCGTCGATGCTGGGGTCACCCGCTTCGGACGACAGGTCATCGCGGAGATGAACCGCGTCGGTCTCGTGGTGGATATGAGCCACTCTGGTGATCGTTCGACCCTCGACGCCATCGACATCTCAGTCCGCCCAATTGCAATCACCCATGCCAACCCGTCGTGGTGGCATCCAGCGCGCCGCAACAAGTCTGACGAGGTGCTGGGTGCGCTGACCTCAGCGGGCGGCATGCTCGGTCTCTCGCTCTACCCACATCATCTCAAGGGGGGCTCGGAATGCACGATCGGGAGCTTCTGCCGGATGGCCTACGACGCCGCGGGAAGATATGGCATCGACCATGTTGGGCTCGGGTCGGATCTTTGCCAGGACCAACCCGATGCGGTGGTGGCGTGGATGCGTAACGGGCGTTGGACGAAGGTCACCGACTACGGCGAGGGTTCGGCGGCCGAACCGGGCTTCCCCGATCAGCCGACGTGGTTTCGCGACAACGGCGACTTCGGCAACATTCGGCGCGGTTTCGAAACTGTTGGATTCACCGAGGATGAGGTCGACGCGCTGATGGGCGGCAACTGGCTCAGGTTCTATGACGAGTCGTTTGGCCCGTCGTGACAGTGATCGACGAAGCGGCGGTCGCGTCAGACCCACCTCAGGCGCCGCTGAGGCGGGCCAGCGAGGTCATGCGCCTGGCGCGCTTGGGGAGTTCGTTCCCGACGCGTCTCAGCTTCATGCGATCTCTGATGCGACTGTTGGCGGCCGAGCAGCCAGTCGTCGACCGGTCGGTGTGGGAGATTGATGACCTCGGCTTTGGCCGGGCGGTATACACAGTGGCGTTGTCGGGGCATCATTACAGCCTGGTGGCGTTCAGTACCCCGCTCAACCCCACCGATCGTACGGACCGAGTGATCGCAGAGGCCTGGGACAGCAGCTACGTGTTGTTCGACGGCGTCCCAACGAGTGTCGACCTCGATCGGCTCGAGGCAGCCGTCCCAAAACAGGAGGCGGGCCGCTACCGGTCGAGTGACCTCACGCTCAGCCGGGCGAACAGGTCGGTTCGCTTGTTTAACCATGTCGTGAACCGCCTTGCCGAGGGGCGCCAACCCGACGAGCAGATGCTCGCCTCGGTCGGCTACCTCATGCGGACGACCGCGGTCTACGGGAACGGCAAGTTCGGGATCGCTGATCGCACGAACTTCTCGAATCGACCGGGGATGGCAGCGCCGTTCCGAGCGGAGATGTTGACGGTCTGGCTCATCAGGGGTTTCACCCTGGACCTTGTCGGGCACATTGCCCGTCGTCGGTCGCCTGGCACGTTCGTCCCGCTTGATCGGCGACTTGAGCGGCACCTCGGTATCGGCAATGCGACCGGGCTCGGCATGGCTCCGTTCCTCGTGACTCACCCGATCCTGCTCAACAATTGGTTGATGGCCCGCGAGGCCGCGCTGGCCAGGGTGAGGGCTGTCGAACACCCGGACGCCGAGTCGATCTTGCGATTCAGGAAGCTGGTTGACCGGGCCCGTCGCCATGTCGCACAGTGGCGCGTCGACGACGTGGTCCAATCCAGGCGGATCGCAACCCTCGAGACCGAGCTGGCCGATCTCGACGCGACCGTGCATGCGAGTTGGCTCGACCGTCCGTTTCCGTGGGACCGTCTCGTCATCGAGTCGCGCCGATGGTCACTGGAAACGCAGGAGCTGATTGTCGCCTTGGTGATCGAACCCCACGGCGACCTCGTCGATGAACTCTCCGATGACATGGCGAGCAGGACTGTTCCGCACATCGATCCGAAGATGACTGTCGCAACGCTCCGCGAGCAGGTCAGCGAGGTCTTCGGCTGGGCATTGGACATCGACTTCGAGGACGAAACGGAGTCGTCTCAGTTCTGGTACGTCTCGGAGGAGAAGCTCGAACCCCGGCTCGGGCGCCGGTACGAGGAACCGGGCGCCGAGCTCGAACAGCCTCTCGACGTCGCTCGCCGGGTTCAACAGCTTGCCGGCTCGCTCAACCGTACAGATCCTGCTTGCTCGGTCGCATCGTTCCTCGCGCACCATCCTGAGCACCGATTCGCAGTGGTCCGGGTGCAGACGGCGGCGCGGTGCCCGTACAGCGAGCTTCGCGACAATTTGATCGGGGACGGCTGCCTACCGATTGACATGCTGCGCGCCAAGTTGTCGTTCTTTGGAGCGAGCAAGTTCGATCCGAAGAGCGACCGGTGGATCCGGATCACCTTGTACCAGGGCGCCCCCCTCTTCGATGACATCGCTGACCCGGATGCTGGCTTCGCTGCCGACGACTGGTGGCTTCCGGTACTGGAGTCTGCGTGATCTGTTCGGCCAACGAGGTCGGTGCGATGCTCAAGAAGGCCGCGGTTGGGTTGGGTTTTCCGGTTGGCCTGGCCACCGACGTCGCCGCTGCGGGTGTGTGGCTCAGCACCCAAGGGCTTGACGGGGTCGAGGCTGTGCTCGCAGGAATCGGACAGGGATTCGTGCCGGATTTCGGGTGGGATGCGGACGGCCCCGTCATCCACCTGTGCGAGGCCGCCATCGGTCGGTGTGGAGTGTCGCTGTTTGAGCTGCTGGCGACGGGAGAGGTTGAGGTGGCCGTCGTGGAGGACGCCGATTCACCGTTGCTGTTGATCGGCTTGGCCGGCGTGGTCGCACGGGCGACCGGAGTCGGATTCGAGCTTTCTGCTGGAATTGGTTCCCCCATTGCGGTCACCGCCAACGCAGTTCGATCGCCAGAGGAGCTCGGGGGATCGCTCATCGGACGATCGATCCGCATCGTCGCAGCCGACGGAGCTGGCGGCGAGGCCCACGCAGATACCGCTCCGATCGTTGGTATCGAGGTTGCTGAGCCGCAGTGGGCGCTTGTGTCAGAGCTTGCGGCGAGGACCAACGTTCCCGCCACCGATCTGTCGCGTCGCGCCGGCGCCGGGGCATTGCTCGATGACAATGACTGAAGGCGGCGAGCCGGATGTCAGCGAGTCCCCGGTCATCTCGTTTGCGCCGGTTCGAAGGTGCCGGCCGAGCTCCTCCGGGCCCTCACGTCCGGCATGGTCGTGTGAGGGCCCGGACCTCGGCGACCAGCTACGCCGCCGAGCGCGCTTGAACCCGATCAGATTGTCGGTTCGGTGACCGCTCGACACCCGCTCACACCTCGGGTGGATTACTGGCATGTGGAGCAGTCTTCGCACCGGAAGTGCGGGCGACGACGCACTTCACGCAAGCGCCGTAACGCCGGGCTTGACGACGATGGACCGCTCGACTTCGGCCCTTATCGGGCGCCCGGTAATCGCACCAACAAGTAGGGCGGCGACGCCCCGTAACCACGCTTCAGAGTCGTCGGGCCGACCGGCGGGGCCCCGACCGCATCACCAAGTTCGTTCACAGAATTCCGGAGCCACTCAACCTCCCTATCTTGATGGGCCGGTGGTGGGGGCCCACACCCCCGGGGCACGCAGGTGGTAGGGAATCGTCATGC
>CAJQPY010000001.1 GCA_905480335.1 uncultured Ilumatobacter sp. | reverse complement strand
CAGAGCAGGAGCTTGACCTCGCCGCGGCGCCGCTGATTCATCACCTCGGCCCGCGCCAGTGCGGTAGCGCGGACCTGTTCGATGTCGTTGTTGATGACATTGCCACCGCTTGCGATCACGAGGCCACCGATGAGGAAGACGGGGACCATCATCGCCATCCCGGTCCGGATTCCCCAGTTGTCGGCGATCCACCCGATGAATGGCAGCATCAGCAGCCCCGGAAGGATCCACAGTGATGCCATCGAGAAACCCATCGATCGGGCCCGCGGCGGGATGGCGAGGGACAGCGAAGCAAGAATGCCCGGGCCGACGATTGCGAGGCACATCGCGATCAGGAAGTTGACGCTGATTGCGATGGCGAGGTTGGGGACCACGGCGAAGATCAGCGACAGCGCCGCAGTGATCGCCGAGACCACGGCGAGGAACTTGAGGATTAGGCCCGGGTCGCGTGCGAGGAGCTTCGTCGCGATTCGCGCGCCGATGAGCAGCCCGACCAACTGACCGGGCTCGGAGGTCGCAGCAACGATGCCGCGGGCGCGTTCGTCGAGGTTGTAGGCCTCTTCGTAGAGCAGGGCCGCGAGGGTGCCGAAGCCGATGAGCGATGCGGCGAGAAAGGGCATTGCGACGAAGATCCGGCGGAGGCTTTCGATTTTCCAGCACATTCGCCAGGCCTCGGCGTACGACGGCGGTGTCTCCTCGGTCGCTGCGGCTTCTTCGTCGCCGCCCGCAAGGCGCCGTTCGTGCGCGCCGCGGATCGGTTCGCGCAGGCGAAGCCCGAGCAGGACGAGGATCAGCGTCGGGAAGGCGAACACGAAGAACGGTGCCCGCCAGCCGAAACGAAACGCCAGCAATCCGGCTGCAATCGGGCCGATGATCGCGCCGACGGCATTGGCCGCGCGATGGAAGCTGTAGACCTTCGGCCGTCGGTTGGGTTCGAACCAATCGGCAATCAGCGAGTTGTGGGTCGGGTCGTTGACGGCTTTGCCGATCGCGGATCCCGATCGGGCGAAACCGAGCATCACGATACTGGTCGCGAGGCCTGTCATGAACGAGAAGCAGGCCCAGATGGTCGCCCCGATGAGGGCGAGCCTGACCCGCGGATAGCGGTCGGCGAGCCCGGCGATCGGGACCTGGAGTGCCAGCGCGAAGGCCAGCACGGCGGCGATGAGCGTGAGCAGCCCGGTGAAGCCCAGCCCGAACTCTTCGCGGATCTCCGGCGCCAGAATCGCGAACGCGGTGCGGTCGAGTTCGTCGACCGCGTTGAGGCCGAACAGGATCAGCAGTGCGTACAGCGGGCCGTCGCCGGTGATCGAACGCAGCCAGCCTTCCTTCGCTGCCGGTTCCTCGCCGGATGGGGTCTCTGGTGTGAGCGTGTCGGTCATGTGGCGGCCGCCTCGATCGTGATTTCCTCGACGTCTTCATCGCCGTCGTCAGCTTCGGCATCGAGGTTGCCGTTGCCGTCGAGGAGGTCCTCGGCGTGGCCGTTCTCGAAGATCCCGCGACGGGCACCGAACCAGCGAAGGGTCAGGTCGCGTAGGTCGTACCAGAGTCCGGTGAGGCCGCCGGGAGCGACGAGCAGGATGCCGAGCAGTCCGATCCCGCTGGCCAGTAGGCGCCAGGAGCCGCGCAACCAGAAGAAGGTGCCGTTGAAGTAGAGCGACCCGAGGAACGCTCCGAGCGGGCTGCCGAGGCCGCCGATTACACCGGCGGAGAAGGCGAGCAGGTTGGACTGGGCGTCGTCGACGACGAGCGCCTGTTGGTGGTGCACGAAGATCGACCCGGAGAACGCAGCCAGGAATCCCGAGATCGCAAACGCCGTCAACTTGGCGCGCACGGGGCTGACGCCATACGACTCGACCGCCGACTCGTTGTCGCGCAACGCGATGAGCACCCGCCCGGTGCGGCTGTTGCGGATGCCGCGCACGGCAATGAACGCGAGCACCATCGTGATCAGCGAGACGTAGTAGATCGCCGTCGACGACGACCAGTCGATGACCCCGAAGATCGGGTTGCGCTCGATCCGCCCCGTCGGTAGCCAGTCGAAGAACCGCGGGTTGAGGAAGTACTGGCTGACCGTGATCGCGAACGCAAGCGTCGTGACCGCGAGATATGCGCCACGCAGCCGGAGTGCGGGCACGCCGACGACGAGTGACACCAGCGCGCCGATCGCACCGGCGACCAGCGTGGTGATCGTGATGTCCCAATGCCAGCGTTGGGTGAGCCAGGCGCTGGTGGCGGCGCCGATCGAGGAGAAGGCGAGTTGTCCGAGTGAGAGTTGGCCGGCCCAACCGGTCAAGACTCCTAGCGACATGAGGGTGATTGCGAACAGGAAGATCAGTGCCATGCGGACGACCACAGTCGTGCCGAAGACCGACGGGAACGCGAGGAACGCGAGGGCGATGACGGTGATTCCGACGATGCGACCGATCCGCACGAGGGGCAGAGCCCGGTACACCTCCGCGATCGGACGGACGTCGCCGGCGTTCTGCCACGACGACGTGTCGATCTCGGAACGCATGCCGCGGGTGCGCCGGAACAACAGCCCGGCCACGATCACCACGCCGGTGATCGCACCCATCTTCGCCTCGGCTTCGATCGAGCCCGAGTTCCACACGACGGCTTCCTGCAGCACGCCTAGTGCGAGTGACGCCGCGATGATTGTGGGCAGGTGGATCAGTCGACCGAGGGTGAGCGCGGCCAGCGATCGGAGGAGCAACAGCAAGCCGAGCGCGCCACCGACCGGGAGGCCGTAGATCCCGCTGCGGAGGAAAAGTGCGATGAAGCCGAGAATCGTCGCTACGGACCACACCACGCTCTGGAGTCCCTTGACCGGGATGCCGAGCATCGCGGCGCGGCCCGGGAGTTCGGCAGCGGCTCGGATCGCGATGCCGATGCGGGTCGAGCGCAGCAACACGCCGACCGCCACCATCGCAAGGGGAGCGACGACGAGCGCGACGACGTGGTTGGCGTTGAACACGCGCGACCCGATCTCGAAATCGATGTCGAACGGCGTATCGATGCGCTGCGACTGGACCCGGGCGCCCCACCAACCGGGCAGGAAGAGTGCGCCGACGCCGAGCAACTGCGCGACTCCGATCGTGGCGACGGTGACCACCAGCCGCGGCGCGTCGAAGAAGCGGCGGATGATCAGGAACTCCACTGCGACGCCGAGGACTGCCGCGGCTGCGAAGCCGATGCCGAAGCCGAGGTACCAGCTGAGGCCCGACTCGATGATGAGCATCACCGACAGCACGGCGGGAAGCAGCCCGAGTTCGCCGGCGGTGAAGTTGAGGACCCGGTTCGCGCGGTACACGAGGTACATGCCGAGCGAGATGAGGCTCGTGATCAGTCCGAGGATGAACCCGGCGAGCAGCGAGCCGGCCGGCGCTGGGAACCAGACCTGCTGGATGATCACGAGTACGACCGGCCACGTCAGCCACGACACCCGGTCGGTCCAGTCGGGAAGCCTCACTCTGCGACTCCTATGGGTGCTCCGTTGCGCAGCACCTCGTACTGTCGAGCTGGATCGTCCTGCGTCGCTCGATCCGTCGGTGGTCCGACCGCCGGATCGCCGTGCAGCACCTCGGCTCCGTCCGGTGCGTACTGGAGGATGTAGGTCTTGCGCGTCGAGTCGGTGGTGTTCGGCCCTGTGCGGTGCGGTGTCAGCGATGAGAAGACGACAGCACCTCCGGCACGAACGGGGGCCGCGGTCGCGTCCGGGTGGTCGTCGAAGCAGGACAGCCCGAGCGGGTGGACGTAGCGGTGTGCGAGGGTGCCGCGGGTGTGCGCTGCCGGTGCGACCCAGGGGCAGCCGTTGTCGATAGTTGCGTCGGTGAGCGCCAACCAGATCGTGAGGTATTGCTGCGGGTCCACGTATGCGTATCCGTTGTCCTGATGCCACGGGAACTCCCGTGGCTTATCAGGATGTTTGTAGACGAGTTGGTCCCAGTACAGGCGGACGTCGAGGCCGAGCAGATCGTGGCAGAGGTCGGTGATCGGCGGCGATTCGCTGAGCCGGCGCGCCGCAGCGGAGCGCGGCACCAGGTGTGGTGCAAAGGTGATCGCGCCCGATTCGGAGATCACGAGCCGTGAGTCCGGCTGGGCGCGGACGAACGCCGCGGCCTCCTCCTCGATCGTGTCGAGATCGGCCGTGAGGTCGGTGACCATCGCCTGTTCGAAAAGATCCTCGACGACCAGCCATCCGGTTCGGTGGAACGACTCGACCTGGTCGCTCGTCAGCCGGCGCGGTTCGATTCCGAGTCGTCGCCACTCGAACGACGTGTTCCACGGATGCAGCGCGCCTGCGGTCATGACAGGTCGACCCGCCGTTCGAACACGAACTCGTATTCGAGATAGGCGTTGAGGTGCTCCTGGCCCGGGGCCGGCGAGGTGAGCTGTGCGGACTGCAGCAGCATCCAGCCGTCCTGGAGGGCGCAGAGCCCGTTCGAATACGGCCCATCTCCTGGCCGTTTCGGTTCCGGCAGTTGCGGCCCCGCGCCCTCGGTGCCGTCGTGGAACGCCCAGCCGACGACCTTCTCGTCGAGTGACGAACCCGCCATCCAGAGATACAGCACCTGTTGACGCTGGGTCACGTCACGCCCGGCCTTCGACCAGGTCGGCGCGACCTTCGAGACGGGTGAGGTAGTAGTCGACGTCGAAGTCGTCGTCACCGGTGAGGTAACGCCAGAGGAGCGCGCGTTGTATCTGGTCGTTGCGGTAATCGGTGATGCCCATCCACGGATGCCACGTGCGGAAGATCTCGGCGACGCTGCCCGGCTGCATGCGGGCGAAGATGTGATCAGTCGGCGGGCTCTGCACGTCGGTGAAGTCCGTCGTGTCCCAGAGGCGGACCTGAGGCTCGGTCGGGTTGAGGCGGATCTTGTAAAGCCACCGGTCGTTGTCGCCGGGATTCGGCTGGCCGGCGTGCCAGAGGCCGTGGTGGAAGACGAAGACACTGCCGGCATCGCACGCCACCTGTTGCTCGCCGACGATGTGTTGGTACCGATGCAGCCCGGACGATCGGACGCGGGTGAGATGGCTGCCGGGAACGAAACGGGTGCCACCCTCACCGCGAGCGACCGCGCTCGGATACCAGAACAGCTGGACATCGAACGTGGGGTCGGTCGAATCGGTCGCCGCATCGACATGGAGTGGTTGCACGTAGCTCCCGCCACCGGGGATGTGGTGCACCCAGTCGTGGTCGAAGACCGGGTCGGCGCCGACCAGTGAGTGGATGATCCCGCGTATTTGCGGAAGCCGGAGGTACTCGCCGACCACCGACGGCAGTGGGTAGCAGTCGTCGAGCGGCGTTCGTGAGTGCGGTGGCTTCATCCCGTCCGGGAGCAGCCGCTCGGCATTCAACTGACCGATCTCGTCGATCGCGCGTTCGTTGATGTCGGCGGGGACGATCGCGTCGAAACGCAGGAACCCGTTGGCCACGAACTCGGCCATTTGACGCGTCGACAACCGATGGTCGCCCGCCGCTGTTGTTGCCATGAACATCCCCCCAGATGGTGACGTAGGTCACCGTAGACCGTGGGCGGCGGCGGGGTGCGATTCGAGCTCGGGCTGATCGGTCAGGTCGCGGCGGTGTCGGTCATGCCTGCGTCCCGACCTTCAGGTCGCGGAACGGCACGCCGCGGTCGACGGCGGGTTCACGCGGGAGCCCGAGCACGCGGTCGCCGATGATGTTTCGTTGGATCTCGTCGGTTCCACCGGCGATCCCCGCTGCGAAGCTGCGCAGGGTGAGGCTCTGTTCACTGCCGCCGTAGGGATTGTCGTCGTCCCACGCGATCGAGCCGACCCCGGCGATCCCCAGCGCGATGTCGCGCATCTTCCACGAGATCACCGAGCCGTAGAGCTTGCCGAGTGACCCACCGGGCCCCGGGGTCTTGCCGGCTTTCATCTCCGCACGGGTCCGCATCGCGATCAGCGACTTGGTGGTCTCCATGGAATACACCTGCATCAGCTCGTCGCGCACGACTGGATTGTCGAGCGCACCCGATGAGGTGGCGTACTTGCAGAGGAGGTCGAACATGGGGGTGTTGACGCCCCCGCCTCCGCCGGCTCCGATCGCGACGCGCTCGTACATCAGCATTGCCGTCGCCAGCTTCCACCCGGTGTTGAGCTCGCCGAGCAACCAGTCCTTGGGGACGTGCAGATCGGTGAAGAACACCTCGTTGAAGTGCGAGCCGCCGTCGATCTGGTGGATCGGGCGAATCTCGACCCCCGGGGCCTTCATGTCGAGGATGAACATCGACAATCCGGCGTGTTTGACCTGATCGGGATCGTTCCGTGCGACCGCGAGCCCGTAGTCCGAGACGTGGGCGAGGGTGGTCCAGACCTTCTGCCCGTTGATCACCCACTGGTCGCCGTCGAGTTCGGCCTTCGTCTGTAGGCTGGCGACGTCGGAGCCGGCGCCCGGCTCGGAGAACATCTGACACCACAGCGTCGTGCCTGAGATCAGGTCGGGGAGGAAGCGCAACTTCTGCTCGTGCGTGCCATGGTCGTTCACCATCGGCAGGCACATGCCGTGGCTGATGACGAAGTCGGCCTCCATCACCGGGAAACTGTCCTTCACTTCGCGCCAGATCTTGTCGTGGGCGAGGGTCAACCCGGCGCCGCCGTACTCGGCCGGGTACGGCACACCCGCGCCGAGGCCGGCTGCTGCAGCGTCGGCGTGGAACTGTCGCGACTGCTCGGGTGTCGGTGCTCCGCGTTGCTCGGGCCGCGACTCCATGAAGTCGATGCAGCGCTGCCGGAATACGGCGGCCTCATCGTCGGTGAGCGCGCTGGTGGTTGCGGTGTCGGTCATGTGATCCCCGTCATTCGGTCTCGTCGCGGTGTGCCCGCGAGGGTACGAAAGCGCACGAGAGTGAAACGAGTGGGACCCGCCGTTGTCAGATCGCTAGATCTGGATGATCCGCGTGACGATCGGCGGAAGCTCATTTTCCGGGAGCAGGTAGCGGGCGAGCAGAATCGTTTCCCGGCGGCCCTTCGTGTCGAGCCAGTTCCCTGTGCCGGGGTCATCGGGACCGACGAGGATCTTCACGGTGCCATCGGGTTGGCGCGTGGCCTGGGAATCGTTGACACAGACCGACTGGCCGTCGCGGAACTCCGGCGACTCCAACCACCAGTTGTTGAGGTGGACACTCCAGTACCGGCATGCCGGGGGATCGAGCTCGAGTTCGAGGGCGGTGCCAGGTTCGAGCTGCACGTAGCAGAGTTGGTAGTGGTTGTGCGGCGTGCCGGCCATCTCCGAGACGAGCTCGGCCCCCGCTTCGTTCATCACGTTCGGCCGACGTCGCAACTCCTCGGAGAGCTTGACCGTCGCCGCGTTGACCCAGCTGAGGCCCAGCCCGAGGAGCCCGAGGACACCCGTGACGCGTTCCACGTCGAGTTCGGGGCGATCGGTCAGATCGGGCTCAAGCTGCTCGACTTCGAATGTCGCCTTCACGCCGTTGACGCGGTCGTGGGTGTACTCGCGAATGATCACGAAGGCCGCGTCGGAACCGAGGTCGAGCCAGTTGGTCGGCTGCGCGGATCCGCCGACGATGAGCTGGAAGGTGCCGTCGGCCTCGACCGTGATCTCTCCATCGTGGAGGTCGGAGACCACCCGATCGACCGCACCGGCGCGATAGGCGGTGAACGAGATGTACGGCGATGCGCCTCGCGTTCCGGTGATGCGATACACGCCTCCCGGGGTGACACTGAACTGCCGGTAGATCGTGTCGGGACAGTCAGCGAAGACCTTGCGGGTCGGCGACTCGGCGAAGAAGAATTCGGGCTTGTGTCCGCTCGGGAATTCGAGGAACTGCTCTTCGCGATAGGCGAGCTGGCGCAGGATGAACCGGAGTCCATCGATGCGTTCGGCGTCGTTGGGTGCCGAATCCAACGCCTCGCGACCCAGCACCTTCAAGCTGTCGGCGAACGCGTCCCACGCATCACGAAGTGGGTCTGCGCCATCTGTCGGTGAGTTGTCGGTCATCGGTTGATCCTTCGTCGGTCTGCGGCCCGTGGCCTGCGGTGGGCCGAGGCAGGCGATCAGCCGGTCTGGGTACCGACCTTGAGGTCCTTGAATGGGACACCCTTGTCGACCGAGGGTTCACGCGGGAGGCCGAGCACTCGGTCGCCGATGATGTTGCGCTGGATCTCGTCGGTGCCGCCGGCGATCGACGACTGGAACGAGTTGAGCACGATGCGTTGGCGCTCGGCACCACTCGCGTTGGAGGGGTCCCAGGCGATCGACGACGGACCGGCCATCTCGAGTGCGATCTCGCGCATCTTCCATGCGATGTTGGAGCCGAAGAGCTTGCCGAGCGAGCCGCCGGGGCCGGGAGTCTTGCCGGCCTTCTGTTCGGCGCGGTTACGCATCGCGACCATGGCCTTGGTCGTCTCCATCGAATAGATCTGCATCAGTTGGTCGCGCACGACGGGGTCGTTGATCCGGCCGGTCTCCTCAGCAGCGCTCTTGAGCAGCTTGTACGTCGGCTGGTTGATTTTGCCGGCGCCCGCGGAGCCGATGGCGACTCGCTCGTACATCAGCATCGCAGTAGCGAGCTTCCAGCCGGCGTTGTACTCGCCGAGCAAGTGGTCCTTCGGGATGCGGACGTCGGTGAAGAAGACTTCGTTGAAGTGGCTGCCGCCGTCGATCTGGTGGATCGGACGAATTTCGACGCCGGGGGCCTTCATGTCGAGGATGAACATCGAGATGCCCGCATGCTTGACCTGCTCGGGGTCGGTGCGGGCGACGACGACGCCGTAGTCGGACTTGTGGGCGAGGGTGGTCCAGACCTTCTGCCCGTTGAGGATCCACTCGTCGCCGTCGAGTTCGCACTTCGACTGCAGGCTGGCGACGTCGGAGCCGGCACCGGGCTCGGAGAACATCTGACACCACATGGTCTTGCCGGAGATGTTGTCGGCCATGTAGGCGGCCTTCTGCTCGGGAGTGCCGTACTCGTTGAGCATCGGCAGGCACATCCCGTGACTAATGATGAACTCACTGTCCATCATTCGGTAGTTGCCTTTTACCTCACGCCAGATTTTTTCGTGGGCCAAGCTGTAGCCGCCGCCGCCGTATTGCTCAGGAAAGGGAACGCCGGCGAGGCCGGCGCCGGCAGCGGCAGCAAGAAATGCCTTTTGGTCGTCAAGCGAGGGGATTGCATTTCCCGTTTTTACGGCGTAAGTGTCCATGAAGTCGACGCATTTTTGGCGGAACTCAGCGGCTGCTTCAGGGCTGAGTGTTGCGGTCATCGTGTCGCTCATCGTGGAGTCCTCCATTAGACGGGTGATCATTTACTGCTCGGTGCGGTTGATCGACTTGGAACATACAGTATGTCGCCATACAATAAGTTTCCACTTGCGCCACAGCATCTGTTCTGAATGTGCGCCAAGTCGGGTATCACACCAATGAGCAGTCTGACCAACAACGAACTCGACGCCCCGCCGTGGCGGCGCGTCGAATCGACGTTGATGTCCACGGCACGCCTTGTCCGTGAAGCGTTCGACGCCCGACTCGTCCCACTTGACCTCAACCTCACCCAGGCCAGTCTCATCGGGTACGTCGCCGAGTTTGGTGCCACCACGCAGACCCAGCTCGCCGATCATCTCGGCATTGGGCGGGCAGCGATCGGCACCGTGATCGATCGTCTTGAGCAACGCGACCTCGTCGGGCGTCATCCCGACCCTGCCGACCGGCGGGTATGGCGCGTTGATATCACCGATGCCGGCCGCACCACTGCCAGGCGCATTAGCGAGGTCGACGAAGTGCTCCGCGCCGAGCTCCGTCGCGGCATCGGCCGCGAAGAACGCCAGGCGCTCAGTTGGGTGCTCAGCCGACTTCAGCAGAATCTGCAATCAGCCATCCACGAAACCTGATGCGTGTGTCCAACACTCGTTTCAAGTCGAATCAATCCACCAACACAGGAGACCATCAATGACCGAAGCAGTAATCGTCGACGCAGTCCGGACCCCAGGCGGCAAGCGCAACGGACAGTTCAGAGACGAGCACCCCGTCAATATGGCGGCTCAGGTTCTCAAAGCGCTCGAGGAGCGCAACGGCCTCGACCCGGCGATGGTCGATGACGTCATTATGGGCTGCGTCATGCAGGTCGGCGAGCAGTCGCTCAACATCGGTCGCAACGCCGTGCTCGCCGCTGGCTGGCCCGAAGAGGTCCCTTCGACAACGGTGGACCGCCAGTGCGGTTCGAGCCAGCAGTCCATGCACTTCGCCGCACAGGGTGTCATTGCCGGCGCGTATGACGTCGTTGTCGCCGCAGGCGTCGAGGTCATGACTCGCACGCCGATGGGCGCCTCGATTGTCCAGGGTATGGGCTTTCCATTCCCCCAGGAGCAACTCGACCGCTACGCCGAGACCGGCCTCCCGCCGCAAGGCATCGGTGCCGACATGATCGCCGATGAGTACGGAATCACCCGCGAGGACCTTGACGCGTTCGGTGCCGAGAGCCAGCAGCGCGCCGCCGTCGCTCGCGACGAAGGCCGTTTCGAGCATGAGATTGTTCCGATCGACGTCGAGATCGACGGCCAGACCGTCACGGTCACGACCGACGAAGGTATTCGCGACGGCTCTACCGCCGATTCACTCGCCAAGTTGAAGCCTGCCTTTAAGGAGGACGGCAAGATCACCGCAGGCAACTCGTCGCAGATCTCCGACGGCGCGTCCGCTGTGTTGATCATGAGCGCAGAGAAGGCGGCCGAGCTTGGCATGAAACCCCGAGCCAAGTTCCACAGCTTTGCCCTCGCCGGCACCGACCCGGTCACCATGCTTAAGGGCCCGATTCCGGCGACGAAGAAGATCCTCGAGAAGACGGGCCTGTCGATCGATGACATCGACTTGTTTGAGGTCAATGAGGCATTCGCATCTGTCGTGCTCGCATGGCAGAAGGAGACTGGAGCCGACATGAGCAAGGTCAACGTGAACGGTGGCGCCATCGCTCTCGGCCACCCGCTCGGTGCATCGGGCACAAAACTAATGGCGACGCTACTCAACGAACTCGAGCGCACGGGCGGTAAGTACGGCCTCCAGGTGATGTGTGAAGGCGGCGGTATGGCGAATGCCACCATCATCGAGCGCCTCGACTGATCCGGGTGGCGTCGGGGCGCCGCTCAATACATCACAACTACGCAACTGCGGTCGGGCACGCCTTAGCTGCCCGGCCGCAGCATGTTCGGGTGTCGTTATCAGTTGCAGCACGCAGTGAATCCCCCGGTCGAGGGCTGCGTCATGCTTCGCTGGTCGTCGAGTAGGTTGCCGTCCGGGGATCGGTCGGCCGCGTAGGAAGTTGCTCTTCGTTCCCACTGTCGACTCTGGGGCATCCGCTGGTCCATCATCTAACTTCGCCGTCATGGCAACGATCGCCGATGAGAAGTATGTGGCACTGACGACCTACAAGAAGGATGGGAGCACCAAAACCCTCCCTGTGTGGATCGCCGACTTCGGCGATGGCCAGGTCGGGTTCACGACGTCATCGTCGAGTTACAAGGTGACCCGAATCAACAACGATTCTCGCGTCATCATCCAGCCATCTGATTCGCGTGGCACGGTGAAGGACGCCACCGAGCCGGTCACCGGCATGGCCGTGGTTAAGACCGGTGTTGACTCCGACTACTACGCATCAATGGTCAAGAAGAAGTACGGCGCGCAGTACGGCGCGATAAAACTGTTGGGGAAGGCGATGAGTTTCATCGGTCGCGGATCGGGATCAGATGTCGCAGTGGTGATTACGCTCGATTGAGTTGGGAAGCTGATAGCGCGGCGTCCGATTGGACCTATCAGATGGTGGTTGACCCGAGGGCGTCGAGCACGGCTTTGGCCGCAACCGAACTCCGGAGTTCGAGTGCGGTGCATTCACGTAATGATGCCAGCGTCGCCTCGTCGGTGATCTGTTCCGACATCCGGACCCAGGCCTGTGAGCCCTGAATCTCCGCCTCCGACTGGAGGTAGAGCTGCTCGGTCGGCGTGTACGGAGCGAAAACGTCGTAGTACAGCGCAACCGCCGCAGGTAGCGCCTTGTCGACTTGTGCTTGTAGCTCGCTGCTGATCGGGAACAGCCCGGTCACGATTTCAGCGATCCGATCCTCGCTCGTCGCGCAGCCCAGCAAGTCGTCGGCGTGCGCAGGTATTTCGTTGGCCCAGCCGCGGTAGCGCTCTGCTGCAGATCGTTCGAGCCCGGCTAGAAACGCAGGCAGTGCGTCAGGGGGGACCGATTGAATGTGTTTGCGCAGCAGAGCACCGAACTGGGGGACCTCGGGAAGCGGCGACATGGTGCGAGTGTCGCGCATCGTCGGACCGTTGTTGCGATCAGGCTCGTGATCGTGAGTCGTCTCGTCATCGAGACATAAGGACTCAGCCCTGAGACCTCCCAGGCACACCACGCTGAGGCTGCTCTGCGTGTTCGGACCGAAGTACACAAGTCCGGAACCGGGCTTGAGCAGACGATGTACACGGATGACAAATTGCACTGCGGCCACAACCCTTATGAGGGCGCACGGTAGTCAGTCGGGTCACAACGTCATGTCGGACTGACGTCTCCGGTGATCGGCGGTATGGGTCCGACTGGCGCAGCGCGGGTCAGAGCAGAATCGTTTTGACCGGTTACGTGTTGCGTCGTAGAAGAGTCGCGAGCAATCGGCCGCCGCACAGATCCCGAACCGAATCGTGCCGTTATCGCACACTTCGTGAGCTAAAGCCATCATTAAGTCGGCCATCACCTGGTCGTCGAATCGGGCCGTCGGCGGAGTCCAGTGGATGTGCGGCCCGACACCGCCGTGATCGACGATCGACGGCGTAATCGGCAGCTCGGTGAGTTCCTCGGTGACCCGCGCTGACGCCATGTCGGTTTCGAGATCCGGGAGCTGTGCCAGGAAGGCTTCGATGTTCTCGATGCGGCCGGTAAGGCGGTGCAGCGACGCAGCCGATGCGTCAGGGGCCCGGCTGAAACCAGCTTCGGCGAGGATGCTGCGGGGATTTGCGGTGGGTGTATCGGCGAGTGCGTTGTGGAGGTCGACCATCGCCTCGAGCGTGATGCGGTGCTCTGACTCTGTGACTGATGCGACGTACATGGCCGTCAGCGTAGTGCCGCCCAGAGTTGTGTAACGAGTGAAACACAGTTAGAACCTCACATCGTGTAAGGAGTGAAACCTAAAACAGTCATCACTCACAGCGATTCAGAACTTAACCGCACCGAAGGAGGGTCGCCATGACCGCCGTACTCGTCACCGCCATGCTTGTCATTGCCAACATCATGGGCGCAGGGATGGCCTATCCACAGGCCGCTCGTCTTGTCCGACAGCGCAATTCTGACGGCGTATCCGGCGTGTGGGCCGGTGTGAGCCTCTCGATGAACCTGTGGTGGATGGCGTATGGCCTTGCCGAGGGATTGTGGGGCCTCGTTCCGGTCTCGGCCGTCGCCGCGGTGCTCTACGGCGTGACCATCGTTGCGTACGTGCGTGCAGCCGGACGCACCACGATTCCAGGCGTCGCAGCTGGCCTGTTCGTGCTCGGAATCGTGCCGCTCCCGGTTCTGTTAGTGGGAGGATGGCGCCTTGCCGGGCTGGCGATCGGCCTCTGCTACGGCATGCAACTCGTTCCGGCCGTCGTTGCTGCCTGCCGCAGCCGGGAACTGGAGGGTCTGGCCCCGAGCACCTGGATCATGGCGTGGATTGAGGCGGTCATTTGGTTGGCCTACGGCGCAGTCGTGCTCGATCCGGCCCTGCTGGCGGGCGGTATCTTGGGCACGGTGATGTCAGCTGTCATCCTCACCCGACTTACCGTGACCGGCCATCGCCCATTTCGTATTGTTCGCCCCGGTTGGGCGGTGGCCTGATCGCTGGTGGTGGCTTCCTGGGGAGTCTTGGGAGCCCCGCGAGTCGAATCGACCGTCTCACAAGTACACTCGGAATGCACAAGTGAGTCATTCCTATCGACTCAGTGGACTCAAGGAGTTGAAATGGCCACTGGCACCGTGAAGTTCTTCAATGACGAGAAGGGCTTCGGATTCATCACCCCGGACGAGGGCGACAATGACGTTTTCGTTCACTACTCCAACATTGTTGGCTCGGGTCGTCGGTCGTTAAGCGATGACGCCAAGGTCGAGTTTGAAGTTGCCCCAGGGCGCAAGGGACCAGAAGCAGTCGACGTCAAGGAAATCTGAGAAGGAGGCGGTTCTGCATGGCATCAAGCCCGCAGAGTTACCAGAAGAGGCAGCGCGAACTTCGCAAAAAAGAACGGAAGGCCGAGAAGCAGGCAATTCGTCACGGACGCAGTGCGGCCAAGGCCGAAGAGTCAGACGACGGTCCTGACGAGGACGCGCTGCTCGAGGAATTCCGCATCCTCAACGAGAAGTTCGCAGCGGGCGAAGTCGAAGCGGAGGACTTTGAGTACCGCAAGGCAGAGATTTTCCACCAAATGGGATTGGGCGAAGCACCCGAACCACGTGAGGAAGAGACGGTACAAGCCGACGCCTGAGTGTCTCGCACGCTCGTGACGAACGCCCCCGGAGTAGTCTGGGGGCGTTTATTTTTTGCGCCGTTCCCCCGCTGGTTATTTGGACTTAGATTTTCGATCGGTCTAGCAATGCGGTGGCAGCGCGACGCGTTGGTGATTGACGGAGGCGCAAAGCCGAACATTGAGATAAGTCGCCAGTGAGCAGCGGCCATGGGCTTACCTGGCCCAACGCCAGGTCTTAGAACTGTCAATCAGCTGGGACGCGCCAGCGATCAAGTTCGGCGGCGTCCCGGTCGTCAGCTTCAAGGCCGGCGTCAATGTAGGCGTCGATCATGCGATGGTGCATTCGCATTCGCGTCTCCTGGTAGAGCCCGAAACTGACGCCACGTTTGCCTGTCGATTTGAGTCCGGCCTGGACCTTTGGCAGGTTGTCCATGTCCTGTTGGAACACATCGGCTAACTGACCCATCGCTTCGGCTTCGTGCCACGACTGGTCCAGTGTGAGCACCTGATGCGAAGCGGGGTCGGGGATCTCGCCAGAATCGGGGTTTGGTGCCAGCCGGATTACATCCATAAAGCAGGTGTCTGGCGTCGACCCGGGGCGCCAGCGGTATACGAGCGACTGACCGACGCCGGCCCACGGGGCGAACGCCGGGAACACGTGATAGAGAATGGCATCGAGCAACTCGGTATCGGCGCAATCGGACAGATCGGCGTCGAAGCGGGCATGCATTGCCTGGCGGAAGAGATCGGCAACGACGGCGCGTGGGTTGGCATCGGCCGGAACATCGACCCGCATCCCCTCGGGGATTTCGCCTTTCGCCGAGCCGACAGAGAACGCCATGTAGGCGTCAACGACCTGCTGCGGTGAGAGCTCCGCAAGATGTGGGCTCTGGGCACCGAAGCCGTTGATAAACCGGGTGACGTGCGGCGAGTCGGGCCAGATCGAGTACTCGCTGTTTTCGTCGGCTGTGAACTCAAGAATTTGTGGGTGGGTGGCGATGACGTGGTAGCCCTCGCCGAACGCCTCCATACACACCTTCCAATTCGCCGGAACCTCCTTCGTCGCCCAGAATGCGCGGTGGCGCCCGGCCATGTCGAAGTCGCGGTCGAAGTGATCGATCAGTTTGTCGGCATAGGTGGCGAATGGCTGTGGGTCGTCTGCCATGTTGATGAACACGAAGCCCTGCCAGGTGGCCACCGTCGCCTCGGGAAGACACGAATCGGGTTGTTGCCAGACCTGGGGAAAGTCCCACTCGGCAGGCAGTTCGATTAGCTTGCCATCAAGGTCCCACTTCCAGCCGTGGAACGGACAGCGGAACGACGCCACCCGGCCGTCGTCGCTGCGTAACCTCGTACCTCGGTGCAAACACGAATTGTGAAAAGCCTTGATCGCGCCGTCCTTCGTGCGGGTCACGATCAGCGATTGGTTGGCAACGTCATAGACGACGTGGTCGCCAGGATTCTGCAGGTCAACCTCCATACAGGCCATCTGCCACGTATTAGCCCACAGATACTCGTTCTCCAGCTCTGCGAATCCCGCGTCGACGTAACGCGATTTAGGGATGTCGGTCGCGCCCTGGGACGCCGAGCTGTGATCAAGCAGCGACTCAGGTACCGACCGAGAGTCGACGGCGAGGAAGTCCTGCACCGACGGCCCGCTGCTTCGGGCCGTACCGATCGAGACTGGGGTGACACGTTCGTTCTCCGTTGCCGTCATCGCAGTAGTCTCGCGGCCCCACCGAACTGGCGGAGAGCTGAACCGCGCCAACCGTCTACCGTGCGGTCATGACCGACCCGAACCCGAGCTTCTTCGACGCAGCCTCGACGACCGATGAGGTGCTCATCGACATTGACCTCAATGGTCGCGTGGCCGCGGTGACCGGCGCATCCGGTGGCCTCGGATTGGAGACGGCCCGCTCTCTCGCTGCCCGCGGCGCTAGCGTCGTCCTCGCGGCGCGCAGCGAGGACAAGCTCAATGCTGCGGTCCAGACGATTCGCGCCAGACACCCCGATGCAGCGCTGAGTACGGTCATGTTAGATCTGGCCGATGTTACGAGCTGTCGGCGAGCTGCGTTCGAGGTGTTGAGCTCGGTCGATCGCCTCGACCTACTGATCAACAATGCCGGCGTGATGTGTACCCCGTTCGGGCGCACCATAAACGGCTTCGAAACCCAGATCGGAACGAATCACCTCGGACACATGGCCTGGACCATTCCGCTGATGGACCTGCTCACACAGGACGGCGGCGGCCGGATCGTGAACTTGTCGTCGGCCGGCCATCGCTTCAGTGATGTCGACCTTGACGACCTCGACTTCGAGCGGCGGCCGTACGACCCGTGGAGTGGCTACGGCGCATCAAAAACGGCGAACGTTTTGTTCTCAGTCGAACTCGAGCGGCGGCTCGGGCCGCTCGGCGTTCGTGCGCTCGCTGTGCATCCAGGCGGCATCCACACCGACCTCGGTCGCCACATGACTCCGGATTTGCTCGCCGAGATTCAGGAGCGGATCGCCCAGAGCAACCCGACAGGTTTCGATTGGAAGTCGATCCCCCAGGGTGCCGCCACGACTGTTTGGGCTGCCACCACCTCCATCTTTGCCGACCGTGGCGGGGTCTACTGCGAAGATTGTCATGAGGCGCCGGTGGTCGACATAGACGATGCGGGAAGCGGCGGCGTACTTGCTTATGCGGTCGACCCCGACCGAGCCGCAGCGTTGTGGGATCGGTCGATGACGTTGCTCGCCGCGATCTGATTACGTGCAGTCGTCACCAGGTGCTGTGGTCAGAAGCGGCGGCGGGCAGTCAACCAGAAACCGGTTCCGGCTCGGGCGGTGATGCCCGACCACTGGCCCGGCAGCGCCCCGAGCACGTCGGCCGGCGGCAAGTGGATCGGCGTCTGGTCACCGAGTGTGTTCACCCAGACTAAGACACCATCGCTTCGAAGGAGCCGATCGATCTCGCTGGGGAACAGCAGCATGTTGATCACCAAAATTGCGTTGAAGTGATAGTCGGCGAACGGCAACGCGCTTGCGTCCGCTCTCACGCGCGGCGCAAGGTCGGGCGCATGGAGCAGCATCTGCTCGGAAAGGTCGGTGCAGACGAGTCGGGTGACGCGGGGTGCCAGAACGCGAGCGCCAGCGCCCGTCCCCGAGCCCACTTCGAGCCAGGCGCCGTCCAGCGGCACGCGGCCCCGGTCGAGCGCATCGTCGACCGGGGCTGCCTTGATCGGGTCAACGTGATCTTCGCTCCATGCGGCTGCTCGCTCGTCGAAAATCTTCTGTACCCGGAGAGCATCGTGCTCGGTCCAGGGTTCGCCGAACGCCTGTGCTCGCGTCAGTTGACGCAACGGATGGTCGGCCCCGGCAAATGCGGCGGGGTCGGACGTAGTCGGGTGATCGCTGAGTTCGATCAAGGCAGCGTGCCCGTCGCTGATGTTGGGGAGGTGGTGGTCGTAGTAGTGGTGGTCGTGGTGGTGATGTCGAGCCGACGGATGAACAGAACCCGCACGCCTGCCTCGTCGGGTAACAGCGCTTCGACGTCATTGACGAAGTCGGTTGCGTCTGGTTGCGTCTCGGCGGCGAGCTGGATTACTGCGTCGAGCCCGTCGTAGGCGACGTCGAGCACGGTGACGTCGGTGGCGCGTGCCCACTCCTCGGAGATGACCACGATCTGCTCCTCGAGCAGTTCGTCGGCCGTCGGGCCAGCGTCGGAAGTGACATTGCGTCGCTCGACCCAAGTCAGCTGGACCTCAAGCGTCTCGTCGAGTGCAGCATCGAGTCGCGTCGTGAGATCTTCGATTGGTGGTGAGTTCCCGGCGCCGCTGGCGTCGATGCGGACGACACCATCACCGATGATCAATGCGTCGACTCGGCGGACACCGTCGAAATCGCCGTCCTGCAACCACTCGTCGATGATTTTCTCAACGTCATCGGCTAACCGTTCGGCACCAGTCAAAACTGTCGTGGTCGGTGCGATCGTGGTCGTGGTCTCGAACCGTGCCAGCTTCTCCCACTCCAATGACACGATTCGGTCGTCACCGAACTGCAGTTGAAGAGCTTCGGTCAACGGCTGGTCGTCGACCGGGTCCTCGAAGCTCCGAACACGCACGAGGATGCGTTGATTGTTGAATGCGACGGTCGGGGTATTGGCGGGCTTGATCTGACCGAGCCAGTTGTCGACAATTGCCTTCGCCTCCAACTCCCGGTCCGTGTCCTGGGCAGCCGACACCGACGCTCGGTAAAGCGGGACGGCAATTGCGATCACCGTCAGCGCGACGATTGCCGAAACGGCAGCCGTCCGCGGAAATGTCGTCGCAAGGCGCCGCGGTGGCACAAAGCCTGTTGCCACGAAAACGATCAGCGCTGCGAAGACGATGGCGGCGAGGTTGGTCGCGTACAGCAGCAGCGCACCGCGGGCGAGGGTCTCGTTGCCAGTTTCGAGGGTGATGCCGACTGCCGCGATCGGTGGCACGAGTGCCACGGCCACCGCAACGCCAGGAAGCGACGAGGACACGTCGGTGCGCACCGTTGCGTAGGCGCCCGCCGTGCCGGCAGCAAGCGCAACGACGAGGTCGCGGATATCAGGCGCAGTCCTGCTCGTGACCTCGCTCGGGAGGTCACCGTTGACGAACAGCGCCGACAGCACATAGGCCAGTGCGATCGCTCCGATCGACGCGAAGAGGATGTGACCTGCAGCTGTGAGGGACTTTCGGAACAGCGCCATAGCGATACAGGCAGCTGCTGCCAGTACCGGCTGCATCAACGGTGCGAGCAGCATCGCGCCGATTACCACGGCAGCAGAGTCGGCTGACATGCCCATCACGGCGACGATGACCGAGAGGGCGAGCATCGTCGAGAACCGAAAGCCCCAGCCTGGCTGTCGTTTGATGCCGAGCTCGGCAAGGATGCGGTGTCGCTCCTCGGATTCCAGATGGCGGTGCCACCAGAGTGGCTTACGCTTCGTCAGAATGCCATAGGACGGGGCGGATTCGGTTGGCGTGTCGTCAATCTGTGCCTTCGTCGGTTCAATCTTCTCGTCGCGCGACGGGGTGTCGACGGGCGCTGCGCTGAATGCGTCCAGGGCATCGTCACTCACGTTGCGTTGCTCCGGCATACTGCTGCGAACGTGATGGCAGCTGCGTGTCCGACGTTCAGTGAGTCGACGTCCGGATGAATCGGGATCTGAACACGATGTGTGGCTGCGATCATCGTGAGCGCGTCGAGCCCCGGTCCCTCAGCGCCAAGTACGACAGCGAGTCGCTCCGGGAGTCCGCGCGAAGTCAGCGCCCAAAGGTTGTACGCATCCTCGGCGGGCGTCATTGCCCAGGTTTCGAAGCCTGCGCTATGCAGGACGTGGAGGTCGTCGGGCCAGTTCGTTGCTCGGCTCACAGGGAGGTGCAGCACCTCACCCATGCTGACCCTTACGGTGCGGCGCGAGTAGGCATCGGTGCACGTTGGGTCAAGGATGATCGCGTCAAGTTGCAGTGCGCGGGCAGCGCGAGCAATAACGCCGACGTTCTCGGCATCGTTGAGGCCGACTAGAACGGCAACCCGACGCGCATCCGAGCTCGCGATGTCGGCGACTGTCGGCACCGGGCGCCGGTCTGCTGAAGCGACGACGCCGCGGTGCAGATCGAACCCGACAGTGTCGGCGAGCAAAGCTCGGTCCACCACGAAGACGGGGATGTCGCGTTTTTCGATCTCGGGTCGTCCGTCGAGCAGTCGCTCGACACGCGACGGGGTGACGACGATGGAGCGGAGCCTGTGTCCGGAGTCGATGACCCGGTCGATCGAGACGTAGCCCTCGGCGATGAAGTACTCGTCACCTTCGCGTTCACGTCGTGCTGCCTGATTTTTCAGTAGGGCGTAGTCGTCGAGACGCGCGTCATGCGCGTCGTCGACGGGGATGATCACGCCAGGTCGGCGATGGTCGAGCGGATCGCGTCGATCCCGGCGTCGAGTTCTTCACTCGTCACGTCGAGCATTGGTGTCAGCCGAATCACATTGCCGTACAGGCCGCCCTTGCCGACAAGGAGGCCGTGGCGCTTGCAGCCCTCAAGAAATGCGACGGTCTTGGCCGTGTCCGGCTCGATGCTGTCCGGCTGGCAGATCTCGAATGCCCACATCAACCCGCGACCACGCAATTCGGCGATCCACGGAGTGTCGTCGACGATCGGCTGCATTATTTCGGCGAAGCGGTGACCCATTGTCTTCGCGTTCGCTTGAAGGTCGTTTTCGAGAACGTAGTCAAGGGTGGCGGAGCCAGCCGCTGCCGAAAGCGGGTTGCCACCGAAGGTCGAGAAGCTGAGAACCTCGATCGTGTCCATGATTTCTGCTCGGGCGACGCAACCGGCCAACGTGATCCCGTTGCCGACACCCTTGGCGAAGGTCATCATGTCAGGGACGATGCCGTGGGCCTCGTAGCCCCAGAAGTGTTCGCCGGTGCGCCCCCATCCGGTCTGGACCTCGTCGGCAATGAACAGGATTCCGCGATTGTCGAGTTCCTTCTTCAACGAACCAAAGAACCCGTCGGGCGGCACCGTGAAGCCGCCGACCCCCTGGATCGGCTCGGCGATCAGGCATGCCACGTCACCCGCCGAGGTCATGTCGAGTAGCTGCACGAGGTCGCCCACGCAGGCAGTCGTATAGGCGTCGTCGTCGAGCGTGGCGAACGGTGATCGCAGTCGGTATCCACCCTGCACAAAGTTGACCTGGAGTCCGGAGAGCGACGTCGACGACCACGACGCATGCGAGGTGATCGCCTGAGTAGTGAACGACCGGCCGTGGTAGCTGTTACGCATCGCGAGCACCTGGTTCGACTTGCGAAAGCTGGTGGCCAGCAGAATCGCAGTGTCGTTCGCTTCGGACCCTGACGTGGTGAAGCAGACCCGAGCGTCGGGAATGCCCGACCTTTCTGCAATCTGCTCGGCGAGGTCGAGCATCGGCGGCGAGAGGTACAGCGACGAGGTATGCAAGGTTTTTGCCGCTTGCTTTTGGATCGCTGCGGTGACGCCTGGGTTGTTGTGTCCAATCATCGTCGTGAGGACCCCTCCGAAGAAGTCGAGGTACTTCGCACCCTCGACGTCCCACACCCAACTTCCCTCGCCACGCTCGATCGAGATCGGCTCTGCGTAATACGGCGAGAGGAACGACGGCAGTACCCGCCGGTACTGAGCTAGCAGCTCTGCATTCGTGGTCATATATAAGACGTTAGGTCGCCGAGCACGCCGAGTACGTCGACCTCATTGATTTTCCCGTTTCCGCACCGGCAAATCATTGTGTGATTTGGCGGCGCCGGGACCGAGCAGAGTTAGCGCCGGTCATGAACCTATGGCGCCGACGGAGACGACATGGGTTGATGCTCCTCGTTCGGCCGCCTTCTGACAGCTAACATTTCGTAGTGTTGAATCAATCGAACTAGAGGAAATCGAATGAATGCCAAAGTACTCGCTGCCGAATTATTCGGTACTTTCTGGCTCGTCCTCGGCGGCTGTGGCGCTGCAGTGCTTGCCGCCGACTTCGGTGTCGGCGAGAACGGCACCAGTCTTGGCATCGGATTTCTGGGGGTCAGTTTCGCGTTCGGTCTGACCGTCGTGACCGGTGCCTACGCCCTTGGCCATATCTCGGGTGGCCACTTCAACCCTGCCGTCACACTCGGCCTCGTCGCCGGCGGCCGGTTCGAAGCATCGAAGGCACCCGCGTACATTGCGAGCCAAGTCGCCGGGGGTCTCATAGCGGCTGGCGTAATCTTTGGGATCGCCTCCGGACAGAACGGCTGGGAGATCGGCGAGGGCCCGGGCGTCTTCGCCTCAAACGGATACGGCGACTTCTCGCCCGGCGGCTACAGCCTTGCCGCAGCCTTCCTTGCCGAAGTCGTGCTCACTGCGGTGTTCCTCGTCGTCATCATGGGAGCGACCTCGAAGAAGGCAGCGCCAGCGATGGGCGGTCTGGCGATCGGATTGGCACTGACCTTGATTCACCTCGTGTCGATCCCAGTCACAAACACGAGCGTTAACCCGGCGCGCTCCACTTCGCAGGCGATTTTCGCTGGTGGCGACCAAATCGGGCAGCTCTGGCTGTTCTGGGTGGCGCCGATCATTGGCGGTGTGCTCGGCGCGCTCCTTCATCGGTACGTGGTCGGTGATCCTGGAGACCTGCTCGAGACCGAAGAACTCGGGTGGGGCGACGAAGTCGATCGTTAACAGTCGATGCCCTGTCGTCTGCTGTGCGTCGGTGATCTCAATGCTGACGTGACCGTCAGCGTGGAGGGTGGGATCTCCGTTGGCTCGGACACGCCCGGGACTGTGGTGATGTCGGGTGGAGGATCGGCTGCAAACGTTGCGGCCTGGGCCGCTGAGGCCGGATCTGCCGCCCGCTTTGTAGGTGTGGTCGGCAGCGACCCGCTCGGTAGCTTCCTGATTGATGATTTAGCTGGTCATGGCGTCGAGGTTTATGTGACGCGTCGACACGATGCCGCCACGCGCGCGATCGCCGCAATCGTCGAAGCCGACGGCAACCGGTCGATGGTGTCGGCGCTCGATCCCGCCACCGTGCTCGCCAGCGACGACATTGCATCGTCGTGGTTCGACGACGTCGACTGGGTGCACCTCACTGCGTACACCTATCTGCAGCCGGCAGGCAGGGAGACCTTCGCGCAGCTCGTAGCAACGATCGAGTCACTATCGATCCCGTGGTCGGTTGATCCGTCGTCCGCCCAGATGTTGGCGTCACGTTGTCGTCGCGAGGATGTCGCAACGGCGTTCGACGGCGCTTCGATTCTGTTCCCAAATACGGACGAAGCTAGCTGGCTTGCCGACGCCGAAGATCCGGTTGTGGCGGCCGAACGGCTGCTCGATGTCTCCGAGACGGTCGTCGTCACCTGTGGAGCTGACGGTGCTGTGATTGCGAGGCGGGGTCTGCCCACGTTCCGGATCCCTGCAGCGCCGACCGATCTAGTCAACACGCTCGGCTGCGGCGACGCCTTTGCCGGCGGATTCCTGTCTGGTCGACTGCACGGCCACGATGACCTGGCAAGCGCCGGCATGGCAGCGGATGTCGCCGTTCGTGCTGCCCGGTCAGCTGGGAGTCGTTGACGCGTCCCATCGCGACGAACTCGACCGGGAACTCCGTCACCGAGCTACTTTCCATTGATGGACTACACGCGACTCGGTAACACCGGCCTCCAGGTCTCGGAGCTCTGTTTCGGATGCATGAGCTTCGGGTCGTCGGCGTGGCGGCCGTGGGTGCTGGAGCCGGCCGCTGCCGACCCGTTCTACAAGCGTGCCATCGAGGCTGGGATCAACTTCTTCGATACCGCCAACATGTATTCGAATGGTGCGAGCGAGGAGGTGACCGGCGAACTCCTAAGCAAGTACGGCAACCGCGACGAGTTGGTCATCGCAACCAAGGTGCACTTCCCTACGGGTCAGGGGCCGAATATGGGCGGCTTGTCGCGCAAGCACATCGAGCAGGCGTGCGAGGCCAGTCTTCGTCGCCTCGGCATCGACGCGATCGACCTCTATCAGATCCATCGGCTCGACCCCCACACAGCCCCAGAGGAGATGCTCGCCGCACTTGACTCGCTGGTGCAGAAAGGCAAGGTGCGTTACCTCGGCGCTAGTTCTATGTACGCGTGGGAGTTCGCGAAGCTCCTGTCACTCAGCGAACGTAATGGTTGGGCGCGGATGGTCGCAATGCAGGATCACTACAACCTGCTCGCCCGCGAGGAGGAACGCGAGATGCACCCGCTGTGTGACTACGAGGGCGTCGGAGTCATTCCCTGGTCACCGTTGGCGCGCGGCCACCTGGCCGGGACGCGCAAGGCTGTTGGCGACAAGTCGAACGAGACTACCCGCGGCCAGACCGACGGTCTCGATACATTCCTGTACACCGCCGAGAGCGACAGGTTGATCATCGAGGCGGTGAGCGCTGTGGCAGAGCGACACGGTCGGCCGATGGCACAGGTTGCGCTTGCCTGGGTGAGCGCGAAGCCGACGGTGACGGCGCCGATCATCGGGGTGACAAAGCTTCCACAGCTTGAGGACGCAATTGCCTCACTTGAGATCGAGTTGAGCAGAGATGACATCGCCGAGATGGAAGCGCCGTATGTGCCACGACGGGCAACTGAACTTGGCCGGCCTTCCCTTCGTGCATAGTGGGCGCACGAAACCCACCCTGAAGGGGGTCAGAGCTGTTCAGGGTTGATCGACTCGGCGGCCGCCGAGATCGCTCGCTCGGTCTCGGGACCGATGATGCCGTCCACGATCAGGCCGTAGTCGCTCTGGAAGGCGAGAACGGCACTGTTCGTGGCGCCGTCGAACACGGCGGTGTCGCCGCCGGCCGGTAGATAGCCGAGGGCAATCAGCTTGAACTGGATGAGCCCGACCCGTGAACCCTCGTCACCCTGTCGGAGGAAGTCGGGGTTCCGGCCCTCCGTCGTCTCCAGCACCGGCGGTGGAGGCGCGTTGGTCGCAAGCGGTGTCGCCGAGGTCGGCGGGGTTTCGGTCGTGGTCGGCGTAGGCGTAGGCGTGGGGAGCTGGGTTGTACCCGGTGGTTCCGTGCTGGGTGTGGTGGTGTCGGCCGGCTGGTCGGGCATGACGCCGATCGTGCTGGCAACCGGCACTTCGACAGCGTCGGAGACATCGGTGCAGGACGCACCGATGACGATGAGCAGCATCGTGGATCCGATCAGAGTCGTGTGGCGCATCATGAGTCCATCTCCGGGATCCAGGGTGGCACACACCCCCGAGCCCCTGGTGTCACCCGAGGCCGGTAACTGTCGGTGAGTCAGTTCTGCTGTTCAGCCCAGCGGCGTCCGACGTCGGCGAAGATCTGTGGGGTCGGCAGCGCCAGCAGCGAGGCGCCGCCGTCGACGCACAGGGTCTGGCCGGTGACGTACGAGCCGAGCTCGGAGCAGAAGTACAAAGCGGCGTTTGCGATGTCGGCGGGCGACCCGACACGCCCGAGTGGGGTCATCTCGACAACTGCCTGGATAGCGGGCTCGACGCCGAACACCCTCGAGGTCATTGGTGTTTCGATTAACGATGCCGCAACGGTGTTGAAGCGCACATTCGAGTCGCCGTACTCGACGGCTGCGATTTTCGACGCATACTCCAAGCCGGCTTTGGCGCTCGCGTAGGCGGCAAGGCCGCGTGCCGGGTTGTGTGCGGTGAGCGAACTGATCGACACAAACGAGCCACCGTTTCCGAGATTGCGCATTGCGTTGGCGGCATGACGCATGCAATAGATCGCACCCTGGATCTGGACAGCATGCATCTGTGCGAGCAGGTCGGGCGTAAGGTCGGCGATCGGAGTGGACTGCTCATACCCCGCACAGTTGACGAATGCGTCGAGCCGTCCAGTTGTGGAGACTGTGGTTTCGACCAAAGCGATGACATCGTCGTCGGACGTGATGTCACATGTGACGCCGATGCCTCCGATCTCGTCGGCGACTTCGTCAACCACGTCGCGTCGCCGAGCGGCAATCACGACGGTCGCACCCTGGCTGGTGAACAGCCGGCTGATTGCTTTACCGAATCCACTGTGGCCGCCCACGATGACCGCAGTTGTACCTTCGAGAAGCCCCTGTGTTGACATGGCTGCCAGCATGGCACGGGCGACCGGCGTCTTCAGCGCTGAGGCAACGCATGGCTTAGGCAGCGATCCGTTGCGCGCTTGACGCCGCAGTCGACGTTCGCGAAAATCGAACATATGTTCTATCAACCGTCGCTTTTTGGTTCGGATGAGCCTTCGTTCGATTCGTTGTTCTTGTCGGCATCGCGCAGTGAACTGTCCGGTTCGTCGTGGATCGAGTACGCACCGGGCTGGTTGAGTGGCGGTGACTCGTTGTTCGACGACCTCATGGATCGTCTTGACTTCCGACAGCGGACCGGCATTCCCATGTACGACCGTTTGGTCGACGAGCCGCGGCTCACGTCGTGGTGGAGCGAAACAGAGTCGGACGAGATGGCGCTGCCGGCTCTGGCTGACATCCGATGGATGCTTGCCGACCGTTACGACCGGCACTTCGACTCAATCGGCTTTAACCTCTACCGCGACCAGAACGACTCGGTCGCGTGGCACGCCGACCGTCACCGCACTTGCGTTACCGATGCGGTGGTGGCGATTCTGAGTGTCGGTGAGAGCCGGCCTTTTCGAATGCGTCGTAATCGTGAACTCGAATACGGCAAGGGCGTTGGGGCGTCGCTCACCTGGGGACTGGGACACGGCGATTTGCTAGTGATGGGTGGCGCCTGTCAGCACGAATGGCAGCACTGCGTCCCCAAGCGTCGTCGTGCGGCTGGGCCGCGACTCTCGATTACCTTCAGACACGACGTTCGATGATGGTCATAACCTGTCGGCGTGGTTGAACCAATCGAGCAGCTTCCGGACGGATGCATCGGCCTGCGCGCGATCGGCGACTTCACCGTCGATGATTTTGTCTCTCAGGTTGAGCCGCGAGTCGGCGAGATCGCTGATCGGCACGAGAAACTTCGCCTGATCCTTCATCTGGGTGCCGACTTCAGTGGCTTCGGTGAAGGCGCCTGGGGAGAGTTGACCGATGGAATCCGACACATTCATTTTCATCGGGGAGCAGTAGTGACCGATGACGGACCGCTCTCGGGTGCCATCAACTTGTTGAAGTGGACGCTGCACGGTCACGTCCGCACGTTCCAGGACGCAGAGTTTAACGCTGCGGTCGGGTGGGTATCCGGCTGACCGAGGTCCGCATGCACGCCGACGTTGATCAGTTGGCGAACACCTGGTCGTCGTCGGTGAACGACTTAAATTCGAGCGCGTTGCCGGAGGGATCGAGGAAGAACATCGTCGACTGCTCGCCGACCTCGCCCGTGAAGCGTGTGTGCGGTTTGATCATAAACTCGACCCCACCCGCGGTCAGCTGCTCAGCGAGTTGTCCCCACACCGCCGGTTCGAGCAGCACGCCGAAGTGGGGGATCGGGACGTCGTCGCCGTCGACCGCGTTCGTCAGCCGGACGGCCGCTGCGCCCGATGTATCGAGGTGGGCCACGAGTTGATGGCCGTAGAGGTCGAAATCGATCCAGTGCTCGGCAGAGCGGCCCTCGGTGCAGCCGAGCAGACCGCCATAGAAGTCGCGTGCTGCTTTCAGGTCGTGCACCGCGATGGCGAGGTGGAAGCGAGGGTGGCCGGACATCGAAATTGTCGCGATTAGAACAGCATCGAGTAGGTGCTCTGGGCGGTCGACGATGGCGTGTACTCCGGATCGTCGTGCCACACACGGGTAGTGGTTGCAACACTGCGGCGCCCTGCCGATTCGGCGGTGGCTCGCGCCCACAGCGTCTCGCCCTGAGTGGGCCGCTGGAAGCAGGCCGACAGCTCGGAGGCCATCATCGTCGGCTCGATGCGACCGGTGGCGGTGAATACCATGTTCCAGGGCGCGGCATCGGCGAGTCCGAACTGAGTCGGACCGAAGACGAAGCCACTCGGACGGAGGAGTGATTGGTCGACCAGTCGCCGGGTTAGGGCATAATCGGGCCTGGTCCCGGCGCGCGTGTTGCCGGTGCTCGAAAAGAGCTCGTCGAACATGGTGTTCATCTGGTCGGTAGAGGGGAGCGCGAGATCGGAGGCTTTGTCAGCGGTCGACACGGCTCGCACAGTAGCGGGCGACTCGATACCGTCGAACTGTGATCACGGGAATCGACCACATCGTGCTGTGCGTTGGCGACGTTGAGCGTTCGGTCGAGTGGTATCGACACTACCTTGGGCTGGTCGCAGAGCGATTAGACGAGTGGCGGGCGGGTGAGGCGCCGTTTGTGTCGTTGCGTGTCGATGCCCACACGCTGATCGATCTGCTCGCCGACGAGCCGTCCGGTCGCAACGTTGACCATGTCGCGTTCGTGACCGATCGTGTGTCCTTCGATGCCTTTGTGAAGAAGCATCGTGTTGCGATCGAGATGGGTCCCGCCTCGCTGTTCGGCGCCCGGGGCCAGGGCGACGGTGTGTACGTGCGTGATCCAGATGGCCACCGTGTCGAGGTACGCACCTACTGAGTGGGCAGCACCCGTCGGTTCGGCCAGCATGTAGCGGGGCGGGTGTGCCATGTTGGCGGGATGAAGATGGATCGGGTCGTGGTCGTAGGGGCGTCGTTGGCGGGACTGCGAGCCGCAGAGACGCTGCGCAACGAGGGTTTCGGTGGTCAGGTGGTCGTCGTTGGTGCCGAGCAGCATCGCCCCTATGACCGCCCTCCCTTGTCGAAGAAGGTACTGGCCGGCGAGTGGGAGCCCGAACGGATCTACCTCCGCCAACCCGACTCCTTCGACGAACTTGACGTCGAATGGCGCCTCGGAGTTGCGGCGGCAGGCCTCGACCTTGATGGGGGCATCCTCCACCTCGCTGACGGCACTGACATTTTGTTCGACGGGTGCATCATCGCCACGGGGGCGGTGTGTCGTCAGCTAGCCGAGCAGAGTCGGCACGCTCATGTCCACGAGTTGCGCACACTCGATGATTCCATGCGACTGCGCGCCGAGTTATCGGGCGGCGACCACCACGCCGTCGTGATTGGAGCCGGGTTCATAGGGCTTGAAGTTGCTGCCACCGCCAAGCAACTTGGCAACCGGGTGACTGTTCTCGAGGGCGCGCCCGCACCGCTGATCCGTGGGCTGGGGCCCGAGATGGGTGCGGCGATCGGTGCTATGCACGCCGAGCGCGGCGTCGACATTCGCTGCGGTGTCCAGGTCGAGGGGCTTCACGAGGACGGAGTGCTTCTCGCCGGCGGCGAATTGATCGAGTCCGACCTCGTCGTGGTCGGCATCGGCGTGGTCCCGGCGACTGCGTGGCTCGACGACAGTGGCCTTGAAATTCGTGATGGGATCGTCTGCGATGCGACGCTGAATGCGCGCAGCATCGATGGTGGAGTCCGCCGCGGCGTTTATGCCGCCGGCGACGTATTGCGTTGGCCGAACCACTTGTTCGACGAGGAGATGCGAGTAGAGCACTGGACGAACGCCGCAGAGCAGGGTGCGGCAGCTGCGCGGAATCTGCTGGCGGTGAGCTGCGGCAACGAACCGGAGCCGTATGCGCCCGTTCCGTTCTTCTGGAGTGATCAGTTTGATATTCGGGTGCAGTTCCTTGGGTGCTCCTCGCCGGAAGACGACGTGCACGTTGCTGCCGGCTCGGTGGATGACGGCAAGTTTCTGGCGCTCTATCGCACAGGCGACAAGCTGCATGGGGCGCTCGGCGTCAACTCCCCGCGCTGGGTGATGAAGATGCGTGGCTCGCTCGCCGCAGGCGCGTCATGGGCTGATGCGATTGCCGTCGCCGAGAACTTCGAATAGCAGGCGCACAGGCCGGAGTCTGGGTAGCGGATGCGTGCCTGTGGTGCGCGTATTCCCGACTTCGGTGTGAATCTTGATGCAGTGCGACTCAGGTTTATTGCATCTAGCGTGTGGCTATGTCCGAACAAACTACTATCGATTCGCCGACCACTACCCGTCTTCCGCTCGCCCATCTTCCCGCTGTGGTCCTCCCCGGCGCCACGGTGACCCTGACTCTGGCTACCGACGAACTGCGCCTCGCAGTGGAGGCAGCCGTGGGCCAGGCCGATGGTCGGATTGCGCTGACTGGGGGCGACGAGTCGGATCTCGTCGTTGTCGCTCGGGTCCCAAATGTCGGCAACCTACCGACCGGTGAGTCGGCGGCCATTGTCCAGGTGGAACGTCGCGCCCGTGTTGCGTCGGTCGAGACTGCACCCGACGAGCTTGCCTTTGTCGTTGTCGAGCCGGTTATCGACGGTCTGGCGTCGCCACATGTTGAGGCTACGATTCGAGAGCTGCGAGCAACGCTAGAGCTGATCGCGGAGCTCCGTAAATCGCGTCGTCTCCCCGAACTGCTTCGCACGGTCGAGTCGCCTGGTCAACTCGCCGACTCGGTTGCCCTCTGGGCAGAGTTCAACGATGATGACCGACTCCGTGTCCTTCAGGCGGTCGACGTGTCGGACCGAGTCGATGCGATTCACTCGTGGGCACGCAGTCATCTCAATGAGTTGCAGGTCGCCGAGACAATTCGCAACGACGTGAGCGAAGGTATGGACAAGCAACAACGCGAGTTCGTCCTCCGGCAGCAGCTCAGCGCCATTCGCAAGGAACTCGGCGAGGGCAGCGACGACATCGTCGATGACTACCGAACGCGGCTTGATGAATTTGACGCTCCCGACGGCGTGAAGGCATTCGTCGGCAAGGAGCTCGACCGGTTGGAGCGGATGAGTGAGCAGTCACCTGAGCACGGTTGGATTCGGACTTGGCTCGATCGCATCTTCGAAATGCCGTGGGGTGAGCAGACCGCCGACACCCTCGACCTTGACGCTGCGCAGACGATTCTCGATGTTGATCATTACGGCCTCGACGACGTCAAGGAACGAATCGTTGAGTTCCTTGCTGCGCGTAAGTTGCGCCATGAACGGGGAATCGTCCGCGAGGAAGGAGCCCAGCGCGGCGAGGGCCACGTCCTCACCTTGGTGGGTCCGCCTGGGGTCGGCAAGACGTCGCTCGGTGAGTCGATCGCCCGTTCGATGGGTCGAAAGTTTGCGCGTGTCGCCCTCGGCGGCGTGCGCGACGAGGCCGAGATCCGCGGGCACCGTCGCACCTATGTCGGCTCGCAACCGGGCCGCATCGTAAAAGCCTTGCAGGAGGCAGGGACGATGAATCCGGTGATTCTGCTCGACGAGATCGACAAGTTGACGGTCGGTGGATGGTCGGGTGATCCGGCAGCAGCACTCCTTGAGGTGCTTGATCCTGCGCAGAATCACACCTTTCGTGACCACTACCTTGAGGTCGATCTGGACCTGTCCGAGGTGGTGTTCATCGCGACTGCCAACGTGGCAGACACCATCCCCGGGCCGCTGCTCGACCGGATGGATCTGGTCCGACTCGATGGGTACAGCGAAGCCGAGAAGGTGTTCATAGCGAACCGCTACTTGCTCCCCCGCCAGATCGAACGAGCTGGCCTGACCCCAGACGAGTTGACGATCGGCGATGATCTGATCGGGTCGATCATTCGCGGATGGACACGCGAGGCCGGTGTCAGGTCGCTCGAGCGCGAATTGGGCCGCCTGGTCCGCAAGGTGACCGCCAAGATCGCCACCGGCACCGAGACGCCGCTGACGATCGCGGACGATGAACTCACTTCCTGGCTCGGACGCGTCAAGGTCGACGACGAGATCCAGGGTCGAACACTGGTACCTGGCGTGGCGACGGGCCTCGCGGTGACCGGAGTGGGCGGCGATGTGCTCTTTGTCGAGACCACAGCTTTCCCGACCGGTCCCGATTCCGAACCGGGACTTACCCTCACCGGGCAGCTTGGTGACGTCATGAAGGAATCAGCGCAGATCGCCCTCAACTACATGCGCAGTCACGCAGAGAAACTCGGGCTGGACGACGCCGCACTCCGTCGTCGCTTTCACATTCACGTTCCGGCAGGTGCCGTGCCCAAGGACGGCCCGTCTGCGGGCATCACGATGACTACGGCTCTGGTTTCCTTACTCACCGGGAAGCCGGTCAAGCCGACCGTCGGCATGACCGGCGAGATCAACCTTCAGGGACAGGTGATGCCCATCGGTGGTGTCAAGCAGAAGGTGCTTGCAGCACATCGCCTGGGTCTAACCGAAGTAGTGCTGCCGAAGCGGAACGGTCCCGATCTGGAGGACGTCCCGGAGAACATCCGCCAACAGATGACGTTTTACCTGGCATCTACGTACGACGAGGTCATCGCCGTAGCCTTCTGACTGTGCTGATGACATCCATCCTGGATGAGAGTCATGCTGCATAGGCTTCCCTAATGGCCGGAACCGCAGCACATCTCTCGAACGTCTGGGCGACGGCAACCAATCTTGAGATCGAACGCGGGGTCGGTTGCCGGGTTATCGATGCAAACGGCCACGAGTACCTCGATTTCACTGCCGGGCTTGGAGCAGCTTCGACCGGCCACGCACACCCGAAGGTGACGGCGGCGATCGCGGAGCAGGCAGGCCGGATCATCCATTCGCAGATCAACGTCTACCGCCACGACAAACTCGAGCCGCTCGCCAACAAACTGGCCGAGATCACACCAGAGGGCATCGACACGTTCTACTTCGGCAGCACCAGTGATGAGATCGTTGAAGCATCGGTCAAGCTCGCGAAACATGCGACTGGGCGCCGCAACGTCATTGCCTTCGACGGTGCATTCCATGGTCGTACTCACTACGCCCTAGCGATGTCGAGTAGCCGTGCGATCGACCGGGCTGGCTACGGGCCGCTCCCCGGAAGTGTTTTCATTGCGCCGTTCCCCGATCCGCATTCCTCCGATCAGGAACGTGAGGTCAGTCGAGCGTTGCGTGGCCTCGACCGCGTGTTGTCGACGCAAGTGGCCAGCGAGCAGGTCGCGGCGTTCGTCATCGAGCCCGTGATCGGCGAACGTGGCTATATCCCGACACCTAAGGGATTCATGGAGGGGCTCGCACACCGTTGCGAAGAGCACGGGATTTTGCTCATTGCTGACGAGACACAGAGCGGCTTCGGGAGGACAGGCAAGATGTTCGCGATAGAAGCACTTGGGGTGCAGCCCGACATCATCTGCATGGCCAAGGGGATTTCCTCAGGGTTCCCGTTCGCGGCAATCGGTACGCGTCGCGCTCTCGACGAGCAGTGGGTGACTGGGAGCCACAGTGGCTCGTCGAATGGTAACCCGATCGCCTGTGCAGCAGCACTCGCCACAATCGAGGTCCTTCAGGAGCCCGGTTTCATCGACAATGTCAAGGAGCGAGGTGATCAGCTCATCGACGCGCTTCGCGAGATGCAGCAGCTCGACCAGGCCCTTCTGCATGTTCGCGGTCGTGGGTTGATGGTGGCGACTGAGTTCGATTCGCCTGAGCGTGCTCAAGCAGTCGTCGACCACTGCTTCCAAGAGCACAACGTGATTCTTATGATCGCCGGAACGTTCCGCCGCACGATCCGTTGGAGTCCGCCACTCATCGTCACCCAGGCGGAGGTTGACGAAGCTGTATCGGCATTCTCCTCCGCGATTCGGGCGACCGGCTGAGCCGGAACAACTACGTTCGATGCCTCGCCTTGACAACGTCCGCGTTGGAACGTGGCGCGGACTCCAAGCCCTCGTCGGCGAACTGGAGCGGAACATCGACGAAGAACTCCGTTCCGATTGGGACATTACGATCGGATGGTTCGATGTGCTGACGTCGCTCCAGCGTCTCGGAGGTCTTGCCCGTCCGCTCGACATAGCGGCCGACCTCCGCCTGCCCGCATCGAGCGTCAGTCGCCGGCTCGATCGGTTGGAGGAGGAGGGATGGATCGCCCGACACCGTCACATCGACCAGTCCGACAAACGTGCCGTCGATATCGAGCTCACCAAGTCGGGGCGACGGTTATGGCGGGAGATGAATGTCAGCTATCGACGGGCCGTTCAATCTCTGTTTGCGACACACCTTGACGACGACCACATCGACGATTTGAGTCGCATTCTTAATTTGTTGATGGCCGCTGGCAACGAGGTCGAGGAATTGTCGACCTGGCCCTGACCAGGGCCATCAATGTCGGCCGCAGGCGGTCGACTCAGTCGTACATCGCCTCGATCGCGTCGGCGTAGCGGGAGTTCACACCGCGTCGCTTTAGCTTGGACGTCGGAGTGAGCATCTCGGAGTCGGGGAGCCACTCCTCGCTGAAGAGTGTGAACCGCTTGATCTGCTCGACTCGCGCAAACTTCTCGTTCGCAAGGTCAACCCCCGCTTGTACGGCAGCGATCACGTCAGGGTCGGCGGCCAGCTCTGCAAGCGACATCTCGCTCTTTCCGTTTGTTTCGGCCCAGATGGGTGCGGCTTCCGGATCGAGCACGAGAATCGCAGATACGAACTTACGGTTGTCGCCGATTGCTGCGGCCTGGCCAATCAGCGGTATCGATTTCAGTTCCGCCTCCAGGTTGGCCGGGCTGATGTTCTTGCCGCCTGCCGTAATGATTAATTCTTTCTTCCGGTCGACGATTCTGAGGTAGCCCTCGTCATCTAACTCGCCGATGTCACCCGAGTGGAACCAACCGTCGATGATCGCCTCGGCAGTCTTGTCGGGCTGGTTGAGATATCCCTGGAACACGTTGCCGCCGCGGCACAGCACTTCGCCGTCCTCGGCGATTTTGATCTCGAGCCCGTGACATGCTCGACCGACCGCGCCGATCTTGTTGCGCTCCGGCGACCAGGACAACGGACCGGACGTCTCTGACAGCCCGTAGATCTCGGTGAGGTTGATCCCCACAGCGTGGAACCACTCGAGGATTTGGTTGGGAATCGGTGCTGCCCCGGTGACGCCAACGCGAAGCGCGTCGAGCCCGACGAGCGCCCGGACGTTTGCGAATGCTGCCTCGTCGAGAAACTTCAGCGTGCCTGCCTCCTCGTCTGTGAGATCGCGACCGAAGCTCGCTGTCTGGATTGCCGAGGCCGCCGCGACGCCGTCATCAAACTGGGCCTTGCGTACGGGGTCGGCGCTGAGCGCTGCACTCACGCCTCCGTAGATTTTCTCCCATACTCGTGGGACACCGAACAGAATTTCAGGATGGACTTCCTTGAGATACGCGGTCAACTCGGCCGGGTCGGGGCAGCAGTACACGTCGTAGCCGAGTCCCATGCTGGAGTAGTGGCTCATGTCACGTTCGGCGATGTGTGCCATCGGGAGGTATGACACGGTCCGCAGGCCGGTGAAGTCCGGAAAGGTCGAGGCCAGTGACCGCTTCAGCATCTCGATCGCATAGACGACGTTGTACTGCGAGATCATCACACCCTTCGGCGGACCGGTCGTGCCCGAGGTGTAGATCAGAGTCGCAAGGTCGTCGGGCTTGGTCGTAGCCGCAAGTACCGCAAGGTCGGCCTGCCCTGACATCAGCAGGTCGCTGGCCGGGAACACACCGTCGGGGAGCTCGCCGGCCGGTGGATGGACAACATAGATCTTTTTCAGTGCGGGGAGGTCGGCACGCACTTGCAACATTCCGTTCAGAAAGTGTTCGTTCTCGAGCACGGCGATCTCTGCTTCGGCGTGTGAGGCGAGATACTGGATCTCCTCGGGCGACGAGGAGTTGTAGATGCTGACGGGCGTGGCTCGGAGGAACTGCGCAGCCGCATCGAACCAGTGGAAGTCAGGGACGTTGCGGAGCATGAGAAGCATGCGGTCGCCGGTGCCGAGGCCGGCGGCCGACAATCCGGATGCGGCCTGCGCCACCTTCGTCGCGTAGTCGTCGAACGTGTAGTCAGTCCACCCGCCGCCCTCGTTCATCGCGTGCAACGCTGGTCCCGACCCGTGGCGCGCGACGAGGTCAACGAACAGTTGGGGGACGGTTGTGCCGCTCACTGCGGCGTCGATGTCGGAGATGGATGCGAGGTCGGTTAGCCCAGTCATCTCCGCATTATTTCATGTTGATGGGGTCTGCCGCTCGCTGGCAGGTTCTAACCAGTAGCACCATTGTTTTAGGCAGCGCCGCTACTTCGGTTAAGACTCTGGCCAACGAGGCGGCATAGGGTCCCGCCTTAGGCTGAAGCAGGAAGACGTGGGGACAGGACCCACGTTGCGCGATGCCATCGTCGTCGACTGCTGATGGTCGATACGGATTTCCATTCGGTCCGTCGGTAAGCGCCTGGTATTCCGAACGCGGAGGGCTCGTTTCACGGGTTGAGTCGACGGAGATGATTGCGGATCGCTGGGACATCCCCTGTGAGGAAATGGACGCATGCGGGTCACGCAGCCAGCAGCGAATGATTGCTGCCATCCGCGAGGGTCGCCTCGACGGTGAACTCATTGCGGTACCAGGCGGTGATGGTGCGGCGATCACAGTCGACGGGGGGTACGAGCGACGTCGATGGACGACTGAGCGCACCTGGCTTCCGCATTTTGGTCAGTCGACGGTCGAGTGACGGCTGGCAACGCGTCGCAGATCACCGATGGTGCTGCGCCGGTTTTGATCATGCTGGCTGAGCGTGCTCGTGAACTTGGTGTTTCAGCGGGCGCACGGCTCGTCGACTTCGTGGTATGCGGCGATGGTCCACAGCTGATGCTCACTGCGAACATTCCAGCTACGCGTCGAGTGCTCGAACGCTCAGGTCTCCGGCTCGTCGACATACACCGCTTCAAGCTCAGTGCCAAGGTCTTCCTCGATCTTCGACCGAGTCAATGCGAACGGCGGAGCGATCGCACCCGGACATCCGCTTATAGCGTTGGACACGCGGCTCGCCGGGACGCCCGTCAGGGAGCTTGAACTTATTGACGGTCAGCATGGACTGCAGGTGATGTGTGAGGGCGGAGGATGGTCAACGCACTCGTGATTGAGCGACTGTGAGCTCCTCTGGTCTGCCGGCTCCCGGCCAAGATCGGAGCAACCTGAGTGCTGCCGCCCGGCGAGTTGGCGGAGGCCGGCGGCGGCGGGCCGAACTGCCGTCGGTAGCGTAGGCCATGTGCCGGCTGCGTCAACGATCATCTGGGTTGCCTTTGGGGTCTTCTTCGGATGGATCCTGTGGAAAGGTGGGATCGGCATGCTGCGCAGCTTCACTCGCCTACCTCCTGAGCCGCTGCCGACCGGTGAGCTACGCAGGGTGAAGCGGGCTTATCGCTGCGACGTGTGCGGTGTGGAGCTCAAGATGACGATGGCCCCTGACGAGGACCCACCACCACCGAAGCATTGCCTTGAGGACATGGTCGAAGTCGCTCCACTCTACGACTAAGTTGTCCCCAGGGTGTGAACAACTTCGGGGACCCATAACGTCAATGGAATTTGCCGCAATGGCGGTTTGAGTGAAATGGGGTGAGCGCCGAGCCGACCATTCGGTTGGCTATTCCCACTTGGTGGCAAACCAGAGGCCACCGAGGATGCACGCGAGTCCTACACCGGTGAACCACCGTGAGGCGTCGCCGACGAGATAGCCGGCCATGATGACCAGACCCCCGATGATCAACAGCATGACCATGATCACTGGAATCATGTTCGGTGGGATCAGGCGACGCCGTTGAGCCTTCGGCGTGTAGCGCGATGATGCCGCGACCGTGTGGCGCGATGCGGTCGCGCCATGATCGTCGTGGTCGCCCGCCGAACTCGCCTTGCGGTCACCAGGCTGGGTTCCTTTGGGTGTGACTCGACCGCCGCCGGTTTTTCGCTTCGGAGGTGCCATTGCCTCAAGAGCATAGGCGATTTGTTGACCGGTCTGCGCCGGGAGGGCCGTCGGCCGAGAAACAGGCTGGGTAGCGGGGCCCGGATCCGGCAGACTACGACGATGCGTGTGCTCGTCATCGACAGCTATGACAGCTTCGTCTACAACCTCGTTCAGTATCTCGGTGAGCTCGGAGCCGACCCGCTCGTGGTTCGCAACGATGAGGTGACCGTTGCCGAGGCGGTGGCGATTGCACCCGACGGTGTGTTGCTGTCGCCGGGTCCCGGACGACCCGAGTCAAGCGGGATCATCTGCGGGGTGATTAGCGCGTTTGTCGAAAAATCGACACCTGTGCTGGGCGTCTGCCTTGGGCACCAGGCCATTGGGCACGTCTACGGTGCCAAGGTGGTGGGGGCGCCGCAACTTATGCACGGAAAGACATCGGCGATTGAGCATGAGAACGTTGGCGTGTTCTCTGGGTTGCCGTCGCCGCTGGCGGCCACGCGATATCACTCGCTTACCCTTGCGCCCGACTCGATCCCGGACCTACTCGAGGTGACCGCCCGCAGTGCCGACGGCGTTGTGATGGGGGTGCGCCACCGCACCAATGATGTCGAAGGGGTCCAGTTCCACCCTGAGAGCATTCTCACCGCATCGGGCCATGACTTGCTGCGGAATTGGTTGCGTCGGCTCGGCTGATCGGTCGTAGCTGAGTCGCGTTGCGCAGCGTGCGCTGGCGAGGCCAACGTAAGTCTTAACGAGAGCTGATCAGGTCACCGCCGTGGATCACGGTGGAGCGACCAGCGTCGTCGTGGTGGTAGTGGTGGTTGCTTCAGTGGTTGTGGTTGCTTCCGTCGTTGCGGGTGAAGAGGTCGTGGGCGCGATCGATGTAGGCGGTGGTGTGGGCGGGCTGGTACTCGGTGGGATAGTGGGCGGTGGCAGTGTGGTCACCGGGATCGTGGACCGCCCAACCGTGATCGTGACGGTGGATCCGCGTTCGAGGCGAGTTGCTGCCTTCGGGTCCTGTGCGGTGACGACGCCGTCGTTGGCGCTGCCAGGTGGGACCTCCTGGAACAACGTTTCGACGACGAATCCGTCGGCCCGAAGGCGGTTGGCTGCCTCGCCCTGTGTCAGGCCTTCGACGACGGGAACTGCGACGGGCGCTGCGCCACTCGAGATCTGCAGTGTGATGTTGCCGCCGCGCTCGACGAGTTCGCCCTGGCTAGGGTTCGTCGAGATCACAAACCCTTCGTCGATGGTCTCACTCGGGATCTGTTCGACTGTGACGACGAGTTCGTAGGGCGGTGCTTCGAGTGTTTCGACTGCTTGCTGTTCAATGAAGCCCACCACGCCAGGTACTGGCACGGTGTTGCGGCGGCCTGCGGCTGTGATGTCGACTGTAGTCCCCATGGCGACCGGTGTCCCCGCCTCGGGTTCGGTACTCAACACGGTGCCCTCTCCGCGATCGCTTGTGTCGTCGGTCGTGACTGTGCCGACGTCGAAACCTCGTGCCTCAAGCGTGGCGGTCGCCTCCTCAATGTTTTGGCCAACCACGTTGGGTACGTTCTGGAGCTGCGGATCAGGATTAAAAAACACCTCGATCTGCTGGTTCTCCAACACGACCTCACCGGCGGCCGGGTCGGTGCGGTGTACGAATCCGAACGGAACCGATGCGTTCTCCTCCTCGACTGTCGTGAATAGTAGGTCTTTCTCGGCGAGGTCAGCGGTGACGACAGTGAGTGATCGCCCGAAGTAATCGTCAAGGATGAACTGCGACGGTTCGGCGGTGTCGCCTTTCGGTGCGAGTGCCTGGAACAGCAACACGCCACCGACCACGAGGGCGACCAGCGCGAAGAATGCGGCAAGGGCGTACCAACCGGTACGCGAGCCGCCCGTGTCGTAGTAGGCGGCCTCTGATGATGCTCCGGTTGGGTAGCCGGCCTCGTACATCCCCGTCGACGGCACTGCCGACGCTTGTGGATTGACCGGCGCAACGCCGGCCTGTGGATTGGCGGTGGTCGCCGCGTAGCTCGGGTTGGCCGCTGCCGTCACGGCGCCGGTCGCTGCCGCTCCTGCGGCGGTTTTTTTCACTGCTGTGGTTGCTGCGTCCGGCCGGGCCCGAGTTGTCGCTGCGACGAGTGCCTGGACAGGCTCGTCGTTGCGGAATCGGCGGAGGTCATCGCGCAACGCACCGGCGCTCGGATACCGGACCTTGGGATCCTTGGCGAGCAACTTGGCGACCATCGCCTCGTAGGCCTTCGGCACGTCGGCCACGATCTGCACGAGCGGCTGGGGCGAATCGTGAACTTGCTTATACGCAATGCTGACCGGGTTGTCACCGGTGAAGGGAGGGCGCCCGGCGACCATTTCGTACATCACGATCCCGAGCGAATACAGGTCGCTGCGCGGATCTGGCTGTGCTCCCTGAGCCTGCTCTGGCGAAAAGTAGGTCGCAGTGCCCATGACGGAGCCGACCTGGGTGAGGTTCGATTCGGTCGGTGCATTCAAGGCCCGGGCGATCCCGAAGTCAGCGACCTTTACTTGTCCGTTCTTGCCGATCAAGATATTGGCTGGCTTGATGTCGCGATGTGCCGTGCCCTTCTCGTGAGCGATGCCGAGGGCCGCAGCGACTTCACTTGCAATTTCGGCTGCCTGCTTGGAGGTTAGTTGGCCATTCGTCCTCAGTACGTCGGCGAGGGTGCGACCCTGAACCTCCTCCATTGCAATGAAGTAGGTCCCCTCGTACTTGCCCCAGTCGTAGACGTTGACGATGTTGGGGTGGCTGAGGTTGGCGGCGGATTGCGCCTCTCGCCGAAATCGCTCGACGAAGTTGTCGTCGGTTGCGAACTCAGGAAAAAGGACCTTGATCGCAACCTGCCGGTCCAGGAGCAGGTCGCGCGCAGAAAAGACGTCGGCCATACCGCCGCGACCGATTCGCTTGTGCACCTCGTAGCGGTCGTTGATGACCGTTGCGTCGCCTTGGTTTGTCACTGTTGAGATTCTCCTGCGGACCTGTCGAGGCCGCCGACAGAGGGTATCTGGCCTGTTTGCGCCGTACTCGTCACGGTCATCCACCGCTCAGATCAGCGTTGGCCCCGTCGCCGGTGAGTAAGTAGTCGAGGACTGTCTTCACGACGGGGCCGGCTTCGCGACCGCCAGTTGCGGCGTCGGCTTGCGTAGATGTGAGGTCGGTCAGTACCACTGCGATCGAGTACTTCGGCGCTTCGAGCGGAGCAAATCCGATCATCCAGGCGTGCACTCGGTCGGGGTCGCCAACGAGGCCGAGCTCGGCCGTGCCGGTTTTGGCCGCGAAACGCTGTCCGTCGGCGAGTTGCACGCTGCGGGCGGTGCCGCGGTCGCCTTCGGTGACGCCCGTCATGAACTCGGTGAGCAGCGCTGCGGTCGGGGCGGAGATCGGTGTCTTCCATACCTCGGGTTGCGTTCGGTCGAGGGTGCGGCCATCGTGATCGTACGTCGCCTCGACGACGTACGGCGTCATCATCTGGCCACCGTTTGCGACGGTGCCAGCGACCATTGACATGTGCAGCGGGACCATCTGGTCGTCGTTCTGTCCGAAGCCGCGTATGCCTAGCAGCGGGAGTTGCTGGGCGAGGTCTGCCGTGTCGCCGAACGTGCTCGCAGCGGCTCCTGGGAGGTCGATTGGGAGTTCTTCGCCGATCCCCCACGCGTCGACGCCGGCAACCATCCGGTCGGGTCCCAGACTTATTGCGGTTTGGGCGAAGGGGATGTTGCAGCTGCGACGGAACACCTCGGGTAGGTCGCCGCCGCAGGTCGAGCCGCGATAGTTCTGGATCGGGTTGGTTGTCTGTGGCGGCACCCACTCCGATTCGCGGACGAATTGGGTGGTGCGGTCAATCACTCCGGCTTCGATGCCGATGCCGGTCGTGATTACCTTGAATGTCGAGCCCGGCATAAATCGTTGCTGATACGCGCCCGCAAGAAGGGGGTCTCCGGGGGCGTTCTGCAGATCGACGATCGCCTCCCGCGCCTCGTCGAACGGCAGCGTGACGAAGGTATTCGGGTCATATGTCGGGTTGCTGTACATCGCCCGCACCGCACCGGTTTCGATGTCTTGTACGACGACCGAGCCGGTCCGGCCGCCCAATGCGAACTTCGCGACCTGCTGCAGGTCGTGGCGCACCGCCAACTCTACGGACCCGGAGTTGTCGACGTCGCTCGCCAGGATGTTGCCGAGCGCACGAAGTTGTTGTTCGGTGGTGTTGCCGGTGAGTACGTCGCCGTACGCCCGTTCGACTTGTGTGGAGCCGAAGTTCAGGGTGAAGTAGCCGGTGACGTTTGACAGCAGGTCGCCTGTCGGATACTCACGGATGCGATCGAATTCAGCATTTGGGTCGGGAATCGGCGTGGAGGTCGCTGCGATTACGCCATCGGCGCTGACGATGTCACCGCGTGGCTTGTTGAACTCTCGACGAACAGCGCGTGTGTTCTCGACGTTCGCGTTGAGTTCCTGTTCCTGCGCGACCTGCCAGTAGTTGAGTGTCGCAAAGAGCACGACGTAACACATCATCAAGCCGACGGCGAGTTGCCGGATCTGGCGGTTCATCAGGAGCCTCCCTGACGCCCCGTACCCTGCTTGCCGTCGTGGCGGATCTGTCGACGGAGCTGCCACGCCGCCCAACGTTCACCTGGGGTCGGTTCGTCGGGTACTTCGCCGAGTCGCCGCGCCGCGGAGTCCGACACCCGGATGAGAAGTGCGAGCAGGATGTAGTTCGACACGAGAGACGACCCGCCGTAGCTGACGAACGGGAGTGTGATGCCCGTCAACGGTACGAGCTTAATGACGCCACCGATAATGATGAACGCCTGGACGCCAATGATGGTGGTAAGCCCGACGGCAAGCAGCTTCTCGAACGTCCGGTCGGTGCGTAACGCGGTCCGAAAGCCGGCGCCGACGATTAACAGGTACGACATGAGGATTGCCGTCCCGCCGATCATTCCCATTTCCTCGCCAATCGCGGCGAAGATGAAGTCGTTCTGCGCCTCAGGCACCTGGTTCGGGTTGCCGCGGCCTAAACCCGTGCCGGTGATGCCACCATCGGCGAGACCAAAAAGCGACTGTACGATTTGGTACCCGCGACCGAGCGAGTCGGACCATGGGTCGATCCAGATGTCGACGCGGGTCTGCACATGGGCGAACTGCGACCAGGATAAGTACGCAGCTCCTGCGAATAACACAACACCGAGCAGGAGCCAGCCGAGTCGTTCGGTGGCCACCCATACCATCACAACGAAGAGCGTGAAAAACAGCAGCGAGGATCCAAGATCGCGCTGGCCGACCATCACGACGATTGCGAAGCCCCAGGCGACGAGCACGGGGAGGACGAAGCGCGGCTCGGGCAGTCGAAACGGTCCGATCTTCCAAGTTTTGGCGGCGATTAGCTCGCGGTTCTCGGCGAAGAACGCTGCGAAGAAGATAGCGAGCGCGATTTTTGCGAACTCGCCAGGTTGGAAATTGATCGGTCCGAGGCTGACCCAAATGCGGGCACCGTTAATGTTGGCGCCAAGGCCTGGAACGAGTGGCAGCAGCAGGCCGCTGGCACCGGCAAAGAACAGCAGCCACCGGTAGCGGGCCAGATCGGTTGCGCGTTGAATGATGATCAAGACCGCACAGAACACACTGACGCCCAGCAGGCTCCACAGCGATTGCAGACTGGCGAGTTCGTCATCCAGCCGCGTGATCATCACGAATCCGATGCCGTGCAGGAGCGCTGCGAGCGGGAGCAGCGTTGCGTCCGCGCCGGTTGCGAACCTTCTGACAACGAAGTGGGCAATGAGCATCAAGCCGAGCAGAAAGGCAACGAAGCCAAAGATGCCTGGTGGAATTTCAGCGTTCGACCCGAGTGAGGCGAGTGTGTAGGCGACGGCGGTGATAGCCGCCGCCATGATGATCAGGGTGAGTTCGGCGTTGCGTCGCCGGTAGGCGAGCGGGGCCACTGCGCGGCGATCTCGGCGGGTCAGCCGAGTCGACTCGAGATCGGCCTCGAGCATGCCGGTCATGAGGATCCGTCGTCGGCAGTCGTCGGCGGGTCGGCGTCGGTCGCTTCGACCATTTCCAGGCCGCGAATGAACAGCGTCGCATCGTTCAGGCTCGAAAATGTGGGGGTGGCCGTGACGAGCGCAACGCTTGCATCGGTGAGTTCGCCACGTGTGGCGGCGCCGGTTGCTTCGACCGTCGGGTCGATCCAGAGAAATCCACCGGGTCGACCCTGGTACAGCACGACCTGTTCGTTGTCGTTGAATTCGACGTAGAACCCGCGGCGAGCCCAGGCGGCGGTCGTGACGAAGGCGGTGACGAGGATGGCGAGGAGCACGAAGATAACGGTTGCCCTCGTCAGCAGGCGCTTCTTCTTCGGTGGGTCGGCGGCCGAACTGCCTCCGGTCGATTCGGGTTCGGTTGAATCGGCGTCTTCGTCGGGTGAACCGGTCAGCGCAGTGGATGCTGTTTGTTCGGCTCGTTTCTCCGTCCTGCGTCGATCTCGTCGGCCCAGCCGACGTCCACCAGTTACGGCGGCGTCGGGATTCGGGTTGCCGTCTGTCGCTGCGAGATCTGCACCCTCCATTTGTGCGATGTCTTCGGTGGAGATATCGGTATCTTCCGCCCAGGTTGGCGTGAAATCGATCTCCTGCGTCGGATCGGGTGGATCGTCACCAGCGAGGACGTCGAGCACGATGACGGTCACGTTGTCGCGTCCGCCGGCGTCGTTTGCTTGGGCGATCAGCAAGTCGGCGGCCTTTTGCGGATCGTCGTGTTCGAGCAGCGTCGCCACGATGTCAGGGTCTGCGACCTCGTCGACGAGTCCATCGCTGCAGAGTAGGAACCGGTCCCCTCGAACTAGTGGGAGCGTCCACCAGTCGACCTTTACATCGGGCTCGATGCCAAGGGCGCGGGTGATGATGTTGCGGCGTGGATGAGTGCGTGCCTCGTCATCGGTGATGTAGCCGCTCGAAACGAGTTCTTGGACGTAGCTGTGGTCGATGGTGACTCGCCGAAGCCGACCGTGGCGCAGCAGGTAGGTGCGCGAGTCGCCGACGTTGGCAAGTACTAGGGCCTCGGGTTGTTCCCTCGGAACAATTGGTGTGACCCGGTCGGGTCCGACCGGGTCATTGGCATCGATGTTGGGTTCGCCGCGACCAGCCATCGGGTCCTCGATGACGGCGATCACGGTCACGGTGGTACCCATCCCGGCCTGGCCAGGGTTGGCGATCGCGGCACGGAAGATGTCCCCGTTCGCGTTCGAGATCGCCTCGATGACGCGCTCGGCCGTTGGCGTCGCGTCCTCGTCGGCAAGGGTCTCGCGGACTCGCTGTACCGCGAGTTCGCTAGCCACCTCCCCGGCTTCGTGGCCGCCCATCCCATCTGCGACTACGTAAACGCCCTGCGACGCGTGTAGCTGGTCCTCGTTTTCGGGCCGGACCTGCCCTGGGTGTGTTCCAGCACCCCATTTGAGTTCAGCCATTGGAGCCGCCCGCAGGGATTGTGAGAGGGGCCGATCCATGCAACGTGACGGCAGTCGAATTGGCTGTCGATGCGACCGAGTTCGATGTGATCGGGCGGGTCATTGTGCCTCGATCACTGTTGTACCGACTTGGATTCGGTCGCCGGGTTGGAGCAACTTCGTGCCGTGCATTCTGGTGCCGTTGTGGAAGGTGCCGTTGGTTGACCCGAGGTCTTCGATCATCGGTTGACCGTCGTAGCTGTAGATCCGGAGATGCAAAGTGGACACGTACGTGTCGTCCTGGATCGAGATCGTGCAGTTTTCGTCGCGCCCGAGAGTGATCTCGTCGCCGAGCGCGATAGTCACGCCGCGTCGATGTTTCGGTTCGAGTATGACGAGCCGAGCGGCGCGACCGCCCCGACCCTTGGCGGGCTTGTTTCGTTTATTGGCGGCATCGGGTGGTGCGGCGGCAACCGGGAGGGAAGCTGGCTGCGGCGACTGGGTGGGGGCGACCGGGCGGCCCTGCGGGGTCTTGACCTCACTCCAGACCGCCCAGAGAACACGAGCGAAGAAGAGATAGAGCAGCGCAAGGAGGCTGAGTTTGAGAATGTCGAGGACCTGGTTGCTCATGCAATCGTCACCGCCGCCCGGGCTGAGGTCAGGACGCCTCGAAGCGCAGGTGGGTGGATCCGAAACTAATGATGTCGCCGTCGGCGAGCTGTTGCTGTCCGACGATGCGGACGCCGTTGACCAGGGTGCCGTTCGTCGATCCAAGGTCAGTCGCAACGTATCCGTTGGCGCCTGGAGCGATGCGGGCGTGTTCGCGGCTGACGTTGCCGTCGTCGATGGTGATCGTGCTTTCGGGGAGTCGGCCGACGGTGGTGGTGTGCTCGCCGAGGCCGACTCGTTCACCGGATGGGAGCACCAACGATCCGGCACCGACGCCGCCGGGGGCCTGCTTGAGCTGCGACATGATTCCGAACCGGCCTGTCCTCAAGTTGTTATCGACGTTGAGCACAACGTGGACGGGTCCAATGAAGTGGTACGCCTCCTCGCGGGCGTATTCGCGGGCTGCTTCGGCGAGCTCCGTCGTGAGGGCGGTTTCGATCTCGTTGAAGCTTGAATGGTCGATGGGGCTGAGCAGCAAGACGAAGTCGTTGGGGACCATGCGGCGGCCCTTTACGTCGACCGTGCGGTTGTCGTCCATCTCGCGTACGAGGCGACGACCGAGCTCAATGGGGCGGATGGACCCGCGGGAACGTCGGAACACGCCCTCGACCATACGCTCCAAACGGTGCTCTAGTGATTGCAATCCCATAAGTGGGCTCAAACGCTACTTCCCCCACCCCGCCGACCGGCGGCGTGCGCATGGGTCGGTCCCACTTTCTAAACCGGTCCACCCCGGCCGCACAACTATTTGAGTGCGCCGATCACGTCTGGGCCGAACTCGATGCGGAAACTAACTCGATTTCGACTTAGAAACGAGGTTGCGGCAGATCGGCCGGGGCCGACCACCTGAATTTTTTTGATGTCGCAGTCGAGCGTGACCGTTCGATCGAATGTGCCCAGGTTGTCGGATCTGCCGGTGCTTGTCATTTAGTTGGGGTCGTACGTGATCGTGCAAGGCATTTGATGCGGCGTGTCATCGGGTGTGCATCGCGGGGCTGTGTCGGACCAGCGAGGCAGCTGACGGTCGCTAGAGGCGACGAGTGTCGCGGACTCAACGTCGTCGGCCCCGATGAACGGTTGGTGGGCAACTTGGCACGCGGGCGCTAGCGTTTCGACCTCCACTTGCGCGAGTGGCGGAATGGCAGACGCGCCAGCTTCAGGTGCTGGTGTCCGAAAGGGCGTGGGGGTTCAAGTCCCCCCTCGCGCACAACTCAGCGGGCTGCAGCCCCTATAAACGCTGCAGAGTACGCTGAAACAGGCGTTGACCTGATCGACGAAAACGACATCGATGATGGAGTTGAAAGTCGTCTCGAAGATCACGTTGAGGTTGCGCTTGCGCATTTTGGTGCTCTCCGCACGGTCGATGTAATGCCAGCAACGCATTCATTGACCCAAACACGTCAACTTGATGTCACCCGACGTCGACTTGGACGCATCGGCGACATCGCAACACAGAA